>NZ_CP147913.1:1249333-1561666 GCF_037414475.1 Myxococcus stipitatus | reverse complement strand
AGAAGGCCGGCTTCCTGACCCGCGATGCTCGCGCGGTCGAGCGTAAGAAGTACGGTCAGCCGGGCGCGCGTCGCCGGTTCCAGTTCTCCAAGCGCTAACCCCTGCGGGTTGGTTGCTCCGGTTGTTCCTCCGCGGCGGGGGCTCTCTCACGAGGGTCTCCGCCGTGGTGTTTCAGGGGACTCACTGATTTGCGCGGGTCGCATCGTCGCGCGGGCGTCTGCTACGATTCACAGCGCCCATGGAACTCAATGAGATCCTCCAGATCGCCCTGCGCGGCGGTGCTTCCGACATTCATCTGAAGGCTGGTCTGCCGCCCATGTTCCGGGTGGATGGCTCGTTGGTGCCGTTGAAGGATGGCCGTCGCCTCCCGCCTGAGGAGGTGGCTCGGATGTCCTTCGGCATCATGAACGAGTTCCAGAAGGAGAAGTTCAAGGCGAGCAACGAGGTGGACCTGGCGTACGGGGTTCCGGGCCTGGGCCGCTTCCGTGTGAACGTCTTCCAGCAGCGCGGCACGGTGGGCGCGGTGCTGCGTGTCATCCCGTTCAAGGTGATGACCATCCAGGATCTGCTCCTGCCGCAGATTCTCGCGAAGATTTGTGGAGAGGAGCGCGGCCTCATCCTGGTGACGGGGACGACGGGCTCGGGAAAGTCCACGACGTTGGCGGCGATGATCGACCACATCAACTCCAACGAGACCAGCCACATCATGACCATCGAGGACCCCATCGAGTTCCTCATTCGCGACAAGCGCTCCATCGTGAACCAGCGCGAAGTGGGTGTGGACACGATGAGCTTCGCGCAGGCGCTCAAGAGCGCGCTGCGGCAGGACCCGGATGTCATCCTCGTGGGCGAAATGCGAGACCACGAGACCATCGAAACGGCGCTGCACGCCGCGGAGACGGGCCACCTGGTGATGTCCACGTTGCACACGCTGGACGCGACGGAGACGGTGAACCGCATCGTGTCCGCCTTCCCTCCGCACCAGCAGAAGCAGGTACGCATCCAGCTTGCGAGTGTGCTCAAGGCGGTGGTGAGTCAGCGTCTGGTGCCGCGCGCGGATGGCAAGGGCCGCGTGGCCGCGGTGGAGGTGCTGCGCGTCACTGCTCGTGTGCGTGAGCTCATCGAGGACAAGGACCGGACGAAGGAGATTCACGACGCGATTGCGCAGGGCACCGACTCGTACGGGATGCAGACCTTCGACCAGTCGCTGATGAGCCTGGTGCGGCAGGGGCTGGTGACGTACGAGGAGGCCCATCGTCAGGCGACGAACCCGGACGACTTCGCGCTGCGCTTCTCTGGCATCAGCGGGACGTCGGACTCGAAGTGGGACAACTTCGACGCCAAGCCCGGCGAGTCCCGTCCGATTCCGGGCTCCGCTTCGTTCGCGCAGAAGGGGGCGCCCGCGGCAGCCGCGGCGCCCGCTCCGGCGATGCCAGCCCCCGCGCCTCAGGCCGCGCGTCCCGGAGCGCCCATGGCTCCGGCTGCTGCTCGTCCGCCAGCACCGGCCCAGCCCATGCGACCTCCGACGCCCGCTCCCGCGGCGCGCCCGGCTCCTGCTCCCGCGCCTGCTCCAGCGGCGGGAGGGGATGACGACTTCCAGATCGAACGCTTCTGAGTGTTCGGAGGTGCGCTGGTCTCGCGAGCAAGTGAGACCGCCCGGCCTGTGGGTCTGAGGGCATCCACCAAGGATGGCCTCGCAGGGCCCTCAGCACGGGCCCGCGAAGAGGGAAGGGGGGAGCCCGCGAGGGCGGGCCCGCGAAGAGGCACGGGATGGCGCACTCCCCTGATGCCTGCCGGTGCGGGGCCCGCGAGTTGAGGCCCGCGACGAGGCACAAGTCCAGCCCACGCCGCCGGGGGGCCACTCCACCGCAGAGGCTGCTCACTCGGGCCAGCGAAGAGTCATGGGGGGCACTCAGCCAGGGCCGGCGAGTGCAGGCCCGCGACGAGGCACGAGTCGAGCCCACGCCGCCGGGGAGCCACTCCGCCGAAGAGCCCTCTCGCGCGGGCCAGCGAAGAGGCATGGGGGAGCACTCAGCCAGGGCCGGCGAGTGCAGGCCCGCGACGAGGCACGAGTCGAGCCCACGCCGCCGGGGAGCCACTCCGCCGAAGAGCCCTCTCGCGCGGGCCAGCGAAGAGGCATGGGTCTGGTTCGCTCACCCAGGGCCCGCGAGTGCAAGTCCGCGAAGAGGCACGAGTCCAGGCCATGCCTTCGGGGAGCCACTCCACCGCAGAACCAGCCTGCGCGGGCCCGCGACGAGGAATGAGTCCAGGCCCATGCTTCCGGGGAGCCACTCCACCGCAGAGCCAGCTTACGCGGGCGCACTGCCTTGCTACGCGTCTTCCTCGCCGAGCATGGCGCGCAGACGGGACAGGCGCAGGGGCCCCATCAAGCCTTCACGGGACAGGGCCTGGAGCAGATGCGCGGTGGCGTGCACCTTCGCCTCCTGCTCCTCCTCGGGCTTGTCGGCGACCTCCGCGTCCAGCAGGGCCTCGATGTGCTCGGGGTTGATGGGCGCGGGGCCCTCGGCCCAGGCGATGTCGAACAGGGCACGCGCCATGCCCTCACGCACCTTCCGCTCCGCATCGTTCGCCGCGCCCTTCACGAAGCTCAGGAAGAGCGCGTCCACCGCCTCCTTCGTGAGCGCCGCCAGCGCGGGCACCTCACCCAGCGACTCCCGCACGTATTCGCGGTCGAACGTGTCCACGTCCTGCTCGTACCCGAACGCCTCCTCCAGGAGGATGGAGGCGATGAACGCGTCCGTCTCCTCCTCGCTCGCGCCTTCCTCGGCCAGCGCCTCGCGGGCCTTGCGAGCGGGCTCGCTCAGCTCGGTGTCCTCGAGCAGCGCCCTCGCGGAGGCATGTGCCGCCAGCAGCACGAGCGCGGCCTGTGCATCCGAGGACAACACGCGCCCCCCCACGTCCATCAGGATGGAGGCCTGGCGCGGATGGGCCTTGGCCGCCTCGGCGAAGGCCTTCTCCTCGGGAGTGAGCGAGCCGCCCGCCTGTTGCTTGCGGAGCGTCTCCTTCGCGACATCGGCGGCCAGGAAGCGGGCGAGGACTGGGTGCATGCGGGGCCTGTTACCACATGCTAGGTATCCCGCCATGCTCTCGGAGGATGAAGGGCCAGCGGCCGTCCAGCGCGCCACGGATGCCGGGCTCAAGCTGCTGGCCGCTCGTGCCCGCACCCGCCATGAGCTGCTCCAGGCCCTGGAGAAGAAGGGCTTCGCCTCCACCGTGCGAGAGCAGGCCCTGTCCCGACTCGAGGGCTGGGGCTACCTCGATGATGCCCGCTTCGGCCACGAGCGTGCCGCCGCCCTGTTGAGAGGGGGCAAGGGCCCAGGGGCCGTCCTCCAGCGCCTGGAGGCCCACGGCCTCTCCGAGGACGAGGCTCGCGATGCCCTGGAGGCCGCCAGCGGCACCGTGGAGTTCGACGCCCTGGCCGCCGCCCGCGGGGTGCTGGAGAAGCGAGGGCTGACTGTCCGGCCACTCGACGGGAAGTCGTGGGCCCGGGCCGCACGCCTCCTGTCAGGCCGTGGATTCTCCGAGGACGTCATCCAGCAGTTGCTGGGTGAAGCTTCGCTGGACCCCTCGGGGCCAGACGAATAGCGTGGCGCCGATGCGTTCCGCCGTCGCCTTCCTGACCACCGTCCTGCTGCTCACCTCCGGTTGCGCCGCCCTGTCCGGCTCCCAAGGAGGCGAGCCCGACTACGCCGTCACCGCCGATGAGAACCTCACGCTCGGCAGCGTGGCCTTGGAGAACAAGGACTTCCTCAAGGCCCAGAAGTACTTCGAGTACGTCCGCTCGAAGTTCCCCTACCAGGAGGCCGCGCGCGAGGCGGAGCTGAAGCTGGCCGACGTGGACTTCGCCCGCGAGGCGTTCCCCGAGGCGAGGGACCAGTACCAGTCCTTCATCAAGCTCCACCCCACGCACCCCAAGGTGGACTACGCCGCGTACCGCTCCGCGCTCACCCACGTGCAGAGCTACCCGTCGGAGTTCTTCGCCCTGCCTCCGTCCGAGGAGAAGGACCAGGTGGAGATTCGCTCCGCCCTGTCCACGATGGAGGAGTTCCTCCGCGAGTACCCGGATTCGCAATACGCCCCGGAGGCCAAGCGCAACGCCGACGACGCGCGCCGGCGCCTGGCGGAGCACGAGATGTACGTGGCCCGCTTCTACCAGAAGCGCGGACGCTGGAAGGCCGTGGCCCAGCGCCTGGAGGCCATCCTCTCGAAGTACCCGGGCACGAGCCTCGAGGAAGAAGTCCTCTTCGACCTTCACGACGCGTACGTGAAGCTCAATGACCCGAAGCGCGCGCAGGAGACCCTGCGCCAGGTGCTGCGCCGCCTGCCGGGGACTCCCGCGGCGGAGAAGGCCCAGCGCATGCTGGGCACGTGAGGACGACGGAGGAATGGAGCCGGTTGGGCGGGCTGGTCATCGCCGGCCTGGCGGTGCTCGCCGCCTGTGCGCTGCTTGTCCCCCGGCTCCTCGGGTTCGCCGCGGGGCCGGAGGTCGAGGTCATCACCGCCCTCAAGCGCACCGAGTCCTACGGGCTTTCCCTGAGCGTCCCCGGCGCGTCCGCGCCCTTGACCTCCCAGGTGCACCACTTTGCTCGCATCACCGTGACGGTGGAGCCGGGCGGGAAGCGGGCCGTGGCGCACTCGACGCTCGATTTCAAGGGAACGCTGGGGGCCACCCAGGTGGGGACCGCTGGCGTGGAGCGCTCACCCTTCGTCTCCAAGCGCGGGGACTGGGTACCGGAGACCACCGAGTCCCCCCAACTGGTCGCGGTGGTGCGCGCGCTGGAAGCCCGTCGTCGGGCGCTCGAGTCCGCCGACGCGGACGCCCTGGCCCGGCTGGTGGCGCCTGGGAATCCAGGAGTGGCGGGTCCCGAGTGGGAAGAACTGAAGTTGATGCGAGGGCGCGTCTATCGGGCGGAGGCGTGGTACATCCGGTTGGAGCGGGAGGAAGCGCAGGTCACGGAGCACTGGCGGCTCCAGGGCTCCCTCCCGTCGAGGCCGGTGGACACCCGGGGCCAGCGGTCGTTGTCGCTCACGCTTCACGGTGATGAATTCTTGTTTTCGCCCGGCCTCATGTAGGCTACCCCGCGTCGGAGGCAGGGCCCGAGGACGGGCCGAGTCATGGAAGAGCCCCTCAAGCAGCTACTGACCCTCGGGCGCGGCTACTTCGAGAAGAAGCAGTACGCCCAGGCCGAGCAGTACCTCGCGAAAATCGTCGAGCAGAATCCGACGTTCGCGGACGTGTTCAACATGCTCGGCATCATCTACCACGACCAGGGCCAGTTCGCCCGGGCGCAGCGGGCGTTCGAGTCCGCGTTGAACCTGAATCCGGCGTACACCGAAGCGGCGCTGAACCTGGCGGTCATCTACAACGACATGGGGAAGTACGCCGAGGCGAAGGAGGTCTACCAGGCCGCCCTCTCCCGGCAGAAGACGGGCCCGGGAGAACTGGACCCCTATGTCGAGAAGAAGATCGCCAACATGTACGGCGAGATTGGGGACGTCTACGCGTCCAGCGGTGCCTGGCAGAAGGCCATCGAGGAGTACCGGCGTGCCTTGGGCCTGTGTCCCCAGTTCGTGGACATCCGGCTCAAGCTGGGCAACGCCCTGCGCGACGCGGGAGACAACGCGGCGGCCATCACCGAGTACGAACAGGTCATCGCGCAGAACCCGTCTTTCATCCCAGGCCGTATCCAGTACGGCGTCGCGCTGTACTCGGCGGGACGCCGGGTGGAGGCGGTGCAGGTCTGGGAGGACGTGCTGGCGCGCAGCCCTGACAACAAGAGCGCGCAGATGTATCTCAACCTGGTGAAGGACCCCGGCAAGGTGGAGCAGGCGGGTTGATGACCATGGATATCTCGAAGAGCTATGCCCTGAAGTTCATCTCCGGGAAGTACCAGGGGGGCGAGTTCCCCTTGAAGGCGGAGAAGCACATCGTCATCGGCCGTTCCAGCGAGCTGGACATGGTCCTCGTGGAGGACATGGTCTCGCGCAAGCACGCGAAGATCAGCTTCTCCGACGGGAAGATCACCATCGAGGACATGGGCTCCACCAACGGCACCTTCGTCAACGGCGAGAAGGTGAAGCAGGCGCGCCTGAAGGAAGGCGACCGCATCCTCATCGGCACCTCCATCCTGAAGCTGGTGCACCAGGGGGCCGAAGGCGCCAACGTGGATGAGAGCGTGGCCAAGCAGAAGCTGGAGGAGGCCGCCGCCGCCCAGGCCGCGCGGACCACCACCAAGGGCAGCTCCATGACGGGGAAGATTGAAGAGATTCCCCTGCCGGACCTGCTCCAGCTCTTCCACACCTCCAAGAAGAACGGCGTGCTGGTGGTCAACAGCACTCAGGAGGGGAAGATCTACCTGCGCCAGGGCCGCGTGTACTACGCGGTCATCAACGAGAACCACAACCTGGGGCCGCAGAAGAGCTTCAACCGCATCATCACCTGGGAGTCGGGTGACTTCGAGCTGCGTCCGGCCGACAGCCAGGAGTTCATGGTGGAGCTGGACTCGTCGACGGAGGCGCTGTTGATGGACGCGCTCCGGCAGCTCGACGAGTTCAAGCGCCTGCAGCCCAGCCTCCCTCCGCCCGAGGCCACGCTCCAGCTCGCCGTTCCGCTGGGGCCGCCGCTCAAGGAGCTGACGCCGGAGTTGTTGGACGTGCTCCAACTGGTCATCAACCAGGGCAGCCTGGCGGGAGTGTTGGACCGCGCGGACGCGGACGATGTCCTCACGGCCGAGGGGTTGGTGCAGTTGCTCAAGCGCGAGTACGTGCGCGTCGTCTGAGCGGGACACATGGCCTGCCCCATTCCGGGCGGGCCCGGGAGAAGGGGAACACGCCGTGGCGGACGCGAAGTCGGTGAAGCGACTGCGCCTCACCGAGCTGAGTCACTGCGCGGGTTGCGCGGCGAAGCTTCGGGCAGGGGACCTGCAGCGCATCCTGGGGGGACTGAAGTCCTCCCGAGGCCCCCAGGCCCTGGTGGGCTTCAACACGAATGACGACGCGGCGGTCTACCGTCTGGCGCCCGGCCTCGCCGTGGTGGAGACGGTGGACTTCTTCCCGCCGGTGGTGGACGACCCGTTCCAGTTCGGCGCCATCGCCGCGGCGAACGCGCTGTCGGACATCTACGCGATGGGGGCCAAGCCCCTGTTCGCGCTCAACCTGGTGGGCTTCCCCGACAGCCTGCCCCTGTCCGTGCTGTCCAAGATTCTGGCCGGGGGCCAGTCGAAGGCGGACGAGGCGGGCATCCCCATCCTCGGAGGCCACAGCATCCGGGACCCCGAGCCCAAGTACGGCCTGGCCGTCACGGGTGTGGTGAACCCGAAGAAGGTGCTCACCAACGCGGGGGCGAAGCCCGGGGACGTGTTGCTGTTGACCAAGCCGCTGGGCACGGGCATCGCGACCACGGCCATCAAGCGGGGGCTGGCGTCGAAGCAGCTGTCGAAGCGGGTCATCGCGTTGATGACGACGCTCAACCGCGCCGCGGGTGAGGTCTTCGCGTCCGGCAAGTTCAAGGTGAACGCGCTGACGGACGTGACGGGCTACGGCCTGTTGGGCCATTTGCTGGAGATGATGACGGGCGCGAAGACGCGGGCCGCGGTGGACCTGGAGCGCATTCCGCTCATCTCGGACGTGCCGGCGCTGGCGGATGCGGGCGTGGTGCCGGGTGGGACGAAGTCGAACCTGGAGCACGTGAAGAAGAAGGTCCGTTTCCCGCAGGGGCTACCCGAGGCGATTCAGTGGGTGCTCGCGGACGCGCAGACGAACGGGGGTCTCCTGGCCAGTGTGCCCGCGCGCGATGCGCTCAAGGCGCTCAAGGCGCTGGAGAAGGTGGGCGTGGACGCCGCGCTCATCGGCGAGGTCCAGGCGGGGCGGCCGGGTATCGACGTCATCGGCTGAGGCGGGGATTTCGCGCGCGGGGGAGGGCTCCGCTACGATTCCGCCTGGCATGAGGCTGTCTCTCCGTCCGCTGCTGGCCCTGGTTGCGTGTCTCTGGCTGGTCCCCGTTCGCGTGGAGGCCGGCGAGCGGCCCGCGCGCATCGTCATCGACCCTGGACATGGAGGCGCCAAGGAGGGCGCCAAGGGGCCCGGGGCGCTGCGCGAGAAGGAGGTGGCGCTGCAGATTGCCCACCGGCTGCGCACGAAGCTGGAGGCAGCCGGGGGCGAGGTGTACCTGACGCGCGAGCGGGACTCGCTGATGAGCCTGACGGAGCGCGTGGCGATGACGAACGACCACGGCGCGGACCTGTTCATCTCCATTCACGCCAACTCGATGCCCACGCCGCGGATGCGAGCGCGGACGGAGGGGGTGGAGACGTACTTCCTGTCGGCGAATGCGTCAGGTGAGGCGGCGCTGGCGGTGGCGGACCGGGAGAACGCGGAGGCGCCGGTGGCTCGGGCGGCGCGAGGGGACTCGACGCTGGCGTTGATTCTGGAGGACCTGGTGCGCACGGAGGCGCACGCGGATTCGTCGCGGTTGGCGTATTCGATTCATCCCCGGTTGGTGGCCCGCACGAAGGCGGCGGACCGGGGGGTGCAGCAGGCGCCCTTCTTCGTGCTCTCGGGGGTGGAGTGCCCGGCGGTGCTCGTCGAGGTGGGCTACATCTCGCATCCAGAGGAGGGAGCGCGGCTGGCGCGGGGGGACTACCAGGAGAAGCTGGCCGAGGCCATCAGCGAGGGGGTGCTTGCCTTCTTGCGTGAGTCTCGGCGGAGGGATGCCTCGCGGCCTGCCCAGGTGGCGAGCCCGGCGGCTCCGTGAGTCGATAGGGGGTGACGGCGGGCCGAGGGGCTCTGGTAGAGAGGGGCCGCTCTCTTTCCTTTCCTCAGGAGCTCGCCGTGCGTTCCTTCCAACGTGGTGTGCTGGACCTTCGTCCCGTTGTCCTCACCCCCGGAGTGTCCCGCTATGCGGAGGGCTCCGTGCAGGTGGAGTTCGGCCACACCAAGGTGCTCGTCACCTGTTCCACGGAGGAGCGGGTTCCGCCGCACCTGATGGGCAAGGGCACGGGCTGGGTGACTGCGGAGTACGGGATGTTGCCGCGCGCCACGCACTCGCGCAGCCAGCGCGAGGCGGCGAAGGGGAAGCAGACGGGCCGCACGATGGAGATTCAGCGGCTGATCGGGCGTTCGCTCCGCGCGGCGGTGGACCTGTCGACGCTGGGGACGCGGACGCTGACCCTGGACTGTGACGTGTTGCAGGCCGATGGCGGGACGCGCACGGCGTCGATTACGGGGGCGTATGTGGCGCTGGTGCTCGCGCTGCGCTCGCTTCAGAAGCAGGGCGTCCTCAGCAAGATGCCCAAGCTGACGCCGATGGCGGCGGTGTCCGTGGGTGTGGTGGGCGGCGAGGTTCGAGTGGACCTGGACTACGAGGAGGACTCGAAGGCGGACGTGGACCTGAACATCGTGGCGACGGGGGATGGGCGGATGGTGGAGGTGCAGGGGACGGCGGAGCACCAGATGTTCGACCGCAGGACGCTGGACGCGATGCTCGACGGGGGCTTGGCGGCCATCCAGCAGCTGGTGGCCGCGCAGGCGAAGGTGCTGGAGTGACGGCGCGCAAGGCGAAGCTGCTCTTCGCGACGACGAACAAGGGGAAGGTGCGCGAGCTGCGGGAGCTGGTGGGCGACGTGGTGGAGGTGGTGTCGCTCGCGGATGTGCCGCCGGTGCCCGAGCCGGAAGAGGACGGGGACACGTTCGAGGCGAACGCGGTGAAGAAGGCGCTGGAGTACGCGAAGGCGACGGGGCTGCCGGCGTTGGCGGATGACTCGGGACTGTGCGTGGACGCGCTGGATGGGGGGCCCGGGGTGTTGTCCGCGCGGTATGCGGAAGGGGACGACAAGGCTCGCTACGAGAAGCTGTTGATGGAGCTCTCGGGGGTGCCGGACGCGGAGCGAGGGGCGTCGTTCCGGTGTGCGTTGGCGCTGGTGTGGCCGGATGGACGGACACACGTGGAGGAGGGGCGGTGTGAGGGGCGGATAGGGCACGAGGCCCGGGGGACGCATGGCTTCGGCTACGACCCTGTCTTCATGTTTCCGGACACTGGCCGGTCGATGGCGGAGCTGACGTCCGAGGAGAAGTCGGCGGTTTCACACCGGGGAGCGGCCTTCCGGAAGATGAAGTCGCGGCTGTTGGAGTTGGGGAAGGACGAATGAATGAGGGAGTCAGGCACGTTGCTCTTGCGCGTCCGTGCGCGATGGTTCAACAATGCCGGACTCTACTTCTCGGGGCGTAGCGCAGCCTGGTAGCGCACCTGCCTTGGGCGCAGGGGGTCGGAGGTTCAAATCCTCTCGCCCCGACTTGAAGTAAAGCAGTGGAATCAGAGCGGGTGGCCCAACCAGCTCCAGTAGCTCAGCTGGATAGAGCACCGGCCTTCTAAGCCGGGGGTCGCAGGTTCGAGTCCTGCCTGGGGCGCTCCCGAACCCACTGAAATTACTCGGGAAGCCACCGATGCCTACATAGGCGTCGGCGATGTCTCCGGAGTCCTTTCCCATCTAATTCCCACGGAGGCAGTGACTTCGTTCCCTGAGCGCTTCGCGCTCGAGGTCCGAACGTCCCCCAGTGGGTGGGCTGCGGCCGTCGATTCAGGCGCCTCTGCCACGGGATGGACGCTTCTTGAGTCCATCGTCGCCGCGCTCCTTGGGGTCGCCAACGCCCAACGGAAGGCGGGTGCGGCAGGAACGCATCCACGCCTCGTTCGGTCGATGGCGCCCAACTCGCCCTGATCCAGGCGCGCGTTCGGAGACTGGAGCAACACCTCGCCGCTATCGCATCTATTGCGGCGGCCCAGGTTGACTCTGTGTCCTTCCTCGCTGAGGTCCCGGTTGCTGCTCACCAGGGGCTCGCGCAGCAGATTGCTGCCCTGGCGAATGAAACCCAGACGGTCCTCGCGCGCCGACGCTCACGGCCGCGTGCAGGGGCGCCCGCCGCCCGCGTGATACATGAGGTCCTGGTAGACGGTCTGGGCGAGGATGGCCGTCGTGCTCTCCAGGCGCTGCACGGTGACTCCGCTGCGCCGGAGTTCGAAGACGGGCGTGGTGCCGGGTACCAGTGCCACCTGGAAGGCCGTCATCCCCGCGCTCGTCACGTCCATCGTGCGCACATCGGTGCCCTGGGTGATGACCAGCTGGCCCGGTTCCTTGAGGAACGCGAGCAACTCCACCTGGTTGGATGCCGCGACCCCACCTCGTAGCTTCATGGCGCGCGCTGTCTGCTTCGCGGCGTTGAAGGGAGCGTCCGTACGGTGCCGACGGTGCGTGTAATAGAGCGTATCTCGGACGATGGTGGGGCGCTGTCCTGTCTTGAACCAGGTGGTGTAGTACGCAATCCAATCCATGATGACGTAGCCACGCTCCTGGGACGCCGTCAGCCACGACTCGCCGTAGTCCGTCAGCGTCAGCAACGTAATCCAGTCCGCGTCGCCCTCCATCGCCTTCTCGAACTGCGAGCGGAACGCCAGGCTGTTTTGCGCCTCCCAGTACACGCGGCTGCTGTTCTCGCTGTCGGTAAGCTTGTGGCGCACGTCCTCGAACGCGACGGGGGACATCCACAGTTTGCCGCGGCGGTGAGACTCCACGCTCCAGCGGCGCATGGTCTCCCCGGACTGAGCGGTGCGCTCTCCCCACGAGGAGAAACCAGTCACCAGGTTGTTCCACTCCGCGTACTTCGACACGTCGCCCGTGTACGACAGGAGCGGCCAATACGTGACGGAGATGCCCTGGGCTGCGAGCCGCGTCTTCAGCTCCGTCCAGAAAGCCACAGGCTTGCGCTCCGGGTTGAAGCTGGTCAGGACGATGGCGCCGTTGAGCTTATGCACGGATGGGTGCTGCGCCACGGAGGCAATCATCGACACCAGTCCGTCCGTGGTGCCCTCTGCCTCCGTGGGGAAGTCCGGGCTGAGGACGATGCGGAACTCCGGGTCCACCGCCGCCGCCGCCGCGAGCATGACGGTGAGTTGGTTGTTCCGAGTGTCGGAAGAGACGCGGTACGGGTGCTCATAGATGAAGCCATCCATGCCGGCCGCTATCGCGCGGCGCACCTCCGTCTCGAAGTCACGTTGCCGCCACGCACTATCGGCCCAGGGGGGGCGTGGCAGCGGCCTGTCCCTCATCAGTCCGCCGATGTTGGCGTACTCGCCGTTGCGCGACTCGGGTGTCATCCAACCCGTCCAGTAGTCCGACGCGGGCTGTGCGTTGTCGATGGAGATGGGGAAGATGGGGTAGTAGAAACCAAAAACCTTCTTCGGCGCAGCGCGCAGCGCCGCCGTCGTGGGCATGTCGAACGGGTAGCACTCGGAAATGGGCGTCGGCGCGGGCGCGAGCGTAGCGCTCAACTCGAGGTTGAAGCGCGCATCGGACGTGTTCATCGCGGACTGGTGCAGCTCCACCGCGAGGACATTCGCCCCCGTGCGCAGCGCCGCCACGTCGATATCCTGGCTCACCCACGTCTGCTCTTCCGCGGGCACCGCGATGGTGGCGGGCGCCAGCGTACGGTAGCCCACCGCCCCAGCCGGCAGGTTGCTGCGCAAGACCTCCGTGCCATTCAGATAGACGATGGCCCCGTCATCTCGCTGCAACCGCACCAGCAATTCCCTGACCTGCGCCACGTCCGCGACAGTGAAGGCGTGCCGGAAGTACGTGGTGATGTGCTTGTTGGTGGTATTGGCGCCGTAGGAGATCGACGTGGCCAGGTCCGTCTCCGCATAGCCCAGCGGAGAGGCTCCCGTCGCCCAGGCTGCGTCCGTGAACTCCGTCGCCGTCCACGCTGTGCCGAGGTCCACACCCGTGTCCAGGTAGTGCCATGAAGCGCCCGTCGCGACGAGCACCGTCGCCAGCGAGGGCACCTCGGCGGTAACCATGTCCGCCTCTGGCACCGAGGGAAGCCCGCCGCCAGCCTCGGGGGCTCCGTCCTCGGTGGGAGGCGATTTGTCCGGAGCGCCTCCCGTGCAAGACATCGAGAGGAGGGGGGCCAACAAGAACGCGGCAAGCCGCGCCCTGGAAAATTCCATGGCGATGAGCATCGGACGACCTCAAGGTGCGCTTCGGTCGGGGGGCGAAGCGAAGGGACACCCTTGAGGACACAGGAGGTCTCTCGATGGCTTATTTTTCTTGTTTTTCAATTGATTCCACAAGCCGTGCGACACGCCGGCGTGCCCCCGTCCTGAGCGAAGCGGTCCACCAGCACGTGCGCCATCTTCTCGATGAATGGCGTCATGCCGGAGATGCGCTGTGCCGTGAAGCCACGGTTCAGCAGTCTCCGCAATCGGGTGTGCCCGGCGGGTCCAGGCTCAGCAGCACGCGTGCGATGAGAAAGCCTTGCGCCACGAAGTCCTTTGCCTCGTCGGTGAGCTGTGTCCCGCTCATCAATATGTCGCGGTTTGAGGTCACCGCGGACGTCACGCCTCCCAGAGGTGAACAACAATTGATCCACTGCGTCGAGCCCGAGCTGGTAGTGTCCTGTGGCGTGCGCGTCAGGGGCGGTGAAGACGAGGTCTGGCTCGTCCCGACGCGACAGGAGCGCAGCGTCAACAACCGCGCACAGGTACTGGATGAATGACTGCTTCGCCCAGCCACGGCATCTGGCAGACGCCCCAGGACCTCGGGCCCGGCCTGGGTAACTGAAGTGCCCGGGTCTGCTTATCGCAGCAGGGAGCGGGCCGTGGGCTCCAGCACGAGCGTCTGGGGCTCGGCCTTCAAGTGTCCTCGTAGCGTCGGGCGCACTGTCTCCTTCCAGCTTCGCGAGCCCTCTGGGCGTGATCCGATTCGGTGGACAGGTTGACTATGCCGCTGCCCGTTCGAACTCGGCCGGCGCAGCGTAGCCGATTGCCGAGTGCATGCGTTGCTGGTTGTAGAAGACCTCGATGTAGTCGAACAGCTTTACCTTCGCGGCATTGGGGCTCTCGAAAACCTCTCCCAACTCATTCTTGAGCGTGCTGAACCAACTCTCCATGGCTGCGTTGTCGTAGCAATTGCCGCGTCGGCTCATGCTGCAGACGATGCCGTGTCGCTCGAGGACGCGTTGGTAGTCCTCACTCGCGTACGTGCTCCCCTGGTCGGTGTGGTGCAAGAGACCTGCGGCCGGGCATCGACGGCGCAGCGCCATGTCGAGCGCCTTGAGCGTCAAGTGCCTGTCGTTCACCGCGCTGAGAGCCCAACCCACGACGAAGCGTGAATAGAGGTCGATGATGGCCGCCAGGAAGAGCCTGCCTCCGGGGATGGACAGCTCCGTGGTGTCTCCCACCCAGCGCTCATTCGCGCGGTGCGCGGTGAACCGCCTGTCGAGCAGATTGCCCGCCACCGGCTGCTGGTGGTCGCTCATCGTCGTGCCGCGGTAGCGTCGACGCATTCGGCCCACCAACTTCTCCTCGCGCATGAGACGGATGACACGGTTGCGGCCGACGCGGACTCCTTGGTTGTGCAGGGCACGGTGGATCCGCGGGCTTCCGTAGGTACAGCGGCCCTTCTGGTGGGCCTCATACACCAGCACCTTCAGCCGGGAGTCCTCCCTCTGTCGCGCACTCTTCGGTCTCCGGCTCCATGCGTAGAAGCCAGAACGCGACACCTCCAGCATGCGGCACAGCCAACTGACGGAGAAGTGGGCCTGCTCCGCACGGATGAACTCGAACTTCACCCGTTCTCCTTCGCGGTGTAGGCCACCCATTTTTTTAGCAGCGTCCGCTCCATTTCCAGCTCGCGCACCTGCTTGCGCAGCTTCGTGAGCTCCTGCCGCTCCGCACTCGTCAGCGCCCCTGGCTTGCCCTGGCCTTTGTCCGCCCGGGCCTGGTCCACCCACATCCTCAGTGCCGACAGCGTCAAGTCCAGGTCCCTTGCCACCTGAGACGTCGTCTTTCCTTCCTCCAGCACCAGCCTCACGGCCCCGGCCTTGAACTCCTCCGTGTAGCTACGCCGGGGCCGTCTCGGCTTCTTCGCTTCCGTCATGTCGGACACCGTACCTGCCTCTTCCTTGGTGTCCACTGAGGCGGATCACGCCCAGTCTGCATCTGGCTGGTGAGAAGGGCAGCAGCTGCATTGGGATGCGGCTGTACCTGCCGGCGGAATGGACGGCCGACTCAAAGCGCCTGAGCAAGGCGGGCGTGCCGGAGGACGTGAAGTTCAAGACGAAGCGAGATGTCGCCCTGGAGCTGATTGAGCGTGCATTGAACTGGGGTGTGAAGCGGCGACTGTTCCTTGCGGACTGCGGGTATGGGAATGACATTGGGTTCCGCGAGGAACTCACGCGCCGGGGGCTCCCGTACAGTGTCGGCATTCGGGGAGACTCGGTGGTCTGGCCTCCAGGATTTGAGCTTCCGCCCATTCCCCCGAAGCCCGCGGGCATGAGTGGGCCGGCGCGCACGCGCTACCGTTATGGTGAAGCGAAACCCGTTGCCGCCCAGAAACTGGCCGCCGACCTACCACCCACTTCCTGGATGTCGCTCAGTTGGGGTGAGGGTCCCAAGGGCCGCAAGCGCTCTCGTTTCGCAGCACTGCGCATCCGCATTGGTCATGGACACTCGATTGGACTGGCCCCAGGCGACGAACAGTGGCTGCTCTGCGAATGGCCAAGGAACGAGGAGGAGCCGACCAAGTTCCATCTCTCCACGATGCCAGCGGACATTCCCCTCAAGCAGTTGGTTCGCCTGACAAAGCTGCGCTGGCGCGTCGAGAGGGACTACCAGGAGCTGAAAGCCGAGGTCGGCCTGGACCACTTCGAAGGGCGAACATGGCGCGGCTTCCACCACCACGCTACCCTCTGTGCCGTAGCCCACGGCTTCCTCGCGCTCCGTCGGGTGCTTTTCCCCCCGGAGCCGAGTGCACTGGACACTGCCGATGGTGCGGCGCGCTCTTCAACCCATCCTGCTCGTGCAGATTGGCATCTGCCCGCTCTGCAACAGGGCCATCCGCTCCAGAGCCCCGCCTAAGCTGCCCTCACGGATGTGACCAAGTCGTATTAGGTGGCACTCCCAGCCAGTACCGAGTGGGTGGTGGTTGCCTCTCTTGGCTCAAGCCCCTCACCGTGGGAGGGTTCGCCAGCCTGCGAGTGCAGCGCGCAACCCCTGAGGGAGTGACATGCTGGTCCAGTACGACCCGAACATCATCCAGACGCACGCAGAATCCCTCTACGAGCAAGCCAAGGGGGTCGTCGTGCGTGGTGGCCTCGCTGGCTTCGCTGTAGGCGCATTCATTGGATACGCTGTCGGCGGGAGCGAGGGGGGATCTACCCTGGCTGTTATTGGAGGGGCTCTCCTCGCTATCATCGGTGTGGCCATGGCGCGAAGCCGCGCGCTCACTCTCCAACTCCAGGCTCAGATGGCATTGTGCCAGGTGGCAATCGAGGCGAACACTCGTCGCGCTACCGGTGCCGCGGTGGCACCTGTTGGGCCTCCGGCTGAGCCCCCTCAGCTCTTCCAGGCGGGGTGAGCTGGGAGAAGGGCTGCTTGTCCGCGCTCTACCTTGGGAGGGGCCCCCCGAAAGCGAGGAGTGGTCCCTGCCCGGGGCGGGGCGCCATGTGCTTCCACGCGGGCACAAACGGCCTGGGCGGACACGTTGTGTGACATGGAGCTGCGTACCAGTCCTGGCCCGTGCAGGCCCAGGGCTTCGAGAAGTCTGGGAGCGGGCGATTCCCGAGATCCACTCTCACCATGGCAACCTGCCGGGCACCTTGGGCTCCGTCGAGCGGAGCACCAACGACCGCCTTGGCGCTCGCGTCATTCGCAGGCGCCTCGTCGTACGCTTCCTGGACGCCATGAACCTCCCCGGAGGCGTCAACCCCACTGCCTGCCCAGCGGAGCGCTTCCCTCATGACGAGTTCGTGGTCGACGTGCGGGCGACTGGGAACAAGCACATCATCGAGTTCACGGTTGCAGCCCGGTGCGAGCTCGAAAGCACGCGCATTGCCGTGTGGGTCATCACCCAGATGTGTGGCTGGCAAAACAAGGGGAGGGGGCGACTCTGTGAGGCCGCCCGTGACGCGTCGAGATGACACGGCCACCTCGGACCAAGCCCAGGACAGGTATGGCTATCGTCTCACATGGACTCCTGGATGGACGAGGACTCCAATGCACCGGTTCAGGAAGGCGATGCTTACGCAGGAGAGAGTCTGGGACACACAAATCGGGTGCCTCCCAGACCATGGGGCGTGGCCGACGCTACCGGTTAGCTGCCGGGGATGGGCTCCGCAGTCGGCGTTGAAGTCGTGCTGGAGTCCGAGAACGCTCTTTCGAACTCAGGGCTGGCAATCAGCTTCTTCAGGAAGTCTTGGACCGCAGGCATGAATGCCTGCGCAGTCAGCATGCATGCGTTGTCCCCCATGAAGCTGCTCGAGTAGTTGGCCGTATGGGAGACCGCGTAGGGCGATTGCTTGCCGGCCGACACGAGCGCAGCAAGAGTCCACGTTCCGCCCGTGGAACTGAAATCGATGGACTGGATGGTCGCCGAAAGTGCCACGAGGGACTTGTCGGAGTAGACATCGGCCATTTTTAGGTCGTCGACGAGGGCGGACTGTACGTACTGCTCGAATGTCTTCTGATCTGGTGGTGCGACTGGCCCGGCCCCGCGGCAGGTGAGTTCGCGCAGAGGACCATCCTTTGCCGAGAAGTTTGCAACGCTAATCGAGCCCGATGGGTACTTTTGGCGGAGGGCTCGGAGCGTCTGGACGTTGTCGGACGACACAGAATAGCGCGAGGCTGTGTAGGTTTGGCAGGCCGACATTGTGGTGCCGATGGCAAGGGTCAGAAGCAGTCGGATGCATTGGTGCATGGGTACCCCCGTGTGCGTGATTGAGTTGAACTTACACGCGAGCGATGCAAGGTCCAAACATGCAGGGATGCCATTCGGACACCGTTCGTATGGGAGGCAACAACCAAGGTGGTGCAATGACAGGTGCCTCCACCAGAGGCCATCCATGCTGCCCGGCTCTGCCCTCGACTTCCTCGCGCCTGTCGTTGAAGCTACTCTTGTTCATGCCCACGCAGTGGTCCCCGCGAGTCCTGCGGCCTCGTCGTCCAGGTCGTGGGCGCACTGGTCTCCCATCCTTGCCACAACCTCGCTGAGGGGCAGGCCCACTTTCACCTGGAATGCAAGGATTTCGTGTGGGCGGAGGCATAGGGCGAGGGCGAGTCCTCCACTTGCATCCCCGGAGGCGAGCGAAGCCGGCCGTGTCACGCGCGAGCAGTGAGGGCTACCCTGGCTCATCGTCAACGTGTCGGTTGGGCACTGGCACGTACTTCACCCGAGGGCTACCGCGCGCCGCTGCTCGGCCGCCCCTTCAGCCACGGCTTTCTCGACCTGCGTCCCCTCATTCGCGACTACTACGCGGAGACCCTGGGGGCCCCTTCATGGGGCGAGTTGGAGCTCGTCTTTCACCTGAACGAGTCGGCGCTGGATGCGCCAAATGACACCGATGCACAATGCGGCGGCGAGCAAGAACACCGCGGTTTGGATGATGTGGGTCACCTGCCTCGCAGTAGGGCTGATGTCGGCGATTTCATCGATGTTGTGTATCGCGTAATACCCCGCGCTCAGCATCAAGCTGAGCAGCGCTGTTAACCACCAGGCTCGTACCAGGCCCGTCCGATTCGCCGCGCCTCCCAGCGCGCGAGAGAGGTCGCGAAGCATCAGATAGGGCTTGAAGAGATTCATGCCCGGGACGAACCAAGACAGGATGGCCCAGCGAGGGGACGTCTGGCTGACTTCGATTAGTGCTGCGAGGCGGGTCACCCGGTACTGCCACGTCAGAAACCCGACCACGCCGAGCAGCTCGGACACAGCCATGACCACGTTCACAATGAGGAGGGCCGTCCCATATGCGACGAGGGATTCCTGTTTTGAATATCCACAGCCGAGGACGAGGCCGTAGAGCCACATGGTCACAGCGAGATATGCGAACTCGGCGACTGCATGCAGGCTGATGCCCAAGGTGGCGATAACGGCCCAGGGACTCGTGGAGGCCAGGGATTGTTGCCTGCGCCATGCGCGACAGGACGCGCAGAGCCCGGCTTCTTGCCCCGTGCAGTACTCGCAGAAAAAGCTTCCGCAGCGGGCGCAGGACCCTGCGGCGCCCCGGTCCGGATGGCGGGGACATGTGGCATCGACAGGATGGCTGACTGGCTCTGCGTGCATGGAGTCGCCTCCGAGTGAGGTGATGGTGAGGTCTTGGTGCATTGTATGTGCCTTGTGACCGGGCGGACGTGAGTGCTTGCGATGAATGTGCGGTAGACACCTTCGTGGATGTCCCGCGCGGGTCGTGGCGCAGGGCGGCGGGGGACGCCCCTCGACAGGGCGCCTCAGTCCGGGGAGCACAATTCATTCCTCACAAGGCAGATGTACGCGCGCTCCAACCGAGGTGGAGGTGTGGTGTCTTGACACAGAGGCGGGGACCATTTGGGGGACTGAAGCGGACGGGGCTGTCTCCCTGTCGCAAGCGTCGTCCCTCGCTCGAGAGAGGCTGGTGAAGTGGCGCGAGAACTGGGTGTGTCGTGCGAACGGCCGAGGTAGCCCGTTGCGAGCGAGTCACCACCAGTTCTTGGCACTGTGCCCTGGTGCGCCTCGGGTGATAGGGCAGCGCACAATCCTCTGGCCAGCGGCTATGCCAGCCTCTCGTGCCACGGCCTCAAGGCTGCAAACAGCAGGTACGTGGCGGCTCTCGGGTGCTTCACGCAAGGATGTCTGGGGTGATGGTCTTGAGTGGTGAAGTGTATTGGGCTTGATTTGTTTGTTTGGGTCCTTGTGGTGGTCGTGTGGGAACAAAAGTCTTGGTCGGGAGTGGTTGCTTTCCGGTCGAGGGTACTGTGCCGAGGCTCAACAGTTGTTGCGACTCATGTCTTATTTGATGCGGCCTATGGATGGTCGATGTTTGAGGCGAGGAGTGCAATTTGCTACTGGGGGAACAATGCGTGGGTCGAGACTGTTTCCGAGCTTGTTCGTGGCGTCACTGCTGAGGGCTCCCTTTGGACAAGCCGCGAGAGCTCATCCCGATGCGGAGCCAGCCCCGGCAGCGACTGGTTTCTGGCTCTGGGATACAAACATGGAGTGGTGCAACTATTTTGGGTCTCAGCTCTTTGTTGATGACTTCAATGGTGATGGCCTGGCGGACATGCTGTGTCACAGTTGGCTCTCGGGCGAGAAGCGCATCGCCTTTGCGCGACCTCCTGATGGGCATTTCGTCGGGAATGACTGGTATTCGCCGATGGGGTGGTGCAGTCGCCAGGGGAGCCAGTTCGTCACTGGGGACTTCAATGGAGATGGTCGGGCGGATCTCCTCTGCCATGATACTCTGACAGGGGAGAAGTGGATTGCCTTTGCTCGCCTGGGCGGGTACTTCGTTGGGACGGATTGGTATCAGGATATGAAGTGGTGCAACCGTCTCTCCGCGCGATTCTCCGCCGCCGATTTCAACGGGGACGGCCGGACAGACCTCTTCTGCTACGACGTCAGCAGCGGAGCGAAGTGGTTTGCCTACTCGGCCTTCTGACCGTGCTCAGATGGGCTGCTGTTATTCTCTGGCGAACACCCTGGATTGCATTGCGGGTAACGCGATCAATGGGGGGGCTTGCCCCTAGCGGCCGGACCCCCCAAGAGTATCAATAGGGGGCTGAAATGATGCCTGCGCTACTCATGGAGACTCTTGTCGGAGGCGTCCTCTTCCTCGGCGGCGTCGTCACCGTCGTGCGCCTCATGCATCGTCATCCACTTGCCCTCTTGGGGGCTTTGGCCGGAGTGGGATCGAGTCTTGTGGCATTCGTCTCGTCCAAGGAATGGGATGTGTGGGAGTTCTTGATGTCGCTGGTGGGTGCCAACATCGCCGGCGTTGTTGGCTGTTTCTGGGATGATCATCAAGAACAGATGAAGCAGTCGGGGGTGCTCCTGACGGTCGCTGACTCGCGAATGCCTCGGCCCGAAGACGTTCGGGATGGGGCGCGTCAATGAGGCAGGTGGCAACCCAGGATCTCCTCTCCCTGACTGGCCCGGATCGGGCTCTATATGCCGCTGCGGAGACTGGACTGGACGACGAACGTAAAATGACTCCCCCCGGCCTTGGCCCATCGGATGAGCCAGTCGCTGGTGTAGTCACCTGAGACGAGCAGGTGGCCACCGTGCTCGCGGGCCATCGTCGCGAGCCGCTCGATATCTCCTGGTGGGTACCGATCATGGAGGTGGATGTTTGCTCCTGCCTTGAGAATCTCCTGAATTGATTCGAAGGTTGTCCGCACCTGTGTCGCTCCATTGTTTGACGTCTGGATGCTTGGAACGTACCAGCCCCCAGGTTGCAGTGGACGCGCGTCGTGCCTCTTGCCGCGGTTGAAGCCAGGGGCCGTGTCTGGTGATGACTGAAGTGGCGGCACATGCTTTCAGGCGCTCAGGCCATCGCGATTGAATGAGGAGCGGCGCAGCGTGCTTGAGGGATGGGCTTTGGGGCACTCCAGTCCGTGCTCGCTCTGGATAAGGACGTTCCCGCTGCCCTCTCTGCCAACGTGAGTGAGACAGTTCGTACCCAGCAGTTTAGTGTGCAGGGCGACCCAGGCAGGGACGATGAATCCGGTGGTGAAAGAGGCTCGGGTTGGGGAGACCGAGGTGGTGGAGAAGGCAAAGCGTCGTCGCTTCAGCGCGGAGGACAAGCGGCGCATCCTCGAGGAAGCGGACCGGTGCACGAAGCCCGGAGAGGTGGGCGCACTTCTGCGCCGTGAGGGGCTGTACTCCTCACTGTTGAGCGTGTGGCGACGTCAACGCGAGGCCGGAGGACAGGCCGCCCTGGAGCCAGTCAAGCGAGGCCCCCCGGCGAAGGTGCCCGCGCCCGGGGTCCGGAGAATCGCCGAGTTGGAGAAGGAGTTGGCGCGTGCCCAGGCGAAACTCAAACGCGCCGAGGCCCTGTTGGACCTCCAAAAAAAAGTATCGGAAATCCTGGGAGTGGAACTGCCCAAGCCAGACGAGGAGCCCTGATGGCGGCGGCACGAGAGGCCGTGGGAGAGCTGGGAGTCTTTCCGGTGTGCCAGGTGATGGGCCTGTCGCGAGCCACCTTCTACCGGAGCCTGCGGCCGACGCAGGGGGCGGCCCGTGGACGTCGCCAGCCAAGGGCCTTGTCCGCCGAGCAGCGGGCCGAGGTGCTCCGCGTACTGCACGAGCCGAGATTCGCGGATGCGGCGCCCGCGGAAGTCTACGCGCAACTGCTCGATGAAGGGCGCTACCTGTGCTCGGAGCGGACGCTGTACCGGGTGCTGGCCGAGAACCAGGAGGTACGAGAGCGCCGCAACCAACTGCGCCACCCCAACCATCCGGTGCCCCAGGTGCACGCGACGAAGCCGAACGAACTCTGGAGCTGGGATATCTCCAAGCTGCACGGCCCAGGAAAGTGGACGTACTTCTACCTCTACGTCGTCCTCGACGTGTACAGCCGCGCTGTCGTCGGTTGGATGGTGGCGCACCGCGAGTCGGCCGCGCTCGCCCAGAAGCTCCTGGCGCAAACCTGCGAGCGCCAGGGCATCCAACCTGGCCAGCTGACGATTCATGCGGACCGTGGCTCCTCCATGACGTCCAAGCCCGTGGCTCTGCTGATGGCGGACCTCGGCGTGACGAAGACGCACTCCCGGCCCCACGTCTCCAACGACAACCCCTTCAGCGAGGCCCACTTCAAGACGCTGAAGTATCGGCCCGACTTCCCCCGCGTCTTCGGCTGCCTCCAGGATGCACGCGGCTTCTGTGCCGACTTCTTCCGTTGGTACAACGAGGAGCACCACCACTCGGGACTGGGTCTGCTCACCCCTCACGACGTCCACCACGGCCTGGCCCACGCGCGCCTCTCGGCCCGCGCCGTCGTCCTCGAGGCAGCCTTCGCCGCTCATCCCGAGCGATTCCCCCACGGACTCCCGAAGCCCCAGGCCCTTCCGAACGCTGTCTGGATTAACAACCCCGCGCACCTCCCCAACTCAAAGGCGGCTGCGCACTAATCTCTCAGTTTCACTGTCTCATTCACGTTGACAGGTTCCGCTGATTGGCGTCCGTGTCTGGTTGTATTTGTGCGAAGCGAATGCCGCGCAAGGAAGCGCGAGTGCGGGATGTCGTGGCGAACTTCGCGTGGGTGCTTCATTGCCGACGTGAAGGCGGAGTCGTTTCAAGAGGGGCCAGCTCCGATGCCTCCTGTCCCGGTCGACCTGCGTGGAGAGAGCCGGCGACCGCGGCCATCATCGCTGCTCGGGGCACTTCGTCCTCAAAGGGCCTCGGTGTGAGGCTCGCCGGTGCGAGGCCCCTGGCTCAGGGGCTGGGCGTAGCCTCCGCACCTCGACCTGAAGTCCCTCGGGCTCCAGGCCTCCTGCGAAAGTGCCAGGAACTCCCGAGGGTTATGAAGGCGGTCAGGAACTCGTCGTCCCAGCTGTCGCTCTCGGGGCTTGGGGAGGACGGGGGGCATGAGTTCGCCCCTGCTCAGGGCGCCAATCGACCCGCTTCACATTTGGGCCTTGAACTGGCCCTCGCTTCCACGGTAGGGAAAGCGCCGCTTCAAACGCCGGTTCGGTAACGGCGGCCATAGCTCAACTGGTTAGAGCGCTGGACTGTGACTCCAGAGGTTGCCGGTTCGACCCCGGTTGGCCGCCCACCTTTCTCCCCCTGACGTAGCTTGCGCTCGTAGCTCAACTGGATAGAGCACTGGGCTTCGAACCCAGGGGTTGGGGGTTCAAGTCCCTCCGAGCGCGCTCTCTCAAGCCCCTGAAATGGTTGAGGTTTCCCTGCGTGTAGGGAAGTTTCCCGTACCAGGGACCCTGAGTTTGCCAGTGCCCAGCCAGGATCCCCTGCCGCTGGAAGGCCTGCCGGCCAAGTACCTGTTCAAGACACTCGCGAGTTCCTGGCTCGAACTCCCAGGCGGTTGGCTCTGGTGCCTGGAGGTGGGTGTCTGTGGGTTACTCCGAGGCTTTCCTGCGTTGAGGTGCCGTTGTTGTGCTCATGGCGACCTCACTGAGAGAGGACGTCACTCCTTTCTGTTCGTCGCCTCGATGGGGGACGACGTGGCTGGCTGCTCCGCCTCGGTCCTTGATGCAAGCGGAGCAGAGTCTCCGAAGAGCCCAAGCTGCACGACGTCGCCCATGGGGGACACGGGGCTGTCGTCGGCGGGCAGCTCCCTTCGAAGTACGTGGGTTTGAGCTGGCGGAGGAGGTTGGCGGGGTGGGGGCGCGGGTACTGCGTACACCTCCGGACGCCAGATGCCGTCACGTGCCAGGGCCACTCGCTCTCGCAGTTCCGGCAGCAACTCAGGGTCTACGAGGGTGAGACGCTGGGCCGGTGGCGCGGGAAGGGGCTCGAACACCATGAGCTCTTCGAGCCACCATGCAATGGTTCCTCGGCAGAAGGGGGCCTTGGGCGGTGCCCACCACGGGTCGTTGCCGAAAGAGCGGGAATCATTGCCGATGGTGCTGACCTCCGCGAGTCGAGCCATGGCGACATAGGCCCCATGCGGGAGTGTGTCGCTCGATGGTGCCTCCAGCCCGTGCGCCCTTTGCAGCCAGGTGACGCCGTCCGCGTCGTAGTCGCTTGTCGCGTAGATGGCCAACCAGTGCCCCATCACTTCCCGAGGTGGATGGAGCGGGTGCCGCCGCTCGGGCATGCCTGTCCTGGCGGGCTCGATGTCCGCGACAAAGAGGCTCCACATTCCGTGATGGGTGAGCGCCCAGGTCCACGGGCGGGCAACGGGCATGTGAAACACGGCCATTCCCCTGCGTGTGTACCGGTACGCTCCTTTCCAGTTCAGGTCATGGACGTTCACGGACAGATGCCCTCGAGGTGGACGTGGCCGAGGTGCTCAGCCTCCTTGTCATAGGAGAGCCTAGCCGGTCTCATCCGAGACCCAGAACCCTCAAGCCTCGCAGGAGCGTCGGAATCGTCCGAGGCGGTTGGATGATTCGCGGCATCCGTGAGATCTCCAGACGGGTTCGTACCCCAGGTCGGTTACTCCCGCACGGGCGCGCTGTCCGGAGCCTCGCTGTGCGGCGAGGGTTCATGCGCTCTGGTGGCGGGGAGTGGCTCCAGGTTCCGTCCCTGAGTCAGTCGCAGTTCGCGAATACGAGGATGCCGGGGCCATAAGGGGTTGTGACTGGGACCCACGCTTCGGTGAGTTCGGCGAGGCGGTCCCTGTCCAGGGCGACGTGCATCAAGGCCGCCGGAACAACACCGGAGGGAGTCACCCAGAAGGGGATACGGCTGACGATGTTGGCGAGGTCCGCCAACTGAGTCTGGCTCCATTCCTCGGGAGCCGGGAGGTTTCCTCGGAACTCCCGGTGGAAGAAGGTGAGCAGCGCTCCTTCGACGTCGAACGCCTCGCTCGCTTCCGGGTCGAAGTCGATGGGAGGGACCAGCACGAGGAACCCCTCCGCCGAGCGCGTTTCGGTGAGGAAGCCCCCGCATTGGTTCTCGTAGGTAACGCCCGTCGGCCCGAGGACGATGACGGCGAGACCGAAAGGGTGGGTCCCTGCGGGATCGAGAAAGACGTTGAAGGAGGCCATCGCCTCCCACTCCTAGCAGAGCAGGCATGCATCGCGTCGTCGGGTCCGTTCTGGCTGGCGGGCTCCCGCTCTCACTAAAGAGGTCGCCCCGGACAAGCGATGCGCGGTGAGTGTTCTCGAGAGGCGCGAGACCGGTGCGTGCGCCACACCTGAACAGGAGCGCCACGCGGACCCGTCCGGCTACCGCGAGCTCCCGATAACAGTCCTCTCCCACCACCGACTCAGCCCATGACGCCGCGCCAGGCCATCCGCACGCGACGCCCCCGCCGAAGTCGACCGACCCTCGGCGGGGACACGCATCACGAGCGCAATCCGCGCGACATCACGCCTCGTGGGACGCGCCGTTGCCGCCCTTGTCCGCCGCCGAGGGGACGCGGCAACGCAGCTCCGTCTCCGCCTCCAGCGCCGTCAGGTTCTCCCGCATCGCCTTCGCCCAGCGCGCCCGGGGTTGCTCCATCAGCTTCTCGTTCGCCAACTCGATGCTCTCGCTCAACTCCTCATCCGAGAGCTCCGACGCCGTCTTCCCCTTGTACGGCCCGAACGCCACCAGCACCGCGCTCGCCTTGAGCTGCGGCGCGGGCTCCGCCTCCTTCGAGGGCAGGGGCGCAAGCGGCACATCCACATCCAACCGCGAGACCTTCTCTGGAACGGCCACAGTCGGCAGCGCCGGGAACGACGCCTTCACCGGCCCGGGCCTCGCGCCCAGCACCTCATAGGCGCCTCCCACCGGCGCGGGCTCCGCATGCGCCGGCTCGAAGTCCTCCGCGGGCATCTCTTCACGGACGTACAGCCCACCGAACGCCTCGGGGTACGCCTTGCGCAGGGCCGCCACCCGCGCGCACTTCTCAATCATCGTGGTGGGAATCTTCGCCCACAGCGGCGTCTGCTGGACGTAGCCACTGAAGTCCAGCCACACCACCACCGGCAGCTTCCCGTCCCGCACCACCCGGGACCAGGCCCCCACCAGCGCACCCTTGCGCTTGGCCGGGTTGAAGCGATGCACCACCTCGCCTCGCCCCTGGTCCACCACGATGTCGTCCTCCGCGAACACCGCGCTGGCCTGGATGCCCTTGAAGTCCGGAAACCGCTCCGCTCGGGCCAACATCCCGGCCTCGGAAGGTTGGAACTCGTACTTCGTCACCCAGTTGGGACGCTCCCGGTTGCCCACGTTCTGCCGCCGGGCCACGCAGAACGCCTCCTTGAGCAGGGGGTCCAACCCACTGCGCTTGCACTGCTCGATGAAGAGCGCGAACTCGTCCTCGCTGATGCCTCGCGGGCAGATGGTCCGCCGAATCAGCTCCATCCGCTCACGGCTCCATCCTCCAAGCGCCGAGCCCGCGTCTTCCAACTTGGGGGACATGTTGGCTTCCGTCACTGTCGTCTCCTGCATACGTCCTGCGCGAAAAGGGCGGACGACCTCCGTCCGCCCGCCTGTGCCGCGGCGGCGCTCCCGTGTCCCGGACTGTTCGCGAATCCAACCCACTCTTCCCGTGGACTGGACCCACGCGTCGCCGTGGCCACGTTCAACAGGAGGGCGCCCAGACTGTTTCATGCGCGGGGAGGGGACCTCTGCCGCCAGGACGCTGGCCAGGCGGCGGCACGGCGTCACGGGCTTGTGCGCGCAGCCCTCGGCGTTGATCTCTTCGAGAGGGAAATCAGCGAGGATCGAAAATACTTTTTGACAGCGTCGGCGGCCTTCTGTAGTTACCGCGCCACCTCGCCGTCACGCAGCAGACGGGCCGAGCCGAGTGCCGGGAGCGTAGCTCAATTGGCAGAGCAATGGACTCTTAATCCATAGGTTGTGGGTTCGATTCCCTCCGCTCTCACTCAGGGGCCTCTCCAGAAATGGAGAGGCCCCGTTTTTTTTGGCGCGGTCCGCGTGCTGACATGCAGCGGACGTTTCGCGGTATGTACGTCACGGCACGCGAGACACCCGGGCGGGTGGCGAAACTGGTAGACGCACCAGACTTAGGATCTGGTACCGCAAGGTGTGAGGGTTCGAGTCCCTCCTCGCCCATTTCGCGTTGACCCGTTCGTGGCTATCCCCTAAAGGCGCACGTCCCACTTAACCGGCGCCGCTCGGGACGACTGTCCGAGGCGGCGGCGAGCGAGGCCCGTATGAAGGTCCAGGTCGAAGAGCTTTCTCCCATCGAGAAGAAGCTCTCCATCGAGGTCGAGTCCGCCCGCGTGGCGGAGGAGCTCAACCGCGCTTATTCCAGGCTCGGGCAGCAGGTGAAGTTGCCGGGCTTCCGCCAGGGCAAGGTTCCCCGCCGCATCCTGGAGCAGCGCTTCAAGGACCAGGTCGAGGACGAGGTCATCCAGCGCGTCGTGCAGACCGCCTATCTGGACGCCGTGCGCGAGCACAACGTCGAGGTGGTGGCCAGCCCGCAGGTGACGAACGCGGGCCTCAAGGCCAACGCGCCGTTCTCCTTCGAGGCCCGGGTGGAGGTGAAGCCCAAGGTCGAGGCGAAGGACTACGCCGAGCTCCCCCTGACCAAGTCGGACGCCACCGTCACCGACGAGCAGATCAACGAGCAGCTGGACCGCATGCGCCAGTCGCTGGGCCGGCTGGAGCCCGTGACGGACCGCGACTCGGCCGCCTCTGGCGACTACGCGACGGTGGACTTCGACGCCACCGTGGACGGCAACCCGTTCCCCGGCAGCAAGGCCGAGGGCATCACCGTCCAGGTGCAGCCCGGTGAGCTGGTCGAGTCCAAGATTGCCGCCCTGGAGGGCGTGAAGGTCGGCGAGTCGAAGGACATCGACTACGCCTTCCCGGCCGAGTACCGCGTGGAAGAGGTGCGGGGGAAGACCGGCCGCTTCCACGTCACCCTCAAGGCGCTCCAGAAGGAGATCAGCCCCGAGCTGAACGACGAGTTCGCCAAGGAGACGGGCATCGCCCAGTCCCTGGACGAGCTGCGCACCAAGGTCCGCACCGACATGGAGCGCGCGCGCCGTTCGCAAGTGGACAACGACGAGCGCGAGGCGGTGGTGAAGCTGCTCGTGGAGCGCAACACCTTCGAGGTGCCGCGCGCCATGGTGGAGCGCGCCATGGACTCCATGCTGCGCGGAGCCCTGCAGCAGCTGCAGCGCTCGGGCGTGGACCCCAGCCGCCTCAACCTGGACTTCAACCGGCTGCGCGAGGAGATGCGCGAGAAGGCCGTCCAGGAGGTGAAGGGGACCCTGCTCCTGGAGGCCGTCGCCCTCAAGGAGGGCATCCAGGCGACCGACGCGGACGTGGAGGCTCGCATCGAGCAGCTCGCCACGAACGCGGGTCAGCCCGTGGCCGCCGTGCAGAAGTACTTCAAGGGTCCGGACGAGCGCCTCGGGTTGTCTCTGCGACTGCGCGAGGAAAAGACGATTGAATTCCTGAAGGGCCGGGCGAAGTATTCCTGAGGTCCCTTTCCGAGCTCTCTCTCGAGGTCGACATGCCCTTCATGCCCGTTCCCTACGTCATCGAGCAGACTCACCGCGGTGAGCGCTCGTACGACATCTACAGTCGGCTCCTGAAGGACCGCATCATCATGCTGGGCACTGAAATCGACGACGACGTGGCCAACGTCATTGTCGCCCAGTTGCTCTTCCTCGAGTCCGAGGACCCGGACAAGGACATCAACATCTACATCAACTCGCCGGGTGGCTCCGTCACGGCGGGCATGGCCATCTACGACACGATGCAGTACGTCAAGCCGCCGGTGTCCACCATCTGCGTGGGCCAGGCGGCGTCGATGGGAGCCGTGCTCCTGTTGGCCGGGACGAAGGGCAAGCGGTACGCCTTGCCCTCCAGCCGCATCATGATTCACCAGCCGCTGGGCGGGGTGCGGGGACAGGCCACGGACATCGAAATCCAGGCCAAGGAAATCCTCCGGATGAAGGCGAAGCTCAATGAGCTCATCGTCAAGCACACCGGCCAGTCCATCGAGCGGGTGGAGAAGGACACGGACCGCGACTACTTCATGGGTGCGACGGAGGCGAAGGCGTACGGAATCGTCGACGATATCCAGAACCCCCGGAAGGTGGTGGGTCTGGGCAAGGATGAGAAGAAGTAGGCAGTTGGCCGGGGCTTGACACCTCGGCGGGTGGCCGGAGACGCGGGAATTCGCCCCCGTGCCTCCGGCTTTCTGCTTTCTGCGCCGACCCCCTCCCCCTTGTTAAGTATCGGGAAGGCGCGTGGACGTCCCAGACAGGGGCTGACTAGATTGGCTTGAGGCCAAGGCGGGTGGCGTAAGCCAGGGCGGCGGCTATCAAGACGCGGCGAGGGATTTCATGGCGGGCAAGAACGTGGAGAAGCGAGACAACCAGACCCTCTGCTGCTCCTTCTGTGGCAAGTCCCAGAAGGAAGTGAAGAAGCTCATCGCGGGGCCAACGGTCTACATCTGCGACGAGTGCATCGGGCTGTGCAACGACATCATCGCGGAGGAGATTGACCGCGAGGAGACCAAGGACACCAAGCTGCGCATCCCCCGGCCCTCTGAAATCAAGGCCGTGCTGGACGAGTACGTCATCGGCCAGGAGCGCGCGAAGAAGACGCTGTCGGTGGCCGTTCACAACCACTACAAGCGCATCGAATCCAAGGTCGCCCTGGAGGACGTGGAGCTCCAGAAGAGCAACATCCTGCTGCTGGGCCCCACGGGCAGCGGCAAGACGCTCTTGGCGCAGACGCTGGCGCGCATCCTCAACGTCCCCTTCACCATCGCGGACGCCACGTGCCTCACCGAGGCCGGCTACGTGGGTGAGGACGTCGAGAACATCATCGTCAACCTGCTCCAGGCCGCCGACCACGACATCGAGCGGGCCCAGCGCGGCATCGTCTACATCGACGAAATCGACAAGATTGCCCGCAAGTCGGAGAACCCCTCCATCACCCGCGACGTCAGCGGCGAGGGTGTGCAGCAGGCCCTGCTGAAGATCATCGAAGGCACGGTGGCCAATGTTCCGCCCAAGGGGGGCCGCAAGCACCCGCAGCAGGAGTTCCTGCAGGTGGACACCACCAACATCCTCTTCATCTGCGGCGGCGCCTTCGGTGGGCTGGACCAGGTGATTGAGCGGCGCCTGGGCGGGCGCAGCCTGGGCTTCGGCGCGGACATCCAGTCGAAGAAGCAGCGCAACCTCACGGAGCTGCTCAAGCACGTGGAGCCGGAGGACCTGCTCAAGTTCGGCATGATTCCGGAGTTCATCGGCCGTCTGCCCATCATCACCGCGCTGGAGGAGCTGGATGAGCCCGCGCTCATCAACATCCTCAACCAGCCCAAGAACGCGCTCACCAAGCAGTACCGCAAGCTCTTCGAGCTGGACGGCGTGACGCTGAAGTTCACGGATGGCGCCCTCAAGGCCATTGCCAGCGAGGCCATCCGCCGCAAGGCCGGCGCCCGCGGCCTGCGCTCCATCCTGGAGTCGGCCATGCTGGACGTGATGTACGAAATCCCGTCCCGCAAGACGGTCCGCGAGGTGCTCATCTCCGAGGAGGTCATCCTCAAGAAGAGCGAGCCCGTCGTGCTCCATGCCGCGACGGACAAGGAGCCCGCGGAGCCCAAGAAGGAATCCGCCTGAGCCACCCGGGCCCCGTCACTTGGGGGCCCTTGCTGGAGATGTGACGGGGCGCGTCAAGGGCCAGTGGATGGCCCGGCGCGCCCCTCGCATTCAGGGAGGGGCCGGGCAGCCGCGCGCGGCCCACGGTTTTTGTGGGACGGGCCGAGGGCTTTCTGTATGTGCTGACTCCATGAGACAGCTCCCCGTGCCCGCGTTGTTGATGCTCGTCGCTTGTGCTGGCCCGGGGCCAGCGGTGCGGGAGGCGCCCCAGCAGGCGCCGGCCCAGGAGGAACGCGCTCGCATGTCATACCCGGCGACACGGGTGGACGCGGTGGTGGACACGGTGCATGGCGTGCAGGTGCCGGACGCCTACCGCTGGCTGGAGGATGAGAAGGCCCCGGAGGTGCAGGCGTGGATGAAGGCGCAGGATGCCTTCACGCGCTCGGCGCTGGCGGGCTCTCCCGTCCGGGACTCGCTGGTGAGCCGCTTCCGCGAGCTGTTCTACGTGGACTCCATTTCCATGCCCCGGAAGCGGGCGGGCCGTTACTTCTACTCGCGCACGCACAAGGACAAGGAGAAGGCCGTCCTCTACTGGCGTGACGGAGAGAAGGGCGCGGAGAAGGTCCTGCTGGACCCCAACGGCTGGAGCCCGGATGGCTCCATCTCCCTGGGCACCTGGGAGCCGTCGTGGGACGGCAAGAAGGTGGTCTTCGCGCGCAAGCCCAACGCGGCCGACGAGGCGGTGCTGCACGTGGTGGACGTGGACTCGGGCCAGTGGTCCCAGATGGACGTCATCGAGGGCGCCAAGTACGCGCAGCCCCGGTGGACCCCGGACAGCCAGGGCTTCTATTACGAGTGGCTGCCCACGGACGCCTCCATCCCCGTGGACGCGCGCCCCGGCTACACCTCGCTGCGCTTCCATGTGCTGGGCAAGAGCCCCAGCGGGGACGCGCTGGTGCACCCGCACACGGGCGACCCGACCACGTTCCTCTCCGGCGACCTGAGCCGGGATGGAAAGTTCCTCTTCGTCTACATCCTCCGGGGCTGGAGCGAGAACGACGTCTACTGGAAGCGGCCGGGGGAGAAGGACTTCCGCCTGCTCGTGAAGGGGGAGGGCGCCAAGTACAGCGTCCAGGCCTGGAAGGGCCGCTTCTATGTGACGACTGACGAGGGTGCGCCCCGTCAGCGCGTCTTCGAAGTGGACCCGGCGAAGCCCGAGCGCGCCGCGTGGAAGGAAATCGTTCCCCAGGACCCGGTGGCCTCGCTCCAGTCGGTGAACATCGTCGGTGAGCACCTGGCGCTGGAGTACATGAAGGACGCCACCACGGTTGTCCGCGTGGCGACACTGCGGGGTGTCCCGGTGCGCCAGGTGGAGCTGCCCGGCGTGGGCGCCGCGTCCAACCTGGTGGGTCTGGAGGACGAGGACGACGCGTACTTCCTCTTCACCTCCTTCACCACCCCCAAGCAGGTCTTCAAGACGTCCGTGAAGAGCGGCAAGTCGGAGCTGTGGGCGAAGGTGGAGCTGCCCATGGACCCGGCGGCCTACTCGGTGGAGCAGGTCTTCTACCCGTCCAAGGACGGAACGCGCGTCCCCATGTTCGTGGTGTATCGCAAGGGACTGAAGAAGGACGGCACCGCGCCCACGCTCCTGTACGGGTACGGCGGCTTCAACGTGAACATGGAGGCCAACTTCCGGGCCAGCATCCTGCCCTGGCTGGACGCGGGTGGGGTGTACGCGGTGGCCAACCTGCGCGGCGGCGGCGAGTACGGCAAGGACTGGCACGAGGCGGGGCGGCTTGCGCGCAAGCAGAACGTCTTCGACGACTTCCACGCCGCGGCCGAGTACCTGGTCCGTGAGAAGTTCACCCAGGCCCGGCGGCTGGCCATCCAGGGAGGCAGCAACGGCGGCCTGCTCGTGGGGGCGGCCATGACTCAGCGCCCGGAGCTGTACGGGGCGGTGGTGTGCCAGGTGCCGCTCCTGGACATGGTGCGCTACCACCTCTTCGGCAGCGGGCGGACGTGGATTACGGAGTACGGGACGGCGGAGAAGTCCGAGGACTTCAAGACGCTGCACGCCTACTCGCCCTACCATCACATCCAGGCGGGCGTGCGTTACCCCGCGTTGCTGATGATGTCCGCGGACCACGACGACCGGGTCGACCCCCTGCACGCGCGCAAGTTCGTCGCGGCGGTGCAGAACGCGGCGGGCAATCAGGCCCCGGCGCTGCTGCGCATCGAGGTCAACGCGGGACATGGTGGCGCGGACCAGGTGGCCAAGAGCATTGAATCCTCTGCGGACATGTACGCGTTTCTTTTCCGGGTGTTGGAGGTTGGTGGGCTCCAGGGTGGGGAGGCAGCGCAGGGGCGCTGACACCCTGGGCGGACGCCCGAGGCAGCTTCGGGTGTTCCCTTGATGGCAGGAGGACGTTTCCCAATCTTGAGGCGGGGAACGGCACCTGAAACCGACGTGTTATAGACGTGCTTCACCCCGGGTACGCGCTCGGCGCTCGAGCAACCGGGCAACTCTTCAGGGGCCTACCCCCCCGGTAGGCCAGCAGGTGGCGGATACATGTTCTTCGGACGTGACGACAAGAAGGAAGCCCAGAAGCGGGGACTCACCGTCCCGCTCTTGCCCCTTCGGGACATCATCGTGTTCCCGCACATGGTGGTTCCGCTGTTCGTCGGCCGGGAGAAGTCCATTGCGGCGTTGAAGGACGCGATGGCTCACAAGGGGCCGGACGACAAGGCCGTCATCCTGCTGGCCGCCCAGAAGAAGGCCAAGACGAACGACCCCTCTCCCGACGACATCTTCCACTTCGGAACCATGGGCCACGTCATCCAGCTCCTGCCGCTGCCAGATGGCACGGTGAAGGTGCTGGTGGAGGGCGTGCGCCGGGCGAAGGTGAAGAAGTTCCACCCCAACGACGCCTTCTTCATGGTGGAAGTGGAGGAGGTGGAGGAGCAGACGGAGAAGAGCGTGGAGCTGGAGGCGCTGGTTCGCAGCGTCCACTCCGTGTTCGAGGCCTTCGTCAAACTCAACAAGCGCATCCCGCCCGAGATGTTGATGCAGGTGGCCAGCATCGACGACCCGGCGCGGCTCGCGGACACCATCGTCGCGCACCTGTCGTTGAAGCTGAACGACAAGCAGGCGCTGCTCGAGACGGAGTCTCCGGCGAAGCGGCTGGAGAAGCTCTACGAGCTGATGCAGGGCGAAATCGAGATTCTCCAGGTGGAGAAGAAGATCCGCACCCGCGTCAAGAAGCAGATGGAGAAGACCCAGAAGGAGTACTACCTGAATGAGCAGATGCAGGCCATTCAGAAGGAGCTGGGTGAGCGCGACGAGTTCAAGAACGAGATTCAGGAGATTGAAGAGAAGCTGAAGAACAAGCGGATGAGCAAGGAGGCCACGCTCAAGGTCAAGAAGGAGCTGAAGAAGCTCCGGATGATGAGCCCGATGAGCGCCGAGGCCACCGTCGTCCGCAACTACATCGACTGGATCATCAGCCTGCCCTGGTACGACGAGACCCAGGACCGGCTGGACGTGACGGAAGCGGAGACGGTGCTCAACGAGGACCACTACGGCTTGAAGAAGCCGAAGGAGCGCATCCTCGAGTACCTGGCGGTGCAGCAGCTGGTGAAGAAGCTCAAGGGCCCCGTGCTGTGCTTCGTGGGGCCTCCGGGCGTGGGCAAGACGTCGCTGGCGCGTTCGATTGCGCGGGCGACGGGCCGCAAGTTCGTGCGCCTGTCGTTGGGTGGCGTGCGCGACGAGGCGGAGATTCGCGGCCACCGGCGCACGTACATCGGCGCGATGCCGGGCAAGCTCATCCAGTCGCTGAAGAAGGCGGGCAGCAACAACCCCGTCTTCCTGCTCGACGAAATCGACAAGATGTCCACGGACTTCCGAGGCGACCCGAGCGCGGCGCTGCTGGAGGTGCTGGACCCCGAGCAGAACCACAACTTCAACGACCACTACCTGGACCTCGACTACGACCTGTCCAAGGTGATGTTCATCTGCACCGCGAACACGATGCACAACATCCCCGGTCCGCTGCAGGACCGCATGGAGGTGATTCGCATCGCGGGGTACACCGAGCCGGAGAAGCTCTCCATCGCGCGGCGCTACCTCATCCCGAAGGAGCAGGAGGCCAACGGGCTGTCGGACATCAAGGTGGACTTCAGCCACGAGGCGCTGCGGACCATCATCCACCGGTACACCCGTGAGTCCGGCGTTCGCTCGCTGGAGCGCGAGATTGGCGGCGTGTACCGGAAGATTGCCCGCGACGTGCTGAAGAACGGCAAGCGGGACATCGAGGTGGACCGGAAGATGGCCATGAAGTTCCTGGGCACCCCGCGCTACCGCTACGGCGTGGCGGAGCGGGAGGACCAGGTGGGCATCGTCACGGGCCTGGCGTGGACGGAGCTGGGCGGTGAAATCCTCACCACCGAGGCCACCGTGATGCCGGGCAAGGGCAAGCTCATCATCACCGGCAAGCTGGGTGAGGTGATGCAGGAGTCCGCCCAGGCGGCCATGTCCTACGTGCGCAGCCGTGCCGAGCGCTTCGGCATCGACCGCAAGGTGTTCGAGAACTACGACATCCACGTGCACTTGCCGGAGGGCGCGATTCCCAAGGACGGTCCGTCCGCGGGTGTCACCATCTGCACGGCGCTGGTGAGCGCGCTGACGCGTGTCCTCATCCGCCGCGACGTGGCGATGACGGGGGAAATCACCCTGCGTGGGCGGGTGCTGCCCATCGGCGGCTTGAAGGAGAAGACGCTGGCGGCGCACCGGGCGGGCATCAAGACGGTGCTCATCCCGAAGGCGAACAAGAAGGACCTGAAGGACATCCCGCTGAAGATTCGCAAGCAGCTGCGCATCGTCCCGGTGGAGTTCGTGGACGACGTGCTGCGCGAGGCGCTGGTGCTGGAGAAGCCCGAGGAGTTCGGCCGCAAGCCCATCTCCGATGGCCTCAAGAGCCCCTCCGCCGCGGAGACGCCGTCGGCTCCGGCCCCGGCGCCGGCGTAGCGATGGGATGAGCGCGGAGGAGGGCTTGCCTTCCTTCCGCGAGTGACTCGAAGCCAGGGCGCCGGTGCGATTTCGCCGGTCCCCTGGCTTCTGTCTTTCTGGAGCAGGCGGGCAGGGGGCGTGGGCTTCTGTGTCCTCGGGTGCGTGCTTCGCGGTACAACGTGTCCCGGTGGCTCCTCGCGCTCGACTCGCCTGGTGGTGTCTGTTGCTGGCCTGGGTGACCGGGGCCTGCGGACCGTGTGGCTTCCAACCCGACGCGGGCGTGAAGGTGGTGGTGCCCGCGATGCCCACCACGCTGGACTGGAGTCACTCGGACCCGGACAGTTGGGCCAACTATCCGGTGATGTTGGCGACCCAGCGCGGGCTCACGGTGCTGGGGGCGGACCACTCGGTGCGGCCGGGGCTGGCGGAGCGTTGGGAGCGGTCTCGCGATGAGCAGGGGCGCGAGGTCTATGTCTTCCACCTGCGCCGGGATGTGAGCTGGTCGGATGGTTCTCCGCTGCTGGCGCGGGACTTCGTCGTGGGCTGGCGGCGCGCGCTGCGTGGCCGTGAGCGCGGGGAGATGGCGGACCTGGCGGGCGCGGCGGAGGCGCTGGAGCTTCAGGACCGGATGGCCGCCGAGGCGGACATCCTCGCGGCGTTGGAGAAGGTGGGCGTCGAGGCGGTGGACGCGAACACGTTGCGGGTGACGCTGGCGCATCCGCGCAGCTACTTCCTGGCCCGCGTGGCGAATGTGTACATCTTCTACCCCGCGCCTTCGGCGGACCTGGAGGGGCGGTCGGCGGAGGAGGTGCGGGACTACTTCGACCGGCCTCGCGATGGACGTCCGTTGGCGTTGGGGCCGTATCGCGTGGAGAGCTGGGACCGGGCGGGGGAGCGGGTGCGGCTGGTCTACAACCCGCGTTCGGCGTTTCCTCCGCCGCTGGCCGAGGGCGAATCGCCCGTGCAGGTCATCACGTTGATGAAGTCGGAGATTGGCCCGGCGCTGTATGAGCGGGGGCGGGTGGACTTCGTCTTCGTGGACAGTGCCGCGGCGCTTCGGGTGAAGCGGCCGGAGGACTTGCAACGCGAACCGCTCTTGTCCACGTACTACCTGGCCTTCAACACAGAGCGGGCGCCGCTGGACAGGCCCGAGGTGCGCCGCGCGTTGTCTCGGGCGTTGGACCGGGAGGCGCTGGTCTCGGGGTTGCTGCCCGCGGCGCGGCCTTCGCATGTGCTGCTTCCTCCGGAGCTGCCGGGAGCTGCTTCGCCCGAGGCGGCGGCGCGGCTGCCGCACTACGAGCCGGAGAGGGCGAAGGCGGAGCTGGCGAGGGTGCCGGGGATGGAGCGGCCGCTGCGGCTCGTGTATCGCAGTGGCGACAACTTCGTGCCCGAGGTGGCCATCGCCGAGCGCATCCAGGCGCAGCTCGCGCGCGTGGGGGTGCAGGTGGTGCTGGAGGCGCGCTCGGACTTCTCGGCGGAGATTGCGCGGCGCACGGCGCAGGGGCCTCGCGCGTACGACTTGTATCTGCGGCGACTGGGCGGGGACTACGCGCACCCGAATACGTTCTTCACGCTCTTCGAGCGCTCGGGCAATCACCAGACGGGCTGGGAGACGCAGGGCGGTGGCGAGCCCATGGGGCGCTTCGAGTGGCTCCTGGAGGCGGCGGATGGGGAGGCGGACGAGGCGAAGGCTCGTGCGCTGTATACGCAGGCGCAGGAGGTGCTGGTGGGGGAGCAGGCGGTGATTGCGCCGGTGTATCACCCGGACCGCTACTTCCGGGCTCGCGACACGCTGCGGGGACTGGATGTGGACCCGTTCAACTTCCTGGCGCTGCGCACGCTGCGGCGGTCGGCTCCAGCCGCGGAGCCGAAGCGCGCCGAGGGAGCACCATGACGACCTCGCTCGAGCGGGGGACCTCCGCGAGTGGATTGCAATCCTCCTTGGCGGCGGCGCCATTCCGCTGCGTGCTCCACGCGCGATGGGATGGGGACTCATCCTCGAACGTTGAGGGACTTCGCGTGCCCTCTGCTCCAGATTCGCGACGTGTGTCGGCCGTGGATTCTCGTCCGTGGGACACCGAGGTGGCCTGGTGAGAACCCTGCTCCAGAAGCTGGGTCGGCAGCTCGTGCTGGTGCCCGTGGTGGCGGTGGCCTCCTACTTCCTCATGGCCATGTTGCCGCTCACCACCGAGAGCGATGCGAAGCGGCAGGTGTCTCCGGAGCTCGCGGCTTCGTACAAGCGGGACCTGGGCATCGGCGAGCCATTCGGGTTCCTTCGGCCTTGGGAGAAGCTCCTGCGTGGCGAGCGGCTCGGCACGAGCGCGCAGGGCATCACGGGCGATGAGCTGGCGCGCAAGCTGTCCGGCAGCGTGGGCGTGGGCTTGATGGCGCTTCCGTTGGCCCTGGCCTGGGCCCTGGGCTTCGCGCTGGTGCGGACTCAGTGGCGAAAGGGGCGCTGGGCCGCTCTGGGTGACATCGTCCCGGCGCTCGCCTTCGGTACGCCCGTGTTCATCCCCGCGTTGCTGTTCGCTCCCGCCGTGGTGGAGCGTGGACACATGCTGCCGGAGCTGACCGCGGCCCTCGTGACCTCCATCTGGCCCGGCATCTTCCTGGGCACACTCGTGGGGGATTCCCTCGAGACGGAGCTCTCGCGCGACTATGTGCGGACCGCGCTGGGCAAGGGGCTTGCCCCCAGCACCGTCCTTCGCCGTCACGTTCTGCCCAACGTGTTGCCCGCGCTCCTCGATGCGGTGGGCCCCGTCGCCACCACGCTGCTCGCGGGCTCGTTCGCCGCCGAGCGCGTGCTGGGCCTCCCTTACTTCGGTCAGCTCTACGTCCTGGCCGTCCTCAACAAGCAGGTCGCCGTGGTCGTCGTCGCGACCACCACGTTCGCCTCGCTGCTCGTCGTCGTCAGCCTCGGGGTCGAAGTCCTGCGCCATGTGGTGGACCCTCGCTCCCGGGAGGCTCGCGCATGAGTGGTGTTCCCTCTCGCGCCCGCTGGGGACTCGTGCTGCTCGTGGGCCTCGGCGTCCTGAGCCTCGTGGCTGGTCGCCTCTTTCCCGACTGGCTCGCCAACACGTGTCCGCTGGGCGTCGACCCGATGCGGCCCGACCGCACCGTCTGCGAGCTGGCCTTCGGCGGGCTCTGGGTCTCCCTCGCCGTGGGCCTCTGCGCGGGGGGACTGGCCACGCTCATCGGCCTGTTGGTCGCCGCCGTGGCCCGCCTGATGGGCGGCGCTTGGGAACAGACGCTCCTTCGCGGCGTCGACGCGGTCTTCGCGCTGCCCGATGTGCTCGTGGTGATGGTGCTCCAACTCGCCGGCCAGTCGCTCGCGGACGCGGGACACAGCGGCGGCTTGGGGCCCTTCGGGTTGATGGTCGCATCGCTCGCGCTGGTGGGCTGGGCGGGGCCGGCGCGCATGTTCCGTAACCGGCTGGCCACCCTCGAAGGACAAGAGTTCGTCGCCGCCGCACGCGCCCTGGGAGGCGGAGGCACTCACGTCCTTCGCGTCCACCTGTGGCCCGCGCTGCGCCCCTTCGCGTTGGCCGTGTTCCTCAGCCGCCTGCCCACGGCCATCCTCACCGAGTCCACCGTCAGCTTCTTCGGCATCGCCCGGATGGAGCCCATGTCGCTGGGCCGCTACCTGGGCACCAGCTACGCGGCCCTCATCTACGAGGGCGGCTCACGTGTCGTCCTCCCCGCGTGGGCGCTGCTGGTCCTCCTGGTGCTCGGCGCATCGCTCGCTTCCCAGGCGCTCTCGGCGAGCCCTCGCAAGGCCACCTGAGCACCAGCCCTTCCTTGCGGGGCACATGGAATTCCCACCGAGGGAATGTGGGTTCCCATCACACGGAACCTTTTTCCCATCGGTGACCCTCATGTCCCAGCCCACCACCGAAGAGTTGATCCCCGTGCTCGAAGGCGACGCCAAGGAGCGCACCGAGCGTGACGACTCGCTCAAGCTCGAGTCCGTGCGCAGCTCCGTGCTCATCGTCGAGGACGACCCCGCTCACCGCGAGATTCTGGTCGAGATGCTGGCGGGCTGGGGTTACGAGCCGATGCCCGTGGGCAGCGCCGAGGAAGCGGAGTTCGCGGTGCGCAACAAGCGCATGGACGCCGCCATCGTCGACGTGTTCCTCCCCGGCCGGAGCGGCGCCACGTTGATGTCGCGGCTGCGCGAGCGCTTCCCTCAAGCGGTGCTCATCGGCGTGAGCGCGATGAGCGACTCGGCCATGGCGCGCAAGTGCAAGGGCCTGGGCGCGGACCTCTTCATCGGCAAGCCCTTGAACCCGGAGCGGCTCTCCGAGGCGCTCCAGTCCAAGCACACCAGTTGGCACTGAGCCCGAGGCCACGGCGGCTGCCACACAATCCCGGGAGCAGGGCGGTTCTCCGGTTGCGCCGCCCGCTCGAACGGTTGATGCTCGGCCCGTGAAGAACCTTGCTCCCGGCTTCCTGTTGGCCATGCCTCAGCTCGGGGACCCGAACTTCTACCGCTCCGTCGTCTTGATGATTGAGCATGGCGAGTCCGGCTCCATGGGGCTCGTCGTCAACCGGGGCGCGGCGCTGACCCTGGGTGAGCTGGCGCGAGGGCAGAAGCTGGACATCCACGCGGACCGCACGAGCCACCCCGTCTTCGTCGGAGGACCGGTGGAGCCGCAGCGGGGCTTCGTGCTGCACGATGACGACGAGCTGCTCGAGAAGCACTCGGTGCTGCCGGGCCTGTTCCTCAGCGTGACGCTGGACGCGCTGGGCCCCTTGTTGGAGCGGGGCTCACCCCGGCTGCGCTTCTGCCTGGGCTATGCGGGCTGGGGTCCCCGGCAGTTGGAGAGCGAAATCGCGGCGGGCTCGTGGCTCTTCACGGAGGCCTCCGCCGAGGCGGTGCTGGGCCAGGAGCCCGGCAAATTGTGGGAGACCACGTTACGTGGCATGGGCGTGGACCCGGCCATGTTGGTCATGGGAAGGGGAATGAACTGATGCTCGACACAGACTTCATCCGCAGCCGCATCCTGGAGGCCCTGCCGGGCTCCGAGGTGGAGGTGCGGGATACCACGGGGACGGGTGACCACTTCGAGGCCCGCGTCGTCAGCCCGGACTTCGCCGGCAAGGCGATGGTGCAGCAGCACCAGCTCGTGTATGCGCCGCTCCAGACGTGGTTGAAGACCGGCGAGCTTCACGCGCTCGCCCTCAAGACGTACTCGCCCGAGCAGTGGAAGAAGCTCGGCAACCGCTAACGCAGGAGACCTTTGCCATGACCCCAGAGCTCAAGGCCCGGTTCGACCAGATTACGCAGTCGCACCCCATCGTCCTCTTCATGAAGGGCAACGCCCTGTTCCCCCAGTGCGGCTTCTCCGCGCGGGCGCTGTCGCTGCTGCAGCCCCACGGCGAGGTCTTCACGGTGGACGTGCTGGCCGACCCCGAGGTGCGCCAGGGCATCAAGGACTACACGAACTGGCCCACCATTCCGCAGATCTTCATCCGCGGGCAGTTCATCGGCGGCTCGGACATCCTGACCGAGCTGGCCGAGCGTGGTGAGCTGGCCGACCTGGTCGCCGGCAAGTCGCCCGCCTGAGTTTCGGGCGCGGATGAGGGGGAGAGGGAAGACCCGCCCCCCCGTCCGCGGCTAGAATGGGCGGTCGCAACCGCGAGGAATCTCCGTGGTCACCGCCACTCCGCCCAACAGCTCCGAGAAGAACGAAGAGACCGCCGACCCGTCGGGTACCCCGGCGCCGGCCCCCGCCGCCTCCACGAATGCCGCCGTCGCGCTGACGGACACCTCGCCGGGCGCCTTGCCCGCGGCGGTGGACCCCGACGACCTGGTGGCCACGGCGAAGACGCCCACGCTGATGGAGAAGGTGCAGGCGTTCCGCACCCGCCACGAGAAGTGGGAGATGGCCGCCTTCTTCTTTGGCGGCTTCCTCTACGACATCGTCTCGTTGAGCCGCATCGACGACACGCTCACGCTGGTGCAGAGCTTCGGCTACCTGCTCATCCTGGCGTCGCTGCTGCTCTTGGAGCAGCGCTTCCCGGAGGGCACGCCGCCCCCGGCGCTGCTGGCGAAGGTGTGGCGCTGGAGGGAGGACGCGGTCCACTTCTTCTTCGGCAGCCTTCTCAGCGTCTTCATGCTGCTCTTGTTCAAGAGCACGTCGGGCTTCATGCCCTACCTCTTCGTCGTGGCCCTCTTCGGTCTGCTCGTGGCCAATGAGCTGCCGCGCTTCCGGCAGATGGGCCCCGTCGTCCGCGTGTCACTGCTCAGCCTCTGCGTGACGATGTACTTCGCGTGCTTGTTGCCCGTGGTGATTGGCCGCATCGGCTTCTGGGTGTTCCTGCTGGCAGTGACGCTGGGCAGCGCGTGCATGTTCGGGCTGATGCGGCTGATGGCGCGCTGGCGCACGGACATGGAATACGTGGTGCGCAAGGTGGCGGTGCCGGGCTTCGGCGTGCAGGTCGCGCTGCTGGTCTGCTACCTGGTGGGCGTCATCCCGCCCATTCCCCTCGCCGTGCAGTACGCGGGCATCTACCACGAGGTGAAGCGCGTGAGCCCGGGCGTGTACCAGCTCACGTCGGTGGATGACTCCATCTGGTACAAGCCGTGGACGTGGTTCGGTCCGGACTTCGTGATTCGGCCCGGCGACAAGCCGTACTACTTCTTCCGCATCTTCGCGCCGAAGAACTTCGCGCCGTACAAGGTGCGCGTGCGCTGGTACTACGACCACCCCGAGAAGGGCTGGACGACCAACGGCAGCGGCTTCATCGCCAACGTCAGCAGCAACGGGACGGATGGCGGCTACCGCTACTACGCCACCACGTCCAACCTGAAGCCGGGCAACTGGCGCGTGGTGCTGGAGACGGAGGCCGGGCACGAAATCAACCGCCTGTCCTTCACCGCCGGCCCGGATACACGCACCGAGCCTCGGGACCTCAAGGTGGAGTACTCCACCCTCAAGGAGGTCATCCCTCTGTCGGCGGAGGCGTTCGAGAAGACGCGCAAGCCCACCGGGGCGGCCGCTCCCTCGGAGCCCGCCGCGCCGGCCGCCGAGCCTCCCGTGCCCGCGGAGAGTGTCCCGGCGGCGCAGTGAGCCTCGCTGAAACCTGACAAATAGCTGTCACGCCTGGCCGTCATGGTGGGGCCTGTCACGTCGTCGAGTCGCTCCGGACTCGTAGGACCCCAGGCTCCCCCCCATGATTCCCATCTCCTGGATGTTGCTGCCCTTTCCTTTCGCCCCGGTTGGCGAGGCGCGCTCCAAGGCCCCAGGTGTGAAGAGAACAGGACAACGCCCCCGCATGACTCAGGAGGTTCGAAGTTCACGTCGAGCAGCGAAGGGCGGACCTGCCCGCGTGTTGAGCACCCGGGAGTTGAACCGGGCGCTGCTCCAGCGGCAGTTCCTGCTGAGCCGGACCCGGCGCCCCCTTCCAGAGGTCATCGAGCACCTGATTGGACTCCAAGCCCAGGCCTCGAATCCCCCCTATGTGGGCCTATGGACGCGGTTGGAGCAGTTCAAGCTCGAGGACCTCACCCGCTGCTACCAGGACCGCAGCGTGGTGCGGGCGACGATGATGCGCTCCACCCAGCATCTGGTCACCGCGCGCGACTACCCGGTCCTCCGCCCCGTGCTTCAGCCGGTGTTGGACCGGATGATGAAACACAGCGCCTACCCGCGTGAGTTGGCGGGGTTGGACATGGCGCCGGTGGTCGCGGAAGGGCGCCGGTTGCTCGCGAAGGAGCCCTTGAGCGCGGTGGAGCTGGGGCGGCGTCTCCAGGAGAAGTGGCCGGAGCGCGATGGACATGCGTTGAGCATGGTGGTCCGGATGGCGGAGTCGCTCGTCACCGTGCCTCCCTTCGGGACGTGGGGCGTGGGCGGAGAGGTGGAGTTCACTCCCTCCGAGTCGTGGCTGGGCCCTTGTGAGCGGCCCTCGCTGTCCCGTGAGGACCTGGTCCTTCGCTACCTGGGCGCCTTCGGCCCGGCGAGCGTGAAGGACCTGCAGCAGTGGTCCGGGATGATTCAACTGGGCGAGGTCTTCGAGCAGCTTCGGCCCCAACTGCGCACCTTCCGCGATGAGCAGGGCGTGGAGCTCTTCGATGTGCCGGATGCGCCCCGGCCGGATGGGGACACTCCCGCCCCGGTGCGCTTCCTTCCCGAATTCGACAACCTGCTGCTGTCGCATTCGGACCGCACGCGCATCATCTCGGAGCCCCACCGCAAGCGGGTCTTCACCGTCAACGGCATCGTCCGCGCGACGGTGCTGGTGGATGGCTTCGTGCGGGGGATGTGGAAGCTGGAGCGCGCGAAGGGGAGCGTCACGCTGCGAATCGAGCCCTTCGCCCGGCTGTCTCGTGAGGACCGCACGGCGCTCGCGGAGGAGGGCGCGCGGCTGCTCGCCTGCGTGGCCTCGGAGGTGGCGTCCCACGACGTCCACTTCGCGCCGGTGTCCTGACGCGGCTCACACCCGCGTCGAGTCGTGATTCGCCTTCAAGAAGCACGGCCCGGAGCTCACGTGGGCTCCGGGCCGGAATGCTTCAGGGGGCCGGCGCGCGTCCTACTTGCGCTTGCCGGCCTTCGCCTTCTTGCCCTTCGACTTCGAGGGGGCCTTCTTGCCCTTCGACTTCGAGGGGGTCTTGTCGGCGTTCCACACGCCCGCCATCCACGCCTCGATGTCCTTCACCGTGCGCGGGATGTTGCCGGAGAGCACCTTGCAGCCGCGCGCGGTAACGACGATGTCGTCCTCGATGCGCACGCCGATGCCGCGGTAGCGCGCGGGCACCGTGAGGTCGTCCTTCTGGAAGTACAGGCCGGGCTCCACCGTGAGCACCATGCCCGCCTGGAGCTTGCCGTACTTGTACGCCTCCTGCCGCGCCTGCGCGCAGTCATGCACATCCAGGCCGAGCATGTGGCTGACGTTGTGCAGTGAGTAGCGCTTGTAGAACTGGTGCTCGTCCTTGAGCGCCTCGGCGGCGTCCTCGAGGATGCCCAGCTTCTCCAGGCCCTCGGCCAGCACCTTCATGGCGGCGCGGTTGGGCTCCATGAAGTCGTTGCCCGGCTTCACCGCGGCGAAGGCCGCCTCCTGCGAGGCGAACACGAGCTCGTAGATGGCCTTCTGCTCCGGCGAGAAGCGCCCGTTGATGGGCAGCGTGCGGGTGATGTCCGCCGTGTAGAGCGTGTGGCCCTCGACGCCCGCGTCCAGGAGCAGCAGGTCTCCGGGCACCAGCGGGCCGTCATTGCGCGTCCAGTGCAGCACACACGCGTGCGAGCCGCTGGCGGCGATGGTGTTGTAGCCCACGTCGTTGCCTTCCACGCGGGCGCGCAGGTTGAAGACGCCCTCCACGTAGCGCTCGCTCTTGGCGTCCGCCTTCATGCTGCGGATGACGTCCTCGAAGCCGCGCTGCGTGGCGTCGATGGAGATCTGGAGCTCGCGCAGCTCCTGCGAGTCCTTGATGAGGCGCATCTCCGAGAGCGTCGTGGCCAGCGCCTTGTCGCGCTCGCCGCCCTCGGCCACCGCTCCGTCCACCTTGGCCGAGTGACCCCGCAGCACGCGCGTGGGCCGCGACGCCGCACCCTTCAGCCCGGCGAGGTAGTCCGGAAGCGTGTCGAGTCCGCGCGCCTCGTCCACGTCATGCCGCGCGCGGCTCTCCGGCACGCCCAGGCGCGGGCCCACCCACAGCTCGCCCTTGTTGCGGTCCGTGTAGAACGTCGCGTCGGAGCGGCCCGGGTTGGGCTCCACGAAGAGGATGTCCGTGTGCCCGCCGCCGTCCTTCGGCTCGAGCACCAGGACGCAGTCCGGCTCCAGGTTGCCGGTGAGGTAGTAGAAGTCCGTGCCCGGTCGGAAGCGGAAGTAGGTGTCGTTGGCGCGCACCTTCTCGTGGCCGGTGGGGATGACGAGCGTCTCGCCAGGGAACGCCTTCGACAGCGCCTGACGGCGCGCCTTGAACGACTCGGCGTACTTGATTTTCGGAGGGAGCTTCTGCGCGGAGGGCTTCCAGCGCTGCAGCATGAAGTCCAGCAACGCGGGAGGAGGGGCCGAGTCGTGGCTGGCGGGCTTCGCCGCCGGAGCCTGAGGCTCGGACGTGACGAGGGGCTGCTGCTCACCGATAGCGGGCTGCGTGCTGTCGGAAGCGACCGAAGACGAAGGGATGGACGTGGCCATGGCGCGCAACTCTTGAACAGCGGCCTGGCCCCTTCAAGCCCGAGATGCATCCTGACGCGGAGCATTGTCTTCCGCGAGAAGGGCCACTTGCCCGACGAGCACGGGAACTGCTGTCTCCACCCGGAGGATTCGAGGGCCCAGGGAGAAGGGGCGAAAACCGTGGGATTCCAACAGTTGCGCCTCGAAGGACACCCACCCCCCATCCGGGCCGATGGCGAGGACGGAGCGTTGGCCGGCCGCCGCGGCCACGGCGCGCAGGGGCTGGGTCGCGGGAGGGTGGGGGAGCAGGCGGGCGGCGCCGGTGGGGAACACGGCGTCGAGCTCGTCCTCGACGAAGGGGCGGAAGCGCTCGCGGACGAGGACCTCCGGGAGGTGGGTGTCACGGGCCTGTTCGAGGCCTTGGAGGAGCAGGTCGCGGACGAAGGCGCCGTCGAGGACCTTGGAGTCGAAGTAGCTCTTCTCCACGCGGGCGGCGTTGACCAGGACGATGCGGTCCACGCCGAGGGAGGCCACGGCGGGGAGGACCTTCTTGAGCGCCTTGGGGCGGGGGATGGCGAGCAGCAGGTCGATGCCGGCCCTTGGGGGCGGGGGCTCGGTGAGGGTGACGCGCAGGTGGAGGACGCCGGGGGTGTTCTCCAGCACTTCACCCGTGCCGGTGAGGCCCCCCAGGCGGCCCACGCGCAGGGATTCACCGGGTTCGGCGCGGAGCACCTCCCGGGCATGCTGGGCTCGGCGGCCGGTGAGGCGCGCGGTTCCGTCTGGAAGGAAGTCCTCGTCGAAGAGCAGCAGCAGGTTCACGAGGGGCTGTGTACCCCGCCCGCGGGGGGCGGTGGGGGGCTTCTTCCCTCGGGGGCGCCCTTGGGGCGGCCACCGGAGCACCAGGCGGGCCGCTGGTTCCTCCACCGGCAGTGCTTGCCCGGCTCCGGGCCGTGCCGTAAAGCCGGGCTGTGCGTTCCCTTTGTCTTCGTTGCCGCCGCCCCGAGAGCGCTTGCTACTGCTCGCAACTGCCGCCCCGGTTGGACACGCGGACCCGCGTCGTCTTCCTCCAGCACCCGCGTGAGCGCCGCGTGGCCATTGGTACGGCGCGCATGGCGCACCTGGCGCTGGCGAACTCGGAGTTGCACCAGGGCGTCGATTTCACCGGACATGCGCGGCTGGAGGAGCTGGCTGCCCGGCCGGAGTCCGTCGCGGTGCTCTTCCCGGGTGAGGAAGCCATCTCCGTGGAGCAGGCGCGGATGCGTCCGCCGGAGACGCTCATCGTCGTGGACGGCACGTGGCCGCAGGCGAAGAAGGTCGTCAGCCGCAACCCGGTGCTCGCGGGGCTGCCTCGTATCGGGTTCGTGCCGCGGCGGCCGAGCAACTACCGCATTCGCGCCGAGCCCGCGGACCACTGTGTCTCCACGATTGAGGCGGTGGTGGAGATCCTGGGGTTGTTGGAGGGTGAGCCCGAGCGCTTCGACACGATGCTGAGGGCGTTCGAGTACATGGTGGATACGCAGTTGGGGCGGCAGTCGACGAGGACGTCGCCCAATCGGCGGCGAATCCACTACGGCCCGTGGCGTCCGCCGCTGGAGTTGCGCTCGTTGGCGGAGAAGTTCGAGAACCTGGTCGTGTTCTACGGCGAGGCGAATGCGCACCCGACGGGGGCGGACATTCCCGCGGAGCTGGTGCACGTGGTGGCGAGCAGGCCGGCATCGGGAGAGCGCTTCGAGGCGGTCATTGCTCCGGAGCGGCCGCTGGCTCGTAGCACGCCGCTGCATGTGGAGTTGTCCGAGGAGGTGCTGCGCGCCGGGGAGCCTCGGAGCGAGGCGCTCGCGCGGTTCGAGCGGTTCCTTCGTCCGGATGACGAGCTGGCGGTGTGGACGACCTTCGCGTTGGATTTGTTGTGGGAGGGCGGGGTGAGCCGCAGGTCCGCGACCAACGTGCGGCTCGCCACGGCGCGGGCGCTGGAGGGCAAGGCGGGCGGGGTGGAGCACGCGATGGAGCTCCTGAGCGGCCCGGATGTGCCTCGCTGGGCTCCCGGACGTGCGGGAACGCGCATCCGCGCGCTGGAGTCCGTGCTGCGCGTGCTCGTGGAGCGTGGCCTCGCGCAAGAGCCGATGAAGCGCGTGAAGCAGCCTACGGTGGTCCACGGCTGATTCGCGTCACGGACGCGAGGGGCACGTTCAGCACGTTGGAGCGCGTGCCCGTGGCTCAGTGCTGCACGTGAGCCGATGCGATGCGTGATGCACCCACGGAGTCACCGACGGGAATGCACGCGTCCTGTCTCGGCGTGGGCGACATCGCAAGACGTCGCGGCTGCATCCTGGACGTGGCCCACGTGCCCCGAAGCGCACGGGCCGATGTCAGGGCAGGATGGCCGCACCCGCCTCGCGCGCGTAGCGGCCGCGTGGAAACTCGTTGAGGTATTGGCGGTACTCCATCTTCGCGTCCTGTCCCTGGAGCCGCTCCTCGAAGCAGCGTGCCCGCAGGTAACGCGCCTGCTCGCGATGGTCCGGACGGGGGCTCTTGTCCGCGATCTCCTCCAACCCCGTGAGGAAGTTCTCACACGTCCGAGGCCCCATCTGCAGACGCGCGTAGCCGAGGAACCGCTCGTCCGAGTCCTTCGACAGAAGTGACATGGGAATGAGTCCCTCCTTCTTCTTGGGCGGAGGCGTCTGCGCCACCTGCACGGGAGGAGATGGCGCCTGGATACTGGCTGGAGGTGGAGGAGGTGGTGGCGGCAGCGACTCCGCCACCGAAGGCGCGGGATACGGCTCAAACTCCAGCTCCGGATTCGCACCAGACCGTGGTGTCGCAGTGCTCCCAGCCTTCGCCACGGGGGACGTCGTCTCAGGGCTGGGGTGAGGTGCATCAGCGGCCTGGGCCTGGGGCTTGTTGTCATGTCGAACCGCCATGGACGCGGACATGACCTTCGACTTGGGCTCAACCGGCGTGGATGGAGTCGTCGCGAGCGCGGGCTTCACCGTGCCAGGCGCCTGAGGTGCATGGGCCACCGCGGGGCGCACGGTCTGAGACGACTCGGGAGTGTTCGCGGCCGTGGGAACAGTGAGGCCCGCTTCCGGCGGTGAGGGCTCGGGCGCGAGCTGCATCGCATCCAGGGCTTCACGGTCCGGCGCCGACAGGGGCTCTTGTTTCAGGTCGCTGTCTCGCTCACGCAACTCGAGGCGCTCACCGGCCCCCACCATCCTCGGCGGCCTGCCGTCGCTCTCCACCCGCACTCGGCCCTCGGCCACCGCGACAGAGGCCCCTTCGGCCGTGCGCTCGACAGTGAACACCGTCCCCACCACCCAGACACGCAGGGCCGCGACATCCACCCGGAAGCCGCGCTGCTCCGCGTGCGAGGCCTTCACCGACAGCCGGCCCTGGCGCACCGTGAGGTGAACGTCCCGGGCCTCCGCGCGCGACAGCTCCACTTCCGACTCCGACGAGAGCTTCGCCCGGCTCGCGTCCGGCAACCGCAACATCGCCGAGGCCCGCGCCGGAGTCTTGACCGCCGCGCCAGAACTCAAGCGCATCCCCGCGTGCAACTCACGCAGCTCCCCTCCGCGCTCCCGCATCATCGCGCCCGTGGTGCTCTCGGCGTGCGCGGCGTCGCTCTCATGCGGATGCACAGACCCCTTCATCGCCACCTGTGTGCTCGAGCCCATCGCGCTCTGCTCCGCGACCACCGCATCCGATGCGCCCACCCGCGTCGCGGGTCCACCCGGAAGCACGACCCACAGGGCCACCATCGCCGCGACAGCGCCCGCGAGCGCGAGTCCCCACGGCCATCTCACCGCCGGCATCCTGGGCCACTGCCACCGTGAGGAGCCCTTCGCCAACCGCGCCGCGGCCTCGCTCCGCAGCTTCGTGCCCAGCGTGTCCCAGTCCACGGAGGGCTGTTCCGTTCTCGCCTCGTGCAGCATCGCGCGAGTCATCCGCGTGCGCTCGAGCGCCTCCGTGCAGCTCGCGCATTGGCTCAAGTGTGCCTGCGCGCGCGCGGTCTCCTCGGCGGTGGATTCGTTGGCCGCCAGTGCCCACAGCGCCCCCGTCTCAAGGTGCGCCATGGTCGCCTCCGGGGTGGCGGGTGACGAGCAGTCGCTGCATGGCCTCGTGGAACTCCAGTCGCGCGTGGTGGAGGCGGCTGCGGACGGTGTTGGGGGAGCTCCCCACGGCCTCGGCGATTTCATCCGGGCTCATGCCGCACAGCTCGTAGTACACGAAGACGATTCGCTTCTTGGGCTTGAGTCGCTCCAACGCCACCTCCACCAGCCGGGCCGCCTGCCGCCGGGCAGCGGCGCGCTCCGGGTCCTCTCCCGGCGCCTCGCACTCCGGAGGCTCCGCGACGGAGTCCTCCGGCCTTCGCCGCTTCCACCGCAGATGCGACAGCGCCACGTTGGAGCACACCCGGTAGAAGAACGTGCGGAAGCGCGACTCGCCCCGGTAACCCTTCACGGCCGTCAACAGCCGCAGGTACGCCTCCTGGAGCAGGTCCTCCACGTCCACGCGATTGCCCACCAGGTGCCGCAAGGTGCGCGCGGCGTCCACCCGGGTCAGCTCGTAGATGCTGTCGAAGGCGGTGAGGTCGCCTTCCTGGAGCCGCCGCACGAGCAGGTGGAGCTGCTGTTCATCCGACGAGGAAGGTGACGCGGGCTCTTGCCCCAGCCGCGCCTCGGGCGCCACGGTCGCTGTCAGCGCCTGCGCTTCACGAAAAATCACCGGACGCTCTCCCTCCGGGACGCGCCATGAGGTCCCCCCCTGGAGGAACTCCCCGCCGTCCATGTGAAAGGTCCAGGTGCGCACACTACCTCCGCGCTCCCTGGGTCGCCGCGGCGACGGCGAACGATCAAAAAAGATTTTTGATCATCCGTCAGCGCCCTGGAGACGAACGCGGGAGAAACCGGACAACCCACCCGGTGGCCGGACCGGTTCCCGAAAGCTCGGAGTCCCCGCCCATGAGGCATCCCCGCGTATGCGGTCTGCTGACGCCACTCGTCTTGTTGTTGGCCTTCCTTCCAGGCTGCATCATTCACGAGAACGACGACCGTTGGATGGATGAAGACGAACTCTGTGCCTGCGTCGCCAACAGCGACTGCGAGGCGGACGAGTACTGCCGCGCCGGTTACTGTCGAGACCGCTCGCCCAACGCTCGGGATTGCTTCTCATCCAATGACTGTGAGCGCGCCGAGGTCTGCATCAACTCGGTCTGCCTCCAGCCCTGCGCGCGCGCCACGGATTGTGGTGCGGGGGGCCGGTGTGAAGCGGGCTTCTGCGCGCCCAGCACGCCCCCGTCGAGGGATGGTGGCACGGCTGACGGCGGCCCGCGTCCAGATGGTGGCCCGCGCCCCGACGGTGGCACGCGCCCGGATGCTGGCGCTCCCAGCGACGGCGGTCAGTCTCCCCAGTGCTGGGTGAACAAGGATTGTGGCCAAGGCAACTACTGCATCAACAACCAGTGCCACCGCGGCTGCACCACGGATGGGCAGTGCGCCAGCACCGAGACGTGCACCGCCAACGTGTGCCGGCCTCGTCCGAGGGACCCGAACGCGTGCCTCTCGGCGGCGGACTGCACGGGCGGCAAGGACTGCGTGAATGGCCAGTGCCGGTCTCAGTGCGCGTCCACCACGGAGTGCGCCACGGACCACGTCTGCGAGATTGGCTACTGCCAGCCCATTCCCCACGGCGGCGAGTGCCGCGCCAACTGCGACTGCCCCTCCGGGCAGGTCTGCACGAATGGCCAGTGCCGTCCCTCGCAGCCCGACCCGGGCAAGGCGTGCCAGGCCAACTGTGACTGCCCCTCGGGTCAGGTCTGCGCGGAAGGCTACTGCCGCCAGCCGCCGCCTCCTCCCGATGCGGGGCCCGGCACCGCGTGCACCGCCAACTGCGAGTGCCCCGCGGGTCAGGTCTGCGCGGAGGGTTACTGCCACCAGCCGCCGCCTCCTCCTGACGCGGGCACGGTGTGCCGCGCCAACTGCGAGTGCCCCGCCGCCCAGGTGTGCCAGGAGGGCTCGTGCAAGCCTCAGGGCAGCGGCAAGTCCTGCCTGGCCAACTGCGAGTGCCCCGCGGGCGAGCGCTGCGTCAACAACGCCTGCTGGCAGTAGTCCATCGCGAGCGGTGGCGCCCGGAGGTACTCAGGGCGCCACCATCCGCCAGCAGCGGTGGATGTCCTTGCGCTGGAAGTCCTCGGGGATGGAGGCGGGTGTGAGCTCTTCCACGGACTTCCAGCCGCGCGTGGCCTTGGCGTCGAGCTGGAAGCCGAGGAAGTTGTTGGAGAAGTAGAGGACACCTCCGGGCGCGAGCAGCGTCCGGAGCGCGTCCAAGAGCCGCACGTGGTCTCTCTGCACGTTGAACGAGCCCGTCATCTTCTTCGACGTGGAGAAGGAGGGCGGGTCGCAGACGATGAGGTCATAGCGCTCGGGGCCCTGCGCCTGGGCTTCCACCCACGCCTTCGCGTCCGCGCGGATGAGCTCGTGGCGCGAGTCCGCCAGTCCATTCAGGTCCAGATTGTCCTCGGCCCAGTCCAGGTACGTGTTGGACAGGTCCACCGTCACGGTGCTCTTGGCGCCACCCGCGGCGGCGTAGACGGTGAAGGCCCCCGTGTATGCGAAGAGGTTGAGGAAGCGCTTGCCCTGAGCCTCCTCGCGCACGCGCTGCCGGGTGTCGCGGTGGTCCATGAAGAGGCCGGTGTCCAGGTAGTCACCCAGGTTGACCCAGAACTTCAGCCCGCGCTCCTCCACCACGAGCCTCCCGCTGCCCTCGCCGACACGGCCGTACTGCGCGCGGCCCCAGGGCTGGGGCGTGTGGGTCTTCACGAAGATGCGCTCGGTGGGGACCTCCAGCACCTGGGCCACCGCGTCGAGCACCTCTGTCCGCTGCGTCTCCGCGGTGCCGGACTTGAGCGCGCGGCGGCGCGGATACTCCGTGACGTGGACGCAGTCGCCGTAGAGGTCCACCGCGAAGGGGTACTCGGGGATGTCCCGGTCATAGACGCGGAAGGCCGTCAGCCCCTGGGCGCGGGCCCACTTGCGAAAGTGCTTCGCGCCCTTGCGGAGCCGGTTGGCGAACATGCCCGCCTCGCCGCCGCCGCTGTTGCCTTGAGTGTCTTCGGGTGCAGCCATGCCCAAGCGTCCTTTTCGTCCAGACCACTTCTGGCCCCACTCATCTCCGACTCTCCCCCGGACGACAAGCGCCGAGAGGCCCCACGTCGTGCCCAAGGGGCTCTTGGATGGGGGACGGGCACTCGGACTGTCCCGCGCGGAGCATTGCGGTGGCCGGCGGGGGGAGGAAGACTCGGGGCATGAGCGTGCGCGTCGAGAAGAATGGCCCCATCACCACCGTCGTCCTCCACCGGCCCGAGGTGCGCAACGCGGTGGATGGCGTCACCGCCCAGGCGCTCGCGGATGCGTTCCGAGCCTTCGACTCCGACGCCGACGCACGCGTGGGAGTGCTGTACGGAGATGGCGGGACGTTCTGCGCGGGCGCGGACCTCAAGGCCGTCTCGGAGCGGCGGCTGCCCCGGCTGGAGGTCGACGGGGATGGTCCGATGGGGCCCTCGCGCATGGTGCTGGGCAAGCCCGTCATCGCGGCCATCAGCGGCCATGCGGTGGCGGGGGGATTGGAGCTGGCGCTGTGGTGTGACTTGCGCGTGGTGGAGGAGGACGCGGTGCTGGGGGTCTTCTGCCGGCGCTGGGGTGTGCCCCTCATCGATGGGGGCACGGTGCGCCTGCCTCGGCTCATCGGCCTGTCGCGGGCCATGGACCTCATCCTCACGGGCCGCCCGGTATCGGCGCAGGAGGCGCTGGCCATGGGGCTGGTCAACCGGGTGGTCCCCAAGGGCCAGGCGCGGGAAGCGGCCGAGGCGCTCGCCCGGGAAGTGGCCGCGTTTCCGCAGGCTTGCATGAACGCGGACCGGGCTTCGGCCTATGCGCAGGTGGGGTTGGGGCTGGAGGAAGCACTGCGTCAGGAGTTCCTGGGGGGCGTGAAGGTGCTGGAGAGCGAGTCCATCGCGGGGGCCACCCGGTTCGCGAAGGGGGCGGGTCGGCACGGGACGTTCGAGTAGGGCAGCGGTGCTGATGCGCGGCCGAGGGGGCTGTGTTAGTCCCCGCCCATGCGCTTCGACACCCTCGCCATTCATGCCGGCCAGGAGCCGGACCCCACGACGGGCGCCATCATGACCCCCGTCTACCTGAGTTCCACCTACGTCCAGGATGGACCCGGGGAGCACAAGGGCTACGAGTACAGCCGGACCCACAACCCCACGCGCAAGGCGCTCCAGGACTGTCTGGCCGCGCTCGAGGGTGCGAAGCATGGCGCCGCGTTCGCCTCGGGCCTGGCGGCCACGGACATGCTGATGCACATGCTGGACGCCGGGGACCACGTGGTCGTCTCCGACGACGTGTACGGCGGCACCTTCCGCATCTTCGACAAGGTCTTCAAGCGCAGCGGCCTGAACTTCTCCTTCGTCGACCTGTCCCAGCCGGGGGCATTCGAAGCGGCCATCACGCCCAAGACGAAGATGGTGTGGGTGGAGTCGCCCACCAACCCGATGCTCAAGCTCATCGACCTGGCGCGCATCGCCGAGGTCGCCAAGAAGCGGGGCATCCTGGCCGTCGCGGACAACACGTTCATGACGCCGTACTTCCAGCGCCCGCTGGACCTCGGCTTCGACGTGGTGACGCACTCCACGACCAAGTACCTCAACGGGCACAGCGACGTGGTGGGCGGCTTCGTCTGCACCAGCCGCGAGGATGTGGCCGAGCGGATGTACTTCCTCCAGAACGCCGTGGGCGGTGTGTCCGGCGCGTTCGACAGCTTCCTCGTGCTGCGCGGCGTGAAGACGCTGCACGTGCGCATGGACCGGCACGCGCTCAACGCGATGAAGGTGTCGCAGTTCCTCGTCTCGCACCCGAAGGTGAAGAAGGTCACCTACCCGGGCCTGGAGACGCACCCGCAGCACGCGCTCGCCAAGCAGCAGATGAAGGGCTTCGGCGGCATGCTGACGTTCGACATCCACGGCGGCCTGGAGGCGGCGCGCCGCTTCCTCAAGACGACGAAGGTGTTCGCGTGCGCCGAGTCGCTCGGTGGCGTCGAGTCCCTCATCGAGCACCCGGCCATCATGACCCACGCCTCCGTGCCGAAGGAGACGCGTGAGAAGCTGGGCATCGCGGACGGCTTCATCCGCCTGTCCGTGGGCATCGAGGACTCGCAGGACCTCATCGACGACCTGGCCCAGGCGCTCGACGCGGTGAAGTAGTCCGAAGCGTCATCCCAGATGTTCGAGGGCCTTCGTGCTCCCCGTGAAAGGGAGGCGCGAAGGCCCTTCGTCTGTCCGGGCTTGAGTGCCCGGAGGGCTTGGGGCTACGGGCGCGCGTCCTTCGAGAGGACCGCGGCCTCGAGGCGGGACATGGTGCGCTTGAGCTCGGCCATCTCCGACTTGAGGGCGTCGACCTCGGCGGTCTTCTCGCGCAGTTCGCGGGTGCGGACCTCGAGCGCCTGGATGGCCGCGAGATTCACGCCGGAGATGTCGAGCAAGCCAATGCTCTTGTTGTCCGAGCCAAGGCCAAACGTGGCGCGGAAGTCCTGCGCGACGGGGCCCATGTGGCGCACGTCGGTGTGCTCGGCCTTGAAGCGCCAGGTGGAGATGGGGAGGTTGGCCACCTTGCTGAGCAACGCCTCGCCGTCGACCTGCCGGAAGTCGTCCTTCTCGTTGCGGTCGGAGGTGCAAGTGATGTTGGCGGTCTCGGCCGGGATGTCACAGCCCAGGGAGAGGTTGGAGCTGCTGCGGAGCCGGATGCCTCCGGAGGCGCGGACGAGGAATTGGTTCGGAGCGCTGACGGAGTGGATGTCGGCGCTCGACTGGTCGCCGAAGGCGAAGGCGCCGGGGAAGTTGGCGGTCGACACGCGATAGCCCAGCGAGATGCTTGAGTCGCCCGCAATGACGTTGGAGCCGATGGCGATGGCACCATCCGCGCCGGCGTTGCTGTTGTTACCCATGCACAGGGAGTTGCGGCCGCTGGCCGTGCAGCGCTCACCCATGGCGAAGGAGCTCTGGCCGTTGGCGAGGGACTGGTTGCCGCCGGCCCACGAGTACAGGCCCACGTTGCCGCTGTCCCATTGGTTGTCGGCATAGCCTGCGCGGAAGGCGCCCTGGCGGGGCCACCACATGAGGCGGATGCCCTTGCCCGTCATCGGAATCGTTCCCTGGCCCGCCTCGCCCCGTGCCAGGAGCCCGCCCGCCGAGTCCACGGTGAGCAGCGGGAACTGCGTCCAGCTCACGCCCGCGTTGCTGGTGTTCTGGAGCTTCAGGAGGGGGACGGGAGCGGTGATGGCGGCCGAGGCGTCGACGAGCAGGTCCGCGTTGGTCGTCATGCGTCCTTGCACGGTGCCCGTGCCGGAGAGGACGAATGAGGCATCCTGGGTCTTGCCACTGCTGGCGAAGCTCTGGATGTAGTCGTTGCTGCCGCGAGTCGGCGCGCGTGCGTCCGAGAGCCGCGAGTCGTTGCGGGAAACAGGCGCGTTGTCCCCCGTGAAGTCGACGCTGAGCACATTGTTGCTCAGCGCCAGCCCCGTGCCCACGTTCCACGACGGACCCACGGGCCCTTGAGGTCCCCGCTCGCCGGGTGGTCCTGCGGGGCCGGCTTCTCCCTTCGGCCCCTGCAGACCCTGGGTGCCCTGCAGACCTTGCGCGCCCACCGCGCCGTCATCACCACTGCAACCCAACCCCGCAGCGGCGAATCCCAGCGCGGCGAGCCATGGTTTGACACTCATTTCAGTTCCTCCTGGAAATAGGACACGGAGCTTAGCGCCCTACGCGCCAGGTCTTCCTGGGTGTTGATACACCCGTCGTGTCCCACCCGTTGATGTTGGACCCAGGAGGCAGGCCGGAGTCCTCACGGCTCACGGCCGCGGGACGGCTCAGCGGGGAACCTCTCGCCAGGTATGCGGGCAGGCCCGGCACTGACGGGCCAGGGCGTTCGTGCGGGCGCGCCACACTTCGGGCACCGGTTGATGACGACCTCGTGGGGATGCTCCGCCAGGAGCCTGCGCTCCAACGTTCGGCCCAGTCCCGCCTTGCCCTCCGCAAGCAGCGCGAGCAACTCGGGCTTCTCCGTGGCCCACTGGGTTCGCTCCTTCGTCTCGGCAGGTACTCCAGGCGCGGGTCGTCCATGGGGCCTGGGCGCGACAGGCCTCCGAGCGGACCACCGCGTCCGCGCCGGCGGGGGCGTCATCCAGGCTGTTCGCGCAGCAACCACACGAGCGGCATGTCTGGACCCAGAACCGTATCGTCCGTCGTGCGTGCGAGGCCCAGGGGCTCCCGTCCAGGTCGGGATGGCCGAAGGTGGAGGTGCTGCCCAGGACTCGGTGCTCACTCACGCCGTCACAGACAGCGCACTTCACGGGACTCACTCGGAGGGTCGTCATGGTGGCCTCCGCCAGGGGGGAGCGGGGCGCCTGGACGAGCGCGATAGGAGGGGCTGACGCCGGACCCAGGGATGTGTCCGGCGTGCCCCGCGCGCGGCGAGGAATCACATACAGCGGTTTTCACAGACGCCCAGGATACAAGTCCAACACGGCCCCGCACACGTGGGCCGGCAGGCCGCGGCGGAGTGTCCGCTGTCGGCGAGCACCATGCTGGGCGGGGGCGTGCTCACCTGTTCGTTGCACTGCGCATCACCTTCCTCCTCGGCGAGCGCGGCGGGAGACTCTCCCACCGAGAGGGCGGCGAGCCCCAGCACGAGCAACATGGACAGCAACATGGACCGCTGGCTCTTGAGCTTCGCGAACATGGTGTCTCCGGATGAGGACTGTTGGGTGTGGCCCGTTCATCTTGTCATGGGGCAAATGAGGCGAGAAAGACGGGGAAATGTGGTCGCCTGTCATGACCGCGGTTTCAATCCGTTGCCTCGCTCCGCCGAGCGGCCTATGGATGAAGTCATGCGCTACTTCGAGGACTTCCAACCCGGCGACGCGAGCGAGGCCGGGCCGTATGTCATCTCGCGGGAGGAGATCATCGCCTTCGCGAAGCAGTTCGACCCGCAGCCCTTCCACCTGAGTGATGAAGGGGGCCGCGAGGGAATCTTCGGCGGCATCATCGCGAGCGGATGGCACACCGCGTCCATCTGCCACAAGCTCGTGGTGGAGCACCTGTTGAAGGGCTCCGCGAGCCTGGGCTCTCCGGGGCTCGATGAGTTGAAGTGGCTGCGCCCGGTGCGACCCGGGGATGCGCTGACCGCGCGGTTCGAGGTCATCTCGACGACGCCGTCGCGAAGCAAGCCGGACCGGGGCGCCATCAAGTTCCGCTTCGAGGTCCGCAACCAGTCTGGCGAAGTGGTGATGACTGAAATCGCCAACGCGCTCTTCTCACGTCGCCCCGAGGGCACGGCGGCGAAGTAGGGCGGCACCATGCTCCACGGAGGGCGGCTCGCGGAAAGGTGAGCCGCCCATGCTCGTGGGTGACGCAGCTCAGGGCCGGTTCAAGAGCGCATTGATGGCCGGGTAGGTGATGCCCGCCTCCGGTGATGCCGCGGTGCCGCCGTTGCGCAGGAACTCCGTGGTGAGCGTGGCCACGCGTCCCAATGTCGCCGTGGCGATGCTCGCGCCCGAGCTCAGCCGGCGAGCGCCCAACGCCTCCAGCTCCGAGGCATGAGGCACGCCCGCCGTCGCCATGACGTTGAGGGGCAGGCCCGCCTCGGAGGCGATGGTCTTGATGTCGGCGGGGGCCTTCACGCCCGGGACGAAGAGGCCGTCGGCCCCCGCATCCCGCAGGCGCTTGGCCCGGGCCAGCGTCTCCTCGACGCGGCGCTCCGCGGGGCCGATTCCACGCAGGAACACATCCGTGCGCGCGTTCACGAACAGGTCCGCGCCCTTGCGTGCCGCGGCGAGCTTCACCGCTTCAATCTTCGCGCACAGCAGGTCCACCGTGCCGGTGCCGTCCTCCAGGTTGATGCCGACGCCTCCCGCCTCCAGCACTCCCGCGGCCAGTTCCCCCACCGCATACGGCTCGCTCGAATAGCCCCCTTCCATGTCCACGGTCAGCGGGACCTTGATGACTCGCGCGATGGAGGCCACCGCGTCCAGGAGCCTGTTCATCGGGAGCAGGTCGCCATCGGGATAGCCCTGGGACCAGGCCAGGCCGGCGCTCGTCGTGGCGATGGCCTTGGCCCCCAGGCTCTCCATCACCCGGGCGCTTCCCGCGTCCCACGCATTGACCAGCAACAGCAGTCCCGATTGGTGCAACTGGCGGAACTCACGGGCGGAACTCGGTGGGGCGACAGGCATGGGAAGCGGTCCTCTCAGGGGTGGGAGATGTCGGGGCGTCTGGATAACGGCGGGGAGGATTTCAGGCAGCGGAAGACGCGCGGGCCTTCGCTTCGTGCGCGAGCAGCCAGCGCTTGCGATCAATGCCGCCTCCGTAGCCCGTGAGCGAGCCGTTGGCGCCCACCACGCGGTGACACGGGACGACGATGCCCACGGGGTTGGCGCCATTGGCCATCCCCACCGCGCGCACCGCCGCGGGCCGGCCGATGCGCCGCGCCAGCTCCGAATACGACACCGTGGCCCCGCAGGGGATTTCCCGCAGCGCCGTCCACACCTGGCGCTGGAACGGGGTGCCCGCGGTGCGTGAGGGCAGGGTGTCGATGGCGTCCAGCTTCCCCTCGAAGTACGCCCGCATCACCTCGGTGAGGCCGCCGGGGTTCCGCCCGGCTTCGAGCACGTAACCGTTCTCGCCATAGTGCAGCCGGAGCAACTGCCGCATGCGCCCTTCGTGCTCGGTCCAGTCCACCGCGCGCAGGTGGCCCTCGGGGTCCGCGACGACGATGAGCTCGCCGATGGGCGTGCCCGTCTTGTCGATGATGAAGCGAAGCGTCTCAGCCATGACGTACCTCCTGAAGTCGAGTGCGTGGGCCCGGGTCCGCGGCCCACAGATGCTGCGCGGCATAGGCCCGCCAGGGCCTCCAGGGCTCCGCGCGTTGGAGCAGGTCCTCGGGCGAAGGCCGTGCTCCTTCGTCCGTCGCCGCGCTCCGCAGCAGCGCGACGTCGCTGGCTGGGAACGCGTCCGTCTCTCGCAAGGCGCGCAGCGCGATGTACTGCGCGGTCCACTCGCCCACGCCTCGGATGGAGCGCAGCCGGGCGATGCCTTCCTCGACGGTGCCGAACGGATGGAAGAGGAGGGGATCCGCCAGCGCCGCGTCCGCCAGCGCCTTCAACGTGGCCTTGCGCGCGGAGGGCATTCCCAGCGCGGTCAGGTCCGTGCGCGCAACGCGCTCGGGGGAGGGGAAGGTGCGGCTCAGTTCCGGGGGCAGCCCCTCTGGCATCGGGAGTCCCTCGCCACACAGGGCCACGAGCCGCCCCGCGAGCTTCCGCGCCGCCTCCACCGTCACCTGCTGGCCCAGAATCGCTCGCACCGCCAGCTCGAAGCCGTCCCATCCGCCCGGGGCTCGCAGCCCGGGCCGCAGCGCCACGAGGGGCGCGAGGAACGGGTCCTTGGCGAGGTGGGCACCAATCACCTCGATGTCCGCTCCCACGTCGAACACCCGGCGCACACGCGCGACGATGGCGGGCAGTGACGCCACCCGTGGGAAGCGAATCGTGACGACGAGGTTGTTGCGCGTGGGCTCGTGCGAGACCTCCACCGTGCCCACGCCGCCGTCCTGCGACACCATGCGCCGGTAGCTCGTACGGGAGACCTGCTCCACGCCTTCGATGGCGCGCGCGGAGAGGTACTCGAGCATCGACGCCCAGTCGTACGGCGGACGGTAGCGCAGCCGCAGCGTCACGCCCGCCTCCGCCACGGCGCTGGAGGGCTCCGCTGTCTGGCGCTTGCGGCGCAGCGCGCTGGGCGGGCGCTGGTAGAGCCCCTGGAAGGTCTCGTTGAAGCGCCGGACGCTGCCAAACCCCGAGGCGAGCGCCACCTCCGCCAGCGGCATCCGTGTCTCCTGGATGAGCTGCTTGGCGAACAGCACGCGGCGCGTCTGCGCGACGGCCACGGGGGTTGCGCCCAGGTGCTGCTTGAACAGGCGGCGCAACTGGCGCTCTCCCACGCCCAGCCGCTCCGCCAGCGCGTCGACTCCCGCCTCGCCTCCATCCAGCGCGCCTTCCGCGATGAGCGCCAGCGCGCGCGACACGGTGTTGGACGTCCCCCGCCACGAGGCCAGGTCCGGCGCGGTCTCTGGGCGGCAGCGCAGACAGGGCCGGAAGCCCGCTTCCTGCGCGGCGGCGGCGGACGCGTGGAAGCAGCAGTTCTCCCGCTTGGGCGTACGGGCCGGGCAGATGGGGCGGCAGTAGATGCCGGTCGACGTCACTCCGACGAAGAGCCGGCCGTCGAAGCGGGCATCCCGCGTCTGGAGCGCGCGATAGCAGGCGTCGGAGTCGAGCAAGTCCATGCCCGGACAGTGTCACCGAGGCTCCGCGCGCGCTCGCGGTTTTCGGACATGAATGGTGACGCCCTGGCCCTGAACGCGCAAAGGGCCTCCCACCCGAGGTGAGAGGCCCTCCATGCGCCGACGGACTGACTGGGGGCCTGCTAGGCCGCCGTGCGGTGCAGGAAGTCGATGAGGTCGATCTTCGTGACGATGGCGACGACCTTCTCGCCCTCCTTCACGACGGCCACGTTGTCCATCGCGAAGATTTCGCGCAGGCGGGCGATGCTGGTGTCCATCGACAGCGCGCCCTGGAGCGGGGCGACGATGGAGTCGATGGCGTCGGCGAACTTCACCTTCCCGGCGACCAGCGCGTTGAGCAGGTCGTACTCGTGCACCATGCCGACCGCGCGGCCATCCTCGGACACGACGGGCATCTGGCTGATTCCGTGGCCGCGCATCGTCTCCACCACCTGGTCCACGCGGTCGCCCTTGCGCGCCGTCTTCACGTCGCGCTGCTTGGCGCCGATGATGTCGCGCACGGTGCCCGTGCCCTTGTCCTCCATGAAGCCGTTGTCGCGCATCCACTCATCCGAGTGGAACTTGCTGATGTAGCTGCTGCCGGAGTCGGGGAGCACGACGACGATGGTCTTGCCCTTGCCCACTTCCTTCGCCAGCTGCACCGCCACGTGTACCGCCGCGCCGGAGGAGCCACCCGCGAAGATGCCCTCCTCTCGCGCCAGCCGCCGCGCCGCGATGAAGCACTGGCGGTCATCCACCTGGCGCACGTCGTCCACGACCTTGAAGTCCATGGCGCCGCACAGCATGTCCTCGCCGATACCTTCGACCTTGTAGACGTGCGGCTCGGTCATCTTGCCCGTCTTGAAGTAGCCCTCGTAGATGGAGCCCACGGGGTCCACGCCCACGTTCTTCAGGCCCGGAATCTTCTCCTTGAGGAACTTGCCCGCGCCGCTCATCGTCCCGCCCGTGCCCAGGCCGGAGACGAAGTAGTCAATCTTGCCGTTCGTCTGCTCGTGAATCTCAGGGCCCGTCAGGGAGTAGTGCGCCTGGATGTTGTCCGGGTTGTGGTACTGGTTGAGCATGAACGCGCCCGGCGTCTCGCGGTGCAGGCGCTTGGCCGTCTCGTAATAGCTGCGAGGGTCCTCGGCCGGGACGTTGGTGGGCGTCACCACCACCTGGGCACCCAGCGCCTTCAGGCGGTTGATCTTCTCCAGCGACATCTTGTCCGGCATCGTGAAGATGCACTTGTAGCCCTTCACCGCCGCCGCCAGCGCCACGCCCATGCCTGTGTTGCCGGACGTGTTCTCGACGATGGTGCCGCCGGGCTTGAGCTTCCCCTCCTTCTCGGCCTTCTCGATGATGTACAGCGCCATGCGGTCCTTGATGGACGCGCCCGGGTTCATGAACTCGCATTTGACCAGCACGGTCGCGTCGTTGGGGCCGACCAGCTTGTTGAGCTTGACCAGGGGCGTGTTGCCAATGGCGGTGAGAATGTTGTCGTGGATGTCCATCGCGGCTTCCAGAAAAAGAGGGGTTCGCGGCGCGTCTTATATGCCGCCCGCGAGGTCCGGTCGACAGCGGGAGAAGGGCTCCCCTGTCGACGAGTAACAGTGTTCACCCCGGGAGATTTTCCGGGCAGGGCCGTCCAGGGGCCGGCCGGCCGGGGGCTCGCGACGCGCCGCGGCTCCGTTGGATGGGCCCCTGTATCGCCGTTGCTTACGCGACAGGCGAGGGGGCTTGGGGGTATTCCCCCAGCGGGGCCTTTGACGCGCACCGACGCCCCTCGGATACTCTGGCGCCACTACCCCCTTGGAGAACCCCGTCGATATGGAACTCGAGGCCGCCCTGCGCGACCAGGTGGGACAGGCCATTGGCCGTCCCGTGCCCACGGCTCCCATCAAGAAGTTGAAGGGAGACGCGAGCAATCGCTCGTACTACCGCGTTGGCGCCCCACCCGAGAGCTGGGTGGTGATGGAGATGCCGCTCGACGCGAAGAAGAAGAGCGAGGAGGCCACCAAGGGTGAGCCGCCGAAGGAGCTGCCCTTCGTCAACGTGCACCGCTACCTCCAGAAGCTGGAGGTCCGCGTGCCGCACATCCTGCGCTACGACGAGCCCGCGGGGATGATGGTCCTGGAGGACCTGAGCGACATCACCTTCGAGTCCGCGCTGGAGGGCGGCAAGCACCACGAGGCGCTCTACACCCGCGCGGTGGACCTGCTGGCGCGCCTGCGCGCGAAGGCGGAGAAGCACCAGGACCCGGACTGCCTGGCCTTCACGCGCTCCTTCGACGAGGACCTGTACGACTGGGAGCTCCACCACTTCCGCGAGTGGGGCCTGGAGGCGTGGAGCGGCAAGCAGCCCACGCCCGCCGAGCGCGCGCAGCTGGACAGCACCTTCCGCGCCATCGCGAAGCAGCTGGCCGCCGCGCCCCGAGGCTTCACGCACCGCGACTACCAGAGCCGCAACATCATGGTGAAGGAGGGCGAGCTGGTGGTCATCGACTTCCAGGACGCGCTCCAGGGCCCGCGCCAGTACGACCTGGTGGCGCTCTTGCGGGACAGCTACGTGGAGCTGGAGCGGCCGTTCGTGGAGGCCATGCTGGACCGCTACATCGCGACGTTCCAGGAGGCGAGCGGCGAGCGCATCGACGCGGTGGAGTTCAAGGCGTTCTTCGACCTGCTCACCGTGCAGCGCAAGCTGAAGGACGCGGGCCGCTTCGAGTTCATCCACCGCGTGAAGGGCAACCCGGGCTTCCTCGTCTCCATCCCCGCGTCGCTGCGCTACGTGCGCGAGGCGTTCCGTCAGCGGCCGGAGCTGCGAGGGTTGCAGGAGCTGGTGGCGAAGTACGTCCCCGAGCTGGCCGCCTGAGCCACTCACCCCAGGAGGGGAGTCGACGATGAAGGCGATGGTTCTCTGTGCGGGTCTGGGAACCCGCCTGCGTCCGTTGACGGAGCGCTGGCCCAAGCCGGCGCTCCCTTTCCTGGGGCAGCCGCTGTTGCGCTACCACCTGGCGGTGCTGAAGGCCGCGGGTGTCACGGCGGTGGGCATCAACACGCATCACCTGCCGGACACGATGGAGGCGGTGGCTCGCGAGGAGTGTGAGCGCGCCCGGCTGCCGTTGCACGTGGTGCGCGAGCCCGTCATCCAAGGCACGGGCGGCGGCATCCGCGGCCTGCGGGACTTCCTCTCCGACGGGGACTTCATCGTCTACAACGGGGACATCCTCTACCCGGTGGACCTGCGCCCGGTGGTGGCCATGCACCAGGCCTCCGGGGCCATGGCCACGATGGTGCTCCTGCCCATGCCGGAGGGGGAGACGTACGCGTCGGTGGAGATGGACCCGACGGGGCGCGTGCGGCGCATCGCGGGCCGAGGCCCGGGCGGCGAGGGGCTGTCGCCATGGCACTTCACCGGCGTCCACGTCATGTCCCCGCGTGTCTTCGACTTCATGAGTCCGCAAGGGGCCGAGGACATCTTCCGGGACGTCTTCGCACGCGCGATGGAGGCGGGGCAGGTGGTGCGCGGCGTTCGCGTGGACGGGTACTGGTCTGACTTGGGAACACCGTCGCGCTATCTGGCCACGGTGCGGGACGTGCTCGCGGGCCGGGTGCGGCTCGAGTGGTTGGGCGCGGACTCACCGCTCGCGGGCACCGTGCGCGGACCTGGCGTGTCGTGGGCGCATCCGGATGCACATGTCTGCGGCGCGAAGGTGGAGGGCCCCGCGTATTTCGGCCGCGGGGTCCGCGTCGCAGATGGCGCTTCAGTGGGGATGTCCGTGTCGCTGGGGGCCGGCGTGAAGGTGGGCTCGGGGGCCCGGCTTCAGAGCGCCGCGGTCTTCGAGCAGACCGAGATTGCCTCAGGTGAGGCGCTCACCGAGGTGCTCGCGTGGCGGGAGCACCGGATTCCCGCGCCGCTGACGGGACGTTGAGGCGCGGGTGAGGACGGGCGTGCCTTACGCGTTCGCGGCGTGAGGCACCGCGAGGACTTCCGTCGAGGAACGTGTCGTCGTGGCCCCGAGCGCCGCGCGTCTACCCCGCGCGGCGCATGAGGGGCGCGAGGCTCAGGACGGGTGATAGCGGGCCAGCACGCAGGTGACGTTGTCGTTGCCGCCCGCGGCGTTCGCCATGTCGATGAGCTGGGAGCACGCCTTGTCCAGCTCCGGGGTGCGCCCGAGAATCTCCTGCATCTGCGGGTCCGTCACCATGCCGCTCAGGCCGTCGGAGCACAGCAGGAAGACATCGCCCGGCTGTGGGTCCACGCGGGAGACGTCGACCTGGACGGCCTCCTTCATGCCCAGCGCGCGCACGATGACGTTCTTGTGCGGGAAGTTCTCCACCTCTTCGGGCGAGAGCTTCTTCGCCTTGAGGTAGTCGTTGAGCAGCGAGTGGTCCTCGGTGATCTGCTTGAGGACGCCGGAGCGGAAGAAGTACACGCGGCTGTCGCCCACGTGGCCGACGTACACGGCGTCCTGAGCGAAGTGCACGCTCACGATGGTCGTGCCCATGCCCTTGTACTTCGACTCGCTGCTGGCCTTTTCGAAGATGCGCGCATTGGCGAGCTTGATGCCGGTGGCCAACCGGTTCTCGTCATAGTTGCGCTGCTTGTCCATCTTGAAGGGCCAGGTGCTGTCCTGGTCCTTGGACGTCATCTTGTAGAATTCACCCAGCTCGTCCACGGCGATGCGGCTGGCGATTTCGCCCGAGGAGTGACCTCCCATGCCGTCCGCGACGATGAAGAGGTGCTCGTCGGGCAACATGAGGAAGTTGTCCTCGTTGTGGTTCCGCTTCATCCCGACGTGGGTGCTGCCGGCTACCTCGATGCGCATGCGCGGGGACTCTTCTAAGGGGACGAGAAACTGGCGGCGCACGTTAACAAAGCGCTCGGAAAACGGTCAAAAGACGTGCTCTCCCGCAGGTCAAGCAGGGGACACCGGGGGAGGGGAGGCAGGCTCGAAGCTCAGCCGGTCCCCCTCCTGGGTGCCGCTGGCGGCCAGGACGCCCGCGGGCAGCTCCAGGACGGAGCGTGCTTGGAAGTACACGGATGTCGCACGCCATGGGGGAAGCGCAAGCATCTGCTTGACGATGCGCCCCTGGGCGTCCAGGAAGGCGACGTCAATGGGGATGCGCATGAAGAACGTGTGGATGGAGTTGCAGGGCTGGATGTGGAGGCCCTCGCCCACGGCGAGCTCGGCGCGGCCCATCAGTCCCTTGAACCGCTGGACGAAGTTCGATGCCTTCTCGGCTCGGTCCGCCAGCGGCCGTTGCCGCGTCTCGTTGGTCACCTTCCAGCGCATGTAGCGCGTTCTACCCCATGCTCGAGCCTCTGGCGCGTCCTCTGCATCTTGTTCTCGTCTCCCCGCAGATTCCCCCCAACACGGGCAACGTGGCCCGGCTGTGTGCCGTGACGGGCTGTCGCCTCATCCTGGTGGAGCCCCTGGGTTTTTCCATTGATGACCGCCAGTTGAAGCGGGCGGGGCTGGACTACTGGGACAAGGTATTTCTACGGCTGTACCCCACCTACGAGGCGTACGTGGAGGCGTACCCGGAGGCCCGGCGGTGGTTGTTCTCGGCTCGGGCGGAGCAGTCTTTGTATGAGGCCCGCTTCGAGGAGGGGGACCATCTGGTGTTCGGCTCGGAGGTGACGGGGCTGTTGCCGGAGGTGATGGAGGGGGGGACGGGGAGGGCGCTGGCGATTCCCATGTTGGAGGGGACACGGAGCATGAACCTGTCCACGGCGGTGGGGGTGGGGACGTACGAGGCACTGCGACAGGTCCGTTTCACGGGGGCGGGTGGGCAGGCGGGCCCCTCGGCAAGTTGAGGGGCGGTGTGGAGGGACTAGAGTGCGGTGAGGATGAACTCGTCGCAGGCCGCTGAAGCGCTGTATTCCGCTCACAAGAACCGAGCCACCGGATGGTTGACGCTGTCCGCGGGAGGGCGCGAGTCGCGGCTGATGCTGCGCGAGGGTGACCTCGTGGGCACGCGGCTGGGGTTTGGATATCAGAGTCCGGCGCAGGCGCTGTTGCAGAGTGGACTGTTGAGCGCGGAGGCGTTGGATGCGCTCTGGGCGCGGGGTGGGGCGGGGGCGCCGGACGAGGAGTTGTTGGAGGAGCACGGGCTGGAGTCGGACGCGGTGGTGGAGCAGCAGGTGCTTGCCCATGTCCGGCGGCTGAGTGAGTTGGCGGAGCGCGCGGCCTTCGAGCCGGGGAGTGTGGAGGCGGAGTTCCAGCCCATCTCCGGCGTGAGAGTGGTGCGAGCGGCGCTGGAGCGGACGGGGGCGGGTGGGGCGAAAGGGCGCGTGTTCCGGTGCGCGGATGTGTCCGTGTGCGAGCCGTGGATTACGGATGCGTCCGAGCGGGAGCTGCTGGAGACGTTGGGGGAGTTCCGGGTACCGGAGGCGTTGACGCCCGCGCGCGAGGCGCTGCTGCTCGTGCTCGAGCGCGAGGGGGGCGTTGAGGCGCTGTCGGTGGAGGAGTGGGAGGCTCGCGAAGAGGCTCGGCGGCGGGAGGAGGAGCGGCTCGTCGAAGAGGCTCGGTTGGCGGAGGAGGCTCGGCGTCTCGCGGAGGAAGCGCGTCGTGCGGAGGAAGCACGGCTCGCGGAAGAGGCTCGTCTCCAGGTAGAGGAGGCGCGTCGCAGAGAAGAAGCCCGCCTCGCCGAAGAGGCGCGTCTCCGTGCAGAAGAGGCACGCCGGGCGGAAGAGGCCCGAGTTCGTGCAGAGGAGGAACGTCGGGCAGAAGCGGCGCGCGTCGCGGAAGAGGCCCGTCTTGCCGAAGAGGCTCGAATCCGTGCCGAGGAGGAGCGCCGGGCGGAAGAAGCCCGCCTCGCCGAAGAGGCTCGGTTGGCAGAGGAGGCACGCCTCGCTGAAGAGGCGCGTCTCGCAGAAGAGGCTCGCCTCGCTGAAGAGGCTCGTCTCGCTGAAGAGGCTCGTCTCCGTGCCAAGGAGGAGCGCCGGGTGGAAGAAGCCCGCCTCGCCGAAGAGGCTCGGCTGGCGGAAGAGGCCCGTCTCGCCGAAGAGGCTCGAATCCGTGCTGAGGAGGAGCGCCGGGCGGAAGAGGCCCGTCTCGCAGAAGAGGCCCGGCTGGCGGAAGAGGCTCGGCTGGCAGAAGAGGCCCGCCTCGCAGAAGAGGCTCGGCTCGCAGAAGAGGCTCGTCTCGCAGAAGAGGCTCGGCTCGCAGAAGAGGCTCGTCTCGCAGAAGAGGCTCGCCTCGCAGAAGAGGCTCGTCTCGCAGAAGAGGCGCGTCTCGCAGAAGAGGTCCGCCTCGCTGAAGAGGCTCGGCTGGCGGAAGAGGCTCGGCTGGCGGAAGAGGCTCGAATCCGCGCTGAGGAGGAGCGCCGGGCCGAAGAGGCTCGTCTCGCCGAAGAGGCTCGTCTCGCCGAAGAGGCTCGGCTGGCGGAAGAGGCTCGGCTGGCGGAAGAGGCTCGGCTGGCGGAAGAGGCTCGGCTGGCGGAAGAGGCTCGGCTGGCGGAAGAGGCTCGGCTGGCGGAAGAGGCTCGGCTGGCGGAAGAGGCTCGGCTGGCGGAAGAGGCTCGAATCCGCGCTGAGGAGGAGCGCCGGGCCGAAGAGGCTCGTCTCGCCGAAGAGGCTCGGCTGGCGGAAGAGGCTCGAATCCGCGCTGAGGAGGAACGCCGGGAGGAAGAGGCTCGGCTCGCCGAAGAGGCTCGGCTGGCGGAAGAGGCTCGGCTGGCGGAAGAGGCTCGTCTGGCGGAAGAGGCCCGCCTCGCAGAAGAGGCTCGTCTCGCGGAAGAGGCCCGTCTCCGCGCTGAGGCTGAGGAGGAGCGCCGGGCCGAAGAGGCTCGTCTCGCCGAAGAGGCTCGAATCCGAGCTGAGGAGGAGCGCCGGGCCGAAGAGGCTCGGCTGGCGGAAGAGGCCCGTCTCGCAGAAGAGGCCTATCTCCGCGCTGAGGAGGAGCGCCGGGCGGAAGAGGCTCGTCTCGCAGAAGAGGCTCGAATCCGCGCTGAGGAGGAGCGCCGGGCGGAAGAGGCTCGTCTCGCAGAAGAGGCCCGGCTGGCGGAAGAGGCTCGGCTGGCAGAAGAGGCCCGCCTCGCAGAAGAGGCCCGCCTGGCAGAAGAGGCTCGAATCCGCGCTGAGGAGGAGCGCCGGGCAGAAGAGGCCCGTCTCGCAGACGAGGCCCGTGTTCGTGCCGAGGAGGAACGTCGGGCGGAAGAAGCCCGTCTCGCTGAGGAGGCACGACTCGCGGAAGAGGCCCGTGTTCGTGCCGAGGAGAAACGTCGGGCGGAAGAAGTCCGTCTCGCCGAAGAGGCTCGGCTGGCAGAGGAGGCACGACTCGCGGAAGAGGCCCGTCTCCGCGCTGAGGAGGAACGCCGGGAGGAAGAGGCTCGTCTCGCCGAAGAGGCCCGTCTCGCCGAAGAGGCTCGGCTGGCGGAAGAGGCCCGTCTCCGCGCTGAGGCTGAGGAGGAGCGCCGGGCCGAAGAGGCTCGCCTCGCAGAAGAGGCTCGGCTGGCCGAAGAGGCTCGGCAGGCGGAAGAGGCTCGGCAGGCGGAAGAGGCCCGCCTCGCCGAAGAGGCTCGGCTCGCAGAAGAGGCGCGTCTCGCAGAAGAGGCTCGTCTCGCAGAAGAGGCTCGTCTCGCAGAAGAGGCTCGTCTAGCGGAAGAGGCTCGTCTCGCAGAAGAGGCTCGTCTCGCGGAAGAGGCTCGTCTCGCAGAAGAGGCTCGTCTCGCAGAAGAGGCTCGGCAGGCGGAAGAGGCTCGGCAGGCGGAAGAGGCCCGTCTCGCGGAAGAGGCTCGGCTGGCGGAAGAGGCTCGTCTTGCGGAAGAGGCTCGTCTCGCAGAAGAGGCCCGTCTCCGCGCTGAGGAGGAACGTCGGGCGGAAGAGGCACGCCTTGCCGAAGCTGCTCGGCTGGCAGAAGAGGCCCGTCTTGCTGAAGAGGCTCGCCTTGAGGAAGAACGTCGGGCTGAAGAGGCTCGCCTTGAGGAAGAACGTCGGGCGGAAGAGGCGCGTCTCGCGGAAGCTGCACGGCTGGCCGATGAGGAGGCGCGTCTCCTAGAGGAATCCCGCCTCGCGGAAGAGGCCCGCCTTGCCGAGGAAGCTCGCCACGCAGAAGAGGTCCGCCTCGAGGTCGAGCGTCGCCGCGCGGATGCCGTGCGCCGCGCGAAGGAGGCACGTCAGGTCGAACAAGCTCGACTGGCAGAAGAGGCCCGCCTCGCCGATGCCGCACGACGCGCCGAGGAGGCCCAGCTCGCCGAAGAACAACGCCTCGCCGAACTCGCGCGCCGCGCCGAGGAAGCTCGCATCGCGGAGGCACAAGCCCTCCAATCTTCCGCCCCCACCTCCATCGAGACCCTCTCCTCCGACGATATCGAGGCCCTGACCCTCGACGTCGGAGACATCATCCCCGCGGACGACTCCGAACCGTCCACATCCGCCCCCTCCTCAACCCGCGCCACCAACGTCCCTCCGCTCGCGACCGCCTCCCAGGGCCTCCCACTCCACGCGGAGAGCCGCGAGGCCCTTCGCTCCGCGCGCGAGCGCGCCCAGGCAGAGCTCCTCCACGACATGGAAGAGGCCCTGCGCCGCTCGAAGCCGCAGCCCGTCGAGGCCTGGCTCGCCGATGAGCCGCCCCGCACCGTCCCGCCCACGCGCACGAGAGATCAGGTCCCCGTCCAGGACGAATCCTGGCGAGCCACGGAGCCAACCCTCGCCCCCTCGTCCGAGCCCGAGGCGGAGCTCCCCCTCCTCGAAGCCGAGCCCGAGCTCTGGGCCGACCCTGTCCTCGCCGCCGAGCCGCTGCCCACGCCTCGACCCTTCGCGCCTCCTGGCCCCCCAGTCCTGACCCCCTCCGCCAACGCTGGGCCACCGGTCCTCACGCCCGTGGAGCCCCCCGCGCGTTCCCATGACGAGCCGGCCCCGCGTCAGGTCGATGACAGCTTGTGGGCCTCCCGCCCGGCTCCCGTGTCCGCGCCGCCGCCGTTGCGCCTGGGCCCCACGGCCAAGGGCAGCAAGGCCACCGAGGACGACCTCTGGCGCATCGTCTCCTTCGACAAGGACGAAGCCGCCGAAACGCTGACAGCGTCCTTCGAGGCCGCCCTCCAACAGGTGGATGCCCACCTCGAGACTCTCGTTCGCTCGGATGTCAATCAGGCGAACGTCGGCGGTGACGAGCCCCCCGTCGAAGCCATTGTTGAAGCAACCATCGAATCCGGCTTCGAGACCTTCCCCGGTGACAACACCGGCCTAACTGGCGACACTGATTGGACCGAGCCGTCGGGGGATCTCGACGACTGGGACTTCGACGAGGACGACGTGGCGGCAGACCCCTCCAACCCCGACGAGGCAGCGAAGCTCAGGCGCCAGCGTCTGCTTCGCCGTGCCATGGAGAACATGGGCGTGCTTGGGGGACGCGGGACGCCGACGGCTCCCGCCGGCGTGCCCGTCACCGATGCCGCTCCCGCCGCTGCCTCCGCCCCGACGGAGCCGCCCAAGCCGGACGAAGCCCGCCACGCCCAGCAGATCGAGCAGCGCTACGCCGACATCCAGGCCCGCCGCGACCACTTCTACGTCCTGGGCGTCTCCCAGGACGCCACCCGGGACCAGGTGAAGGCGGCCTTCCTCAGCCTGGCCAAGGTCTTCCACCCCGACCGCCTCCCGCCGACGCTGCCGCACCTCGCGCAGAAGATCACCTCCGTCTTCGAGGGCATCCGCGAGGCCTACGAAGTCCTCTACGACGACGCCCGGCGCAAGGCCTACCTCCAATCGCTCCAGACCCAGCAGGCCATGCCGAAGGCCGCCGCGCCTGGCGCGTCAGCCTCCTCGGCCCGTCCCGCGCCGGGCCGCCCGGAGAGCAGCGCGGACGACCTCTACAAGATGGGCGAGGTCTACTTCCGCAAGCGCGACTTCACCACCGCGTCGGACCACTACGAGCGAGCCCACGCGCTGGACCCCAAGTCGACCTACCTGGCCGCGCGAGCCTGGGCCATCTACATGGACCCCGCGCGCAAGGTGGACATGCCCAAGGCCAAGCAGATGATGTTGGACGCGGTCCGCGCGGACCCGAACTGCGACCGGGCCCACTATCAGCTGGGAGTCATCGCCCGGGTCGAGGGCGACATGGACCGGGCGGAGCGCCACTTCCGTGAAGCGGTGCGCGCCAACTCCAAGCACCTGGAGGCCAACCAGGAGCTGCGGCTGATCGACATGCGGAAGAAGAACCCACCCAAGAAGGGGGGCTTCTTCCGCTGACCCCGCCGCTCGCTCTCGGGCCACCCCGGCGGCGCCCCACCTCTCCAACCCATTGACATGCCTGGAAAGCGGGCAGGATGCTCCCCGCGCCGGGTCCTTCCGCGACTCCTCCTCCGTGATGAAAGGCAGTTAACGTGGCCAAGCAGCACCTGCTCCTGGTGGATGGAGACGCGAAGAGTCTCCGCGTGATGGAGGTCAGCCTGAAGAAGGCGGGCTTCTCCGTGACGACGGCCATCCACGGCAAGGATGCAATCGAGAAGGTGCAGATCAGCCCGCCGGATCTGGTGCTCGCGGACACCAAGATGCCGGAGATGGACGGCTTCGAGCTGTGCAAGACGCTCAAGTCCGACGAGCGCTTCAAGTCCATTCCGTTCGTCTTCCTGACGAGCCAGAAGTCGGTCGAGTTCAAGGTGCGCGGGTTGGAGCTTGGCGGTGACGACTACCTGACCAAGCCCATCTACATCAAAGAAATCGTCACCCGCGTGAAGATGATCCTCCAGAAGGCGGAGAAGGAGAGGATCGAAAAGCGCGAGACGACGAAGGGCGGCTTCGGCGGCAGCCTCGCGGACATGGGCGTGGTGGACCTGGTCCAGACGTTCGAGATTGGCCGCAAGACGGGCGTCATCTCCATCCAGGGCGAGCGCACCGGCACCGTGTACTTCAAGGAAGGTCGCGTCATCGACGCGGAGCTGGGCCGGCTCAAGGGCGAGAACGCCTTCTACCGGCTGCTCAACACCTTCGAGGGGCAGTTCGACGTCCAGTTCACCTCGCTGGACCGGCCCGAGCGCATTGAAATCTCCACGCAGGGCCTGTTGATGGAGGGCATGCGTCGCCTCGATGAGTGGGGGCGCATGCTCGAGCAGCTCCCGCCGCTGGAGACGGTGTTCGAGATTGACTACCACCAGCTCGCCGACCGGCTGTCGGAGATTCCGGACGAGGTGAACGGGCTGTTGCGCTTGTTCGACGGCAAGCGCGCGCTGAGCCGCGTGGTGGAGGACTCGGACTTCGAGGACCTGGCCGCGCTGGGCATCATCAGCAAGCTGTACTTCGAGGGGCTCATCCGGGAGCTGGGCAACGCGCCGCTGGAGCCGGTGCAGAGCAGCAAGCCCGGCATCGAGCAGTGGCTCAACGCCGCCCCGCCTCCAAGCACTCCCGCCATCGAGCCCGCGCCCCCGGTGCCCGTCGCTGTGCCCGAGCCTCCGCCCGTGGCCATCGCCGCGCCGCCCGTGGAGGTGTCCACTCCGCGCGCGATGCCGCCCAGCGTGCTCGCGCCCCCCGCGGGCGTGGAGGAGGAGCCCGTCACGGCTCCGCCCGAGGAGCACTCGGCGCCCGCGCCCACGGTGCCGGCCAACGTGGTGGTCTTCCACGCGAAGCCCAAGCGTCTGGGGCCGGCGAGTGACGGACCCGACGTGGACGGCGAGGCACCCACGCTGCCGCCCGCCGTGGCGGAAGGCTCGTCCTTCCTCGTGGATCCACCACCCGCGCACCGGGCCGTGGAGCACGCGCATCGGAGTCTGTTGCTCGACTGGAGCCGCGTGGACACCGAGGGCATCAGCGCGCCCACGACGTGGGGGCCGTCCTCCGTGTGGGCTCCGGGCCCTCGGTCCTATGCGGCCCAGGGGGGCTCGGGAGCGGCGCCGGCCATCGCGTCGAATACTCCCGCGGCCGAACCCGCGCAGCTTCCTCGCGCGCCCATCTTCGGTGGCGCGGCCGTGGGGCCGAATCCGTTCCCGCCCGTGCCTCCGCCGACGCCCGCGCCGCCTTCGTCCGAGGTGACGCTGGTGAGCGGCAATGACGCCGCCCCCGTCGATGTCGACACCATCGCGGAGGTGGAAGAGGTCCCCGCGCAGCCCCAGCCGCAGCTCGCGCTGCCTCCGTACCCGGGCCATGGCGCCCCCGAGCGAGCCCCCGCGCCCGTCATTCCGGAGGAGCCGCCGACACCCGTCGCGCCTCCGCCCACGCTCGTCACGCCGGTGACGCCCGCGCCCACGGTGACGCCCGTGACGCCGACTCCCTCGGTGACGCCCGCGCCCACGGTGACGCCCGTGACGCCGACTCCCTCGGTGACGCCCGCGCCCACGGTGGCGGCGACGCCCGCTCCCGTTGCTCCGCACGCCGAGGACGTGGCGGCCGTCCGCTCCAAGCGCACGGGGCTCTATGTCGCCGGAGCGCTCTTCCTCCTGGGGGCCGTGGCCGCGGTGGTGGTGATGGGAGGGCGAGACACGCCGCCTCCAGAGCCGCCGAAGGTGGAGACAGTCCAGCCCGAGGAGAAGAAGCCTTCGCCCGGGAACTCGGAAGTCGTCCCGCCCGCGCCGGTGGAGGCGCGGAGCGACTCGGGCACCTCCGTCGTGGAGGCCCCGCCCGCCGTGGCCACGGAGGATGCGGGAACGGCCGGGGGCCAGGCCCTCGTGGAGACGCAGGCCGATTCGGGAACGGCGGTCGTGGAGGCACCTCCCGTCGCGGAGGACGCCGGAACGCCTCCCACGCAGGTGTCACAGGACCCGGAGGCGGAGTACGCCGGGTACGTCAAGCAGGCCCGGGCCGCCATCGTCAGCCAGCGCTTCAAGTCCGCGGCGGCTCAGTTCCGCAAGGCCCTGGCGCTCAAGCCCGCTTCCACCGAGGCGAAGGCGGGGCTGGGTATCGCCCTGGTCAACGGCTTCGAGTCCGAGGCCGCCTTCCGCGAGGCCACCAAGCTGCTGGTGGATGTCGTCCGCGACGACGAGAAGAACTCCCGTGCCTGGCTGTCGCTGGGCATGGCCTACCAGTCCATCGGCAAGAATTCCCAGGCGGCCGAGGCCTACAAGAAGTATTTGATGCTGGAACCCTCGGGGTCATCCGCCAACGAGGTCCGCACCATGCTCAAGACGCTTGGCAACTGAGCGGGCGGCGGACCTCCGGGTGTCCTCGGCCTGCTGGAAGTGAAGTGAGTCGCCTTGCTCGTCCTCGGACTGGAAACCTCCTGTGATGAGACCGCCGCCGCCGTCGTGGAGGACGGCCGGCGAGTGTTGTCGGACGTCGTCTCCACCCAGGTGGACATCCACCGCCGCTGGGGAGGCGTGGTGCCGGAGCTGGCATCGCGCAACCACATCGTCCAGGTGATGCCGGTGGTGCACGAGGCGCTCACCCGCGCGGAGAAGACGCTCGATGACGTGGACCTCATCGCCGTCACCTCGGGCCCGGGGCTGATTGGCGCGCTGCTGGTGGGGCTCCAGGTGGCCAAGGGGTTGAGCCTCGCCACTGGAAAGCCCTTCGTCGGCGCCAACCATCTGGAGGGTCACCTGCTCGCCATCCGGCTGCTCGAGGATGCGCCGGAGCCGCCGTTCCTCGGGCTGGTCGTCTCGGGCGGGCACACCAGCCTCTATGAGGTGAAGGACTTCGGCCACTACCGGCTGGTGGGCAGCACGCGCGATGACGCCGCGGGTGAGGCGTACGACAAGACGGCGCGCATCCTGGGGTTGCCGTACCCGGGAGGGCTGCCCATCGACCAGCTCGCGCAGAAGGGGAACCCGGAGGCCATCCGCTTCCCGCGCGCGCTGCCGGGGGACAACTTCGATGTCTCCTTCTCCGGGCTGAAGACGGCGGTGCTCCACCACGTGCAGAAGCACGGCGTCCCGCAGGGGCAGGCGCTCTCGGACCTCTGCGCGTCCTTCCAGGAGGCGGTGGCGGACGTGTTGTCGAAGAAGCTGGTGGCCGCCGCGCGCAGGCTGGGCCACAAGCAGCTCGTGTTGTGTGGAGGCGTGGCCGCCAACTCGCGGCTTCGGGCGCTGTGTCAGCAGCGCGCCGAGGAGCGGGGGCTGCGCATGTTCCTGCCCCCGGTGCGGTTGTGCACCGACAATGGTGCGATGATCGCCGTCGCGGGGTATGAGGCGTGGCGCCGCGGCCTGCGCGGAGATTTCCGCCTGGCGGCTGACCCCGCCTGGCGCATGTGACGAGGGACCCCCGGGTGGAATCGCCGCGAGACATCCTCAAGCGCCACGGCCTGCGCGCGAAGTACAGCTGGGGCCAGAACTTCCTCGGAGACGAGGACGCCCTGAGCACCATCGCCGACGCGCTTCATCTGCGCGCGGGTGAGCCCGTCGTCGAGCTGGGCCCAGGCTTGGGCCACCTCACGCGCTTCCTCGCCGCCACCGGTGCGAAAGTCACGGCCGTGGAGCGCGACCGGGACATGGTGACGGTGCTGGAGAAGGAGGCCATCCCTGGGGTGCGCGTGGTGGCCGGCAACGCCGCCACGGTGAACTTCGCCGAGGTGGCCGGCGCGCCCGATGTCGCCGTCGCGGGCAACCTGCCGTATCACCTCACCAGCCCCATCCTGTTCCGAGTGCTGGAGCAGCGCGCGCACGTCTCTCGCGCCGTCTTCACCCTCCAGAAGGAAGTGGTGGAGCGGCTCGCCGCGGAGCCGGGCTCACGGGACTACGGCCTGCTCACCGTGCTCCTGGGCCTGCACTTCGACGCGGAGAATGTCCTCACGCTGGAGGCCTGGCGCTTCCACCCGCCCCCGAAGGTGGACTCCGCGGTGTTGTCGCTCACGCGCCGCGCGGCGCCCCGAGCGCCCATCGTCGACGAGGCCCGCTTCACCCGCGTGGTGAAGGCCGCCTTCGCGCAGCGCCGCAAGACGTTGATCAACTCGCTCAAGTCCGACAAGTCGCTGGCCTCGCACGACGCGTGGGTCGCCGCGTTGGCGACGGCGGGAATCGACTCCCAGCGCCGCGCGGAGACACTCGCGCCCGAGGAGTTCGCCGCGCTGGAGCGCGCGCTGGGCCCCGTGGCTCCGGGCACCGTGACGCCTCCGGTGGCCCTGTCCTCGGTGGAGTCGGAGTCGGCAGAGTAGCGGCCCGCCCCCTCGCCGGAGGTTCAGGGGCTAGGGGCCGCGCATGCCGAGCAGCTGGCCCAGTCCGCCTTGCTGCTCGAGGAACGCGCGGAACTCATGCTCGGGGATGCGCATGCGGGCCAGGACGTCGCGGAGGATGTCCTCCACCGTGCCGTCCTTGCGCCGCTTGAGCTCCAGGGCGGTCTTCAGAAGCACCACGCCATAGAGCGGGTCCGTCTCCACGGGAGGTGGAGTCGAAGCCTTGGGCGGCGTGCTCTGGCGGGCCTCCTCCAGATGCACCACCGTCTTCGCCCGCTGCCTCCCACTCATGACCGAAGGGCACCCCGCGCACACACCATGGAATCGGCGGCGACCGTAGGGGAATGCCACCCACAGCGTCAAGCGAGCCCTGGTGCCGTTGGCACGGCCCCGGCCTTGGAAAATTGTGGGAAGACGGCGGCCAGGTTGTGTTATCCGCGCCCCCACGCGTGGCCCCGCGTCCTCGTTTCACGAGGGCACCTCGGGCCGCTTCCGTGCATTCCGGGTCGGGAGGCCTTGGGCGGATGGACTACCGGTACATCGTGGTCGAGGGGCCTATTGGCGTCGGCAAGACGAGCCTCTCCAACATCCTTTCGGAGCGCTTGAGCGCGCGTCGCGTCCTGGAGGTCGTGGAGGAGAACCCCTTCCTCTCGAACTTCTATACGGACCGGCAGAAGTTCGGGTTCCAGACCCAGATTTTCTTCCTCCTGTCGCGCTTCCGGCAGCAGCAGGAGCTGTTTCAACAGGACCTGTTCCGCTCCGTCACGGTCAGCGACTACCTGTTCGCCAAGGACCGCATCTTCGCGCACCTCAACCTGGACACCCACGAGCTCGCCCTCTACGAGCGCGTCTTCGAGGCGCTCGGGCCTCGCGTCACCAAGCCCGACCTCGTCGTCTACCTCCAGGCCCGGCTCGACGTGCTGCTGCAACGCATCAAGAAGCGCGGCCGCGAGTTCGAGCGCAAGTTCGACGCCGCGTACCTGGAGGGGCTCGTCCACTCCTACAACAACTTCTTCTCGCACTACACGGAGACGCCGCTGCTCGTGGTGGACACCTCGGACATCGACTTCGTGAATAACGAGCTGGACCGGGAAGATCTGCTCTCAGTCATCGAGAAGGCGAAGACGGGCACCCAGCACTATCTGCCCAAGGCGTCCCGGCGGGCCTGATTTCGGGCTCCCGGCGGGTTGCACGCTCGAAGGCGCCCCACGGCGCGCTCGGGGGCGTTACACTGCGGGCGTCGACTTCGATGCCTCCGGCGAGCCCACCAGGGACGGCGAGGGGAGCGGGGTCGGCACATGCCGTACCCACTCTCACCCCATAGGAGGTGAACCGTGAAGGACAAGGTCACCATCCATACGCTGAAGCGCCTGAAGCAGATCGGCCAGAAGATCTGCATGGTCACCGCATACGACGCCACGTTCGCCCGCATCTTCGACCAGTCGGGAGCGGACGTCCTGCTCGTAGGTGACTCCCTGGGCATGGTGGTCCAGGGACATGAGTCCACGCTGCCGGTGACGATGGACCAGATGGTCTACCACTCGGCGGCGGTCACCCGGAGCACGCGGCGCGCGCACGTGGTGGGGGACATGCCCTTCATGAGCTACCAGGTGTCCGCCCAGGACGCGGTCCGCAACGCGGGGCGGCTGGTGACGGAGGGCGGAGTGGGCAGCGTGAAGCTGGAGGGTGGCGCCGAGTTCGCCGACACGGTGCGCGCCATCGTCCGGGCCAGCATCCCGGTGATGGGGCACCTGGGGCTGACGCCGCAGTCGGTCCACAAGATGGGCGGCTATGTCGTCCAGGGACGCGACGAGGAGCAGGGCCGCAAGATTCTGGAGGACGCGCTGGCCCTTGAGGCCGCGGGTGCCTATTCGCTCGTCCTGGAGGGTGTGCCTCTCGACCTGGCGCGAACGATTACGCAGCGGCTCTCCATCCCCGTCATCGGCATTGGCGCGGGCAAGTACTGCGATGGACAGGTGCTGGTCTGCTACGACCTCTTGGGGATGAACCCGGACTTCAAGCCCAAGTTCGTCAAGCACTACGCCAACCTGCACGGCGCCATCACCGACGCGGCGGGTGCCTTCTTCTCCGAGATTCGCGAAGGCGTGTTCCCGGACGACGAGCACTCGTTCAAGGCCTCCAAGGGCCTGCGCGCGGTGTCCGCCACTCCGGCGATGACCGCGGGTGCGCCTCCCCAGGGGGAGACGCAGGTCACCGCCGAGGGTGGTGAAGAGAAGGTCGGCCCCGTCTACGGAATCCCGGTGTAGCCATGACGCCCGCCGTCCTGCGCACCGTGGAAGAAGTGAAGACGTGGGCGGCGGGCTTGCGCCGTGAGGGGCGCCGGCTCGCGCTGGTGCCCACCATGGGCTACCTGCATGAAGGGCACCTCTCGCTCATCCGCGAGGGGCGCCGTCGCGCCGACGTGGTGGCTGTCTCCATCTTCGTCAATCCGACCCAGTTCGGGCCCCGGGAGGACCTCTCGCGCTACCCGCGAGACTTCGATGGAGACCTGGCGAAGTGTGGCGCGGCGGGCGCGGATGTCGTCTTCGCGCCCGGGCCCGAGGGCATGTATCCCCCCGGCTACCAGACGTACGTCGAGGTGACGGATGTCAGCCAGGGGCTGTGTGGTGCCCGACGTCCGGGGCACTTCCGGGGCGTGGCCACCATCGTCACCCAGTTGCTCACGCTCTTCCGCCCGGAGACCGCGCTCTTCGGGGAGAAGGACTACCAGCAGCTCCAGGTCATCCGCGCGCTCAACCGCGACCTGCACCTGGGGGCGGACATCGTCGGGATGCCGACGATTCGCGAGCCCGACGGGCTGGCGATGAGCAGCCGAAATGCCTACTTGTCTCCAGAAGAGAGGCAGCGCGCGCTGTCTCTGTCGCGGGGGCTGAGGGCGGCGCTCACGTTGCTGCAAGGAGAGACTCGGGACGCGGCGGCGCTGATGGGCGCTGTCCGGCACGAGCTGGCGGCGGCCGGGCTGCGCGAGGACTACGTGGAGCTGGTGGACGCCGAGCGCCTCACGCCGCTCGACTCCGTGGCTCCGGGACAGGCCGCCCGCTTGCTTGTGGCGGCTTTCAGCGGCACGACACGGCTCATCGACAACATGGCTTTGGGCGGTTAGGAGACCCCAGACACGTATGGCATCGGGTGGAAAGTCGAAGGGGCCGGCGGGCGGCGAGCAGGCAATCAAGGTCGTCGCCGAGAATCGGCGTGCGCGCTTCGACTACACCGTCGATGAGAAAGTGGAGGCGGGCCTGGAACTGACGGGAAGCGAGGTGAAGTCGTTGCGAGAAGGGGTGGCCAACCTCTCGGACGCCTACGCGCTTCCCAAGGGCAGCGAGCTGTTCTTGCTCAATGCCCACATTGGCTCCTACAAGTCCGCCAGCGTGTTCGACCATCTGCCCACGCGCGGCCGGAAGCTGCTGATGCACCGGGCGGAGATCGACCGTTGGGTCACCAAGGTGCGGGAGCGTGGTTATTCCATCATCCCGCTTGTGCTGTATTTCAAGAAAGGGCGCGCCAAGGTGGAGCTGGGGCTCTGTCGGGGCAAGACACACGAGGACCGGCGCCAAGACATCAAGGAACGGGAGACGAAGCGGGAGATGGACCGGGCCGTGCGCCGCCGTTGAGGCGCTCCCGAATTTCTCCCGACGTACACCGGATGGACGACTCGAAGGATTTGGACAAGAAGGAACGGCTGTTGGCCGCGTTGGACCAGGGGATGGTGATGATCCACCTGGATGCGCGTCGGCCGGGTGTGCTCGTTCCAGTTTCGCTGCGGGGAGAGGCTCATCTGCGCCTCAACCTGTCGTACCGCTTTGACCCGCCGGACCTGACGGTGGGGGAGTGGGGCGTGCGGTGCACGCTGAGTTTCTCGGGTTCACGCTTCAAGGTGGCGGTGCCTTGGTCCGCGTTGTTCGCCATTGCCAGCCACGTGACGAAGGAGTCGTGGATGTACATGGAGGACATGCCCCCGGAGCTGCTTCAGCAGCCGGTGGCGCCGCGTCCTTCGCCGCAGCCGATGCCCGCCTCCGCGGAGCGTCCGCGCACCTTCTTGCGAGAGGTCCCCCCGGAGCCGGTGGATGAGCTGCCGCCTCCCGCGGCCGCCGCCGAAGTCGCGCCGGAAGGGCCCAAGGATGATTCACCGCCGCCCCGTCGAGGACATCTGCGGCTCGTGAAGTGAGTCTCCGAAGAGGCAGGGCGCCGGTGGTGTGCCCTGCCTTCATCGCGCAGAACCTCTGATGCGGAGCCTCGCGGCTTGGCGTGCCGAGCCATTCGGTGACGTGGCCGGCGGTGTCTGCCAGGTCTTCGTCAGCGCTGGAGCTTCACCTCGAGCTGCGCGGCTTCGCCTCCGGGGAAGGTGCCCTTCCAGGTCCGGTAGCCCTTGAGGCGCACCTGCACACCGATGGGGCCGTCGGGGTAGAGGTTGTCGAGCGCGAGCGGCGTCGTCCCCACCGGCGTGTCATCGACCAGCACGGTCGCTCCCGACGGCTCGCTCATGAGCATGAGCACGGGGGGCGCCATGGGCTTGTTCATGCTGGCCATGAGCCGCCCCGAGAGTCTGGCGCGCTGAGGCCACAGCCACATGCTGCCGCCCACGGCGACAGCGATACCCACGAGTGCGATGACGATGCGGCCGATGCGTCGTCCCCATTTTCGCGGCGACGAGTCGGGCACGGGCAACGGGTCCCAGTTGCTCTCTGGTCGAGGCGCACGTTCCTCGAGCTCCAGCGCCTCCGGGCCCGCGCGAAGCACACTGGGCGCGGAGGGACGGTGATGCGTGGACTCGACGCTGTCCGCGAGTGACATCGTGGCGGACGACGGCCCCAGCGAGGGCGACACAGGGTCCGCGCGACGAGCAGCGGCACCCGCGCGAGCACTGGCACTGGGTGGCATCCCGCCCACAGAGGCGCCGTCACCAGGACTCGAGACTCCGGAACGAACGCCCGCGCTCGACGTGGGCCGCGCAGCACCAAGACCCGGTGCCTTCTGCGCATCGCGAGACGAAGGCGTACCGCGCACTCCACCGAGTCCGGCGTCGTCCTCCGTCGGGAATCCCGAGGAGGGTAGCGCGTGGGCAGCAGGGGCAAGCTCTGGGTGGCAGACGACACACGGCGCGCGGGGGGCCGACAGTGGGGTGGAGCAGTTCACGCAGCGGTGGATGAGCCGCCCACTGGCGCTCATCTCGATGCCCGCGACCTCCGCGGGCTCCTCGTCCGTCATGTCCACTTCGTTGCTGAATGAGTACCCGGACTCGACGGGAACCGGGTCGCGAGGGGCCTCGGCGCTCGCCGGCTCACCTTGCTCCTTCAGCGTGGGGGGCGGGGCGAGGGTCGACAGGAAAGCGGTGAGGGCGTGGGCGCTCGCGGGTTCGCCCGACTGTGAAAGCCAGCGCGCGAGCACTTCCGCCACGGCATGTGCCGAAGGGAACCGGGCCTCGGGGGCGCGTGCCAGCATCCTGCGGACGACGTCGGCGAGCGGCGCGGGAACCGTTGGCGGCAAGGGCGGTATGTCGCGCGAGATGAGGGCGTATACGACCGAGCCCGACGTCAGGCTGGTGGCGAACGGATGGGTCCCTGTGAGCAGCTCATGGAAGACGAGGCCCAGGGAGAACTGGTCGCTCACCTCCGTGGCGGGAGAACCTTGAAGGACCTCGGGAGCGCTGTAGGCCTCCTTGCCCTTGAAGAGCCCAGGCTCGGTGAAGGACGCGCCGCTCAGGCGGGCGATGCCGAAGTCCGTCACCTTCACCTCGCCCTCTCGGGACACGAGGATGTTGGACGGGGAGACGTCCCGATGGGCGACCATCACCGGCCGGCCCTCGTGCGTCTTGCGATAGGCGTGGTGCAGCCCCGCGAGTGTCTGGAGCGTGATGAACGCCGCGAGATGGGGTGGGAAGCGCCGCCCATGTCTGGCGGCGAGCCGCAACAGCACGCCCAGATCCCATCCGTCCACCAGCTCCATCACCAGGAAGAGACCCGAGGGGGCTTCGCCCACGTCGAACACCGTGGCGATGTTCTGGTGCTGAAGCTGTGTGGCGAGCCGCGCCTCGGCCAGGAACATCCGGGCGATTTCGGGTTCCTTCGCCAGGTGCGGCAGGATGCGCTTGATGGCGACGGTGCGCTCGAAGCCTTCCGCGCCGCGAGCCACCCCAAGGAAGAGCTCCGCCATGCCTCCAGAAGCCAGGGGCCTGATGAGCCGATAGCGTTCATTCACGGCGAAGCTCCGGGCAGATGCTTCAGGTGAGAGGCTGGGTGATTTCGCGCAGCAGCTTCCAGGGGTAGATGCCGGTGGTGTGGCCGTCGCTGAAGGCGAACGTCAGGGCGTAGTTGCCCACCGGGTGCAGCTGCTTCACCGTCAGGTCCGCGGGGACCTTGGTGGTGTCCAGCGTACGCTGGTTGGTCCACTCGTCCACGCAGCCAGCGCAGGGGCAGTGTTGGCGAAGTGCCTGCGCGATGGCGGTCGTCTTCGCGCCGTCATCCCAGGTCAGCTCCAGACGGGTGCCATCCGACGACAGGCGCGCGTCCGTCGCGGTGGGGGTGGGGGTCGAGGGCTTGATGCGGTCCCAGAAGCTCAACGTTGCACCTTTCCGAGTCTCAACAGCGAGGCGCCTTCCCTAACACTCTTCATGCTCGCCGGCGCGGGCATCACGAAGCCAGCTTGACGGGCAGCCGGTGGCCCTCCAGGCGCACGCCCTTCTTGGCCAGCACGCGCCGGAGGGCCGCCACCACCTGCGGGTCCAACTGCGCGCCGGTGAGGGCGTCGAGAATCTCCATGGCCTTCTCCAGCGGCATGGCCTTCTGGTACGGCCGCGTGGAGGTACAGGCATCGAACGTGTCCGCGCAGGCGACGATGCGGGCGAGCAACGGAATGTCCTCGCCGCGCAGCCGGTCCGGATAGCCCGTTCCATCCCAGCGCTCGTGGTGATGGCGCACGCACGCGCGCACCGCGCCCAGGAAGCTGACGGGGCCGATGATGGCGTCGCCGATGGCGGGGTGCTCGCGCATGATGGCCATCTCCTGGTCCGTCAGCTTCGACTGCTTGCAGAGGATGGACTCGACGATGCCAATCTTGCCGATGTCGTGGAGGATGCCGCCGTACTGGAGCTGCCGCAGCTCGCGCTCGGTGAGGTTCAGCTCGCGGCCAATCTCCACCGCCACGTCACCCACCCGCTGGCTGTGGCCACGTGTGTATGCGTCCTTCGAGTCGATGGAGTTCGCCAGCGCGACGATGGTCTCCAGGTAGCCCTTCTCCAGGCTCTCGTAGAGGCCGCGGTTCTCCATGTCGTACGCGAGCAGCTGCTTGCTCATGTAATTGAACGTCTGGGCCAGCTCGCCCAGTTCGTTGCGCTGCGGGATTTTCACTTCCACGCCGAACTTGCCGCGTGCCAGCTCCAGCGCGCCATCGGTGAAGACCTTGAGCGGGCGGGTGAGATTGCGGGAGAAGAGGGCGGCCATCACCAGCGCGACGAGGATGGCCGCGCCCAGGCCCAGGAGGATTCGCTGCTCCATCGTCTCCACTTGCCGGTAGGCGTGCTCCACCGGCTGCTCGGAGAGGATGGCCCAGCCCGTTTCGGGCAGCACCGTGTACGCGGCGACCACCGCGTCGCGGCCCTCGCCGAAGTTGCCCACGTGGAACAGCTCCGCGTTGGGCGTGGAGGCCAACTGCCGCAGCAGGTGCGCCACGGGACTGCGCTGCGACACATCGCCGCCCAGCGGGGCCACACCGCCCCCGCCCACAATCAGGTGTCCTCGTGGGTCCGCCAGGTACGCGAAGCCCGTGCTGCCCACGCGCTCCTGCTCGAGCATGTGCCGCAGGCCCGCGAGCGACAGGTCCGCGGCGATGAAGCCCTTGATGGGCTCGCCCACGGGGAAGGCCAGCGTCACCACGGGACCGCCGCCGCGCACCGGCACCGCGTCCGAATAGCGAGGCCCGTCCATGCCGCCCTCGAGCAGCACACGGCTGCGCTCCTCGTGCGAGGCAAGGTCGGTGGGGGACACATCGTGGCGAGAGAAGGCCTGGAGCCCGGGCAGCCGCTTGGCGTCGGGTCCGAAGACGGTGATGGCCAGCACCTCGCGCCGCTGGGACAGCACCGCTGCCAGGTGGGTCTGCTGCGCGGGCAGGGGCAGGGTGAAGAAGTCGGGGACGCGGGCCAGTCCCATGACGGCCTCGGTCGGCTCGCCCAGGAAGATTTCGGCCTTGAGCCGCAGCTGCTTCACGCGCTCCTGGGCCAGCTCCTGCGCGTCGCGCACCAGGAGCTCTCGAGTGTGGGAGACGGACAGCCACCCCACCATCAGCGTGGGGATGATGCTGACCACGAGCATCAACAGGAGGATGGCTTTGAACAGGCGCACGGGGCGGCTCCTCCAGGGACTACTGCCACTGGCCCTTCTGTACTTCGAGTTTGAGTCGCTCAGGGGCCAACTCGAACCAGCGGACCCCCGACGGCTCCGACCGGCCCGTGGGCCCCACCGCCCTCACCGTCCACCTGTAGCGCCCCGCGGGCAAGACGGGCAGCTGCAATTCCGCGGAGGTGGCCGTCTGGGTATGCACGGCCGCGCCCTGTACGTCCCTCACGACCTCGACTTCATAACGGTCCGCTCCAGGCTGCGCCGCCCAGGAGAGCTTCACCGGCCCGAGCAGTCCCTTGGCGTCCGTGCGCCGCTTGAGCACCGCGCCCTCCTCGGGAAGTTCGAGCTGGGGCGGTGTGAGTGCTGGAGGGGGATGGATGGGGGGGCGGCCCTTCTCGACGACCACCGTCTCCCCAGGCTCCACGGGGTGGATGACGCCCTCTGCCTCCACGCGCACGGGAGGCCCTCGGACGACGGTGACGGTGGTGGTGCCCGCATCCGGCTCCACCCGCACGCTGAACGCGGAAGGCGAGGGTGGGCGTCCAGCGGTCACCAGCGCGCCCGCCGCGTTGGCGGACTCGGACGCGAGGGCATAGCGAGCGGTGCGGAAGTGGACCTCGGCTTCTCTCAGCCGCGTCTCCGCCTCCGTGGGGCCTCTCGTGTCCTTGGCCTGGGACACGAGGGTGCGCGCCGTCTCGAGCGCCTTGAGGGCCAGTGCCCGTTCCTGCCCGGGGACCTTGAGCCGGGTGCCGGGTGTCACCGTGTCCGATGGCAGCGCATTGAGCGCGCGCAGCTCCGCGGTGGCATTGGCGTCACCCAGCACGCGCACCGCCACGTCCCGCAGGGACTCCTGGGGGCCCACCACCGTGGTGGTGGCGGGAGGCGCGGCGCTGAGCCATGCGAGCAGGAGCCAGGGTGTCCTCATTGGAAGACAATCTCCCTTCCCGCCTGGATGGTGGCCGCAGGAGTGGTGACCGAGAGTGATTGGGTCGAGGGCTGCTCCAGCTCCGCGTCAATCTGGCCACGCAGCACCGTCAGGTCCGTGCGCTGCCGGCCGGGTCTGGCCCGGGTCTCCGCGATGCCGATGAGGGAGTCACCGCCCAGGTGGACGGTGCTGCCGTTTCCGCTGAAGACGAGGTCCGCGCCGGCGCCCGCCACGGTGCGCACCTTGTCGTTCTCGAACAGGGGCACGCCGTCGCTGGCGGTGCTCCACTCGTCGGCGGTGGCGCGCTTGATTTGCACGTTCCCCTTCAAGCCCCGCAGGTGCGCGCGAGGCGTGGGCGGCGGCGTGGTCGACGTCGTGGTCACGGTGGGGGCGTCCTCGGCGGTGCAGCCGAGTGGCGAAGCCGAGAGCGCGAGCACGAGCAGCATGGGGAGCCAGCGTCGACGATTCACGAGAGAGGGTCCGCCTGGAGGTCCAAGGGCCCCAGGCTAATCCAATCGGCGGTGTCTCAGGCAGGGCAGGTCACGGCGAATGCGCGCCTGGAGCTCCGGGTCCACGGGCGCCACGGCCAGCCCCTCGCCCTCGGAGGCACGCGCCGTCACCAGCCCCCACGGGTCCACCACCATCGCGTGGCCATACGTCTGGCGCTGGGCCGAGTGCTTTCCCCCCTGTGCGGGTGCCAGCACGTACGCCTGGTTCTCGATGGCGCGGGCGCGCAGCAGCACCTCCCAGTGGTCCTTGCCCGTCATCATCGTGAACGCCGCCGGCACCGCCAGCACCGTCGCGCCGTCCTTCGACAGCCGCCGGTACAGCTCCGGGAACCTCAGGTCGTAGCAGACCGACATCCCCAGTCGCCCCACCACCGTGTCCGCCGCCACGACCTCCGTCCCGGGCGCCACCGCCGCGGACTCCTGGTAGGTCGCACCATCACCCACCTCGACGTCGAACAAGTGCATCTTCCGGTAGACGGCCAGCCGCTCTCCGTCGGGGCCGAAGAGGACGCTGGTGTTGTAGAGCCGACCGCCAGGGGCCCCCGTCTCCAGCACGCTGCCGGCCAGCAGCGTCACCTTCTGCTCCCGCGCCAGCTCCGCCATCCGGGAGAGGGTCGGGCCGTCCAGACCTTCCGCCGCGCCCTGCCGCTCCGGCTCCGGTCCCATCCAGGCGAAGTTCTCGGGCAGTCCGACCAGCCGGGCGCCCAGCTCACTGGCGCGCCGGACGAGGCGGGTGGCGACTTCCACGTTGTGGCCCTTGTCCGCGGTGGACACCATCTGGGCGGCGGCGATGAGGTGCATGGCCCCGTTATAACGCCCGCCTGGTTCGCGGAACCCCTGGGAATTCCTCGCCCTGTTGGCCAGGTTTCACGGGACCCTAGAGGGAGCGTCCTTCCTTTACACCCTTCGGGGGGGTGTGTTACGGACGCGCCCGACATTTTTCGATGTGCACCTCGAAAAGTGGGCCGCCGTGCCCGCTTTTCGCGTTTTTGGAGTCTGGTTTCCTGGTTATGTCGGAGAAGAACCTCAAGCAGACGGTGGAGGAGCGGGCGGGGGCAGTGCTCGACCCCATCATCGCCGGCGAGGGCCTGGAGCTCGTGGACCTGGAGTTCGTCCGGGAACGCGAGGGGTGGGTGCTGAGGCTCTTCATTGACAAGCCAGGTGGACGGGTGGGACTGGACGAGTGCAGTCAGGTCTCCCGCGCGGTGGACCCGGTGCTGGACGTGGAGGACATCATCCCCCACGAGTACAGCCTGGAGGTCTCCAGCCCTGGAGTGGACCGGCCGTTGAAGAAGCCGGCGCACTTCGAGCGCGTCAAGGGCCAGAAGGTGAAGGTGAAGACGTTTGGCCCGGTGGGGGACCCACCGCGCAAGAACTTCACCGGCACGCTGACCGGGGTGGCGGGAGACGGTATCTCGGTGGAGGTGGAGGGCGCCGGAACCTTCCACATCCTCTTCAAGGACATCGCCAAGGCGAACCTGGAGTTCGAGTTCTAGACGTCGACATACAGGGCACCCTGCCGCGCGGGGAGCCCGTGGACCCATTCAGGAGAAGACCATGCCCACGCAGCAAGCCAACCCGAGCGTCAACCTCAACCTCGTCCTGGACCAGGTCGCCAAGGACAAGGGCATCGACCGGGCTGTGCTGATTGCCACCCTCGAGGATGCGATGAAGACCGCGGCCAAGAAGCACTTTGGCCAGGACCGCAACCTCGAGGCCAAGTACGACCCCGAGAAGGGCGTGGTGGAGCTGTTCCAGGCCATCACCGTGGTGGAGGAGATCACCGACCCGGTCCAGGCGGTGAACCAGATTACCCTCGCCGAGTCCCACAAGAAGGGCATGGAAGTGGAGCCCGGCGACGAGCTCGTCTTCCAGATCTTCTACCGGGACGAGGACGCCAACGAGGCCAAGGCCCAGGACGACCAGTACGGCGACATCCTGCGCCTGAAGACCTTCCGCCGCGGCTTCGGCCGCATCGCCGCGCAGACCGCCAAGCAGGTCATCCTGCAGCGCACCCGCGATGCCGAGCGCGAGAACGTCTTCAACGAGTACAAGGACCGCAAGAACGAGATCGTGACGGGCATCGCCCGCCGGTTCGAGCGCGGCAACATCATCGTGGACCTGGGCCGCGCCGAGGCCGTGCTGCCGGTGCGCGAGCAGGTTCCGCGTGAGACCTACCGCCCCGGCGACCGCGTCCAGGCCTACGTGCTGGACGTGCTGCGCGAGTCCAAGGGGCCCCAGATTGTCCTCTCCCGCGCGTCGGTGAACCTGCTCACCAAGCTGTTCGAGATGGAGGTGCCCGAAATCGCCGAGGGCATCGTCGTCATCGAGGCGGCGGCGCGTGAGCCGGGTGGCCGCGCCAAGATTGCCGTCTCCAGCCGCGACTCGGACGTGGACCCGGTCGGCGCGTGCGTGGGCATGAAGGGCAGCCGCGTGCAGGCGGTGGTGCAGGAGCTGCGCGGCGAGAAGATCGACATCGTCCCCTATGACGAGGACCCGGCGCGCTTCGTGTGTTCGGCGCTGGCGCCCGCGGAGGTCAGCCGCGTCATCATCGACGAGGCCAACCACGCGATGGAGCTCATCGTCCCGGACGACCAGCTCAGCCTGGCCATCGGCCGGCGCGGCCAGAACGTGCGTCTGGCGGCCCAGCTGACGGGTTGGAAGCTGGACATCAACAGCGAGAGCCGCGTTCGGGAGATGCGCGAGTTCGCCAACCGCTCGCTGGGCGCGCTGCCAGGCGTCAACGAGATGCTGGTGGAGACGCTCTACGCGCACGGCTTCCGGCAGGCCCGGGACGTGGCGGAGGCCAACCCGGAAGTGCTGGCGCAGATCCCCGGCATGGACCCGGCCCGTATCCCCTCCATGCAGGAGGCCGCCCGGAAGCGGATGGTCGAAGACCAGGCGGAGCTGTCCCGCATGGATTATGAAAGGGAGCAGGCCCGGCTGGCCGAGGCGCGCCGCCACCCCGACGAGCTGTCCCAGGCTGAACGCCTGGCGCGCGTGCGCGGCGTTGGCGAGAAGACCATCGAACAGCTCGCGGCGTCCGGCTACCGCACGGTGGAGGACATCGCCAATGAGAAGGACCTGGCGAAGCTGGGCGATGTGCCCGGCGTGGGCATCAAGAAGGCCCGCCAGCTGAAGAGCGCGGCGGAAAACTATCTCGTGGAGGAGGCCAAGCTGCGCGCGGAGCTGAATGCCGAGCGCGGCAACTCGACGGCGTCTCTGGATGGTGGCGCGGAAGCCACCAAGTCGCCGTAAGCTAGAAGAGGAGGCAGGACGTGGGGCGCCCGACTGGCCACTCTGTGCCAGAAGAGCCAATCGCCAGGTCAGGTCCGGTCCGGATGTGCGTCGGGTGCGGATCCAAGCGACTTCAAGCGGAGCTCACCCGGTTCGTGATAGGGCCCGAGGGTGTCATCGTGGTGGACAGGGAGCGGCGGCTGCCCGGACGGGGCGCCTACCTGTGCGGTGTCGGTTGTATGACGGCAGCGCTGAAGCGGAAGGCGTTCAGTCGTGCCTTTCGCGGAAAGGCGGGGTTGGTAGACCCGTCGCAGCTCGGGTAGGCATAGGAGCCTGCGCCATGAGGGCGGAGGGGTGTTGGGGGGGAGTGGGTGTTAAGGACCACTCGCACACATTTTCGGGTTTGAGCTAGGGTGCTGCGCCCCGGAGTCGCCGGGTGCGGCAGGCCAACAAGGGCAATATGTCGAAGAAGCGCGTCCACGAAATCGCCAAGGAGCTCAAGGGCCACGGCATTGAGCTCGACAACAAGGAGGTCGTAAACGAGCTGTCCGCGCTCGGATACGACGTCAAGAGCCACTCGTCCTCCCTCGATGACGACCAGGCGACCGCCGCCGTTCAGAAGATTCTGGACAAGCGCAAGCCAAAGCAGGCCGCCCCGCCGGTGACGGCGAAGGGGTTCGTGGTTCGCCGCAAGGTGGGCCCGGCCGCCGGTTCATCTGCGGAATCCGGTTCGGATATGCAGGACGCGGGGTACGCGGACCATCCGGGCTCCGTCTCCGCTCCCCAGGCCGTCGAGATGGCCCCGCCTCCCGTAGTCGTGGAGGCAGCCCCGCCACCGCCGCCGCAGGAAGAGGCCCCACGCGCCGTGGAGGCCGCGCCCCCTGTGGAGCCGCCTCCGGCTCCCGCCGCGGTGGAGCCGCCTCCCGTGACCGCCGCGCCTGTCGCGCCGCCCCCCGCGGCCGAGCCTCCGGCTGCTCCTCCGGTCGCCGCTCAACCCCCTGTTGTCGCCGAGGCCCCCAGGGCCCCGGTCGAGGCGCCTCGCGCCCCGGTTTCACCCCCCGCTGCCGCCGCGCAGCCTCGTTCCCCCGCTCAGGAGAGCACCCACTTGCCGCAACCCCCTCCGCGCTCGCCGGTCCCGCCGACTGTCCGGACGCCTTCTTCTCCGTCTTCGTCCGCGACCGTCGTGTCCCGGGGCCCCGCGCCGGGCTACGGGCAGCGAGGCGCTCCTTCGGGTGGACGCCCCGGTGGTCCGGGGGGACCTGGTGGCCGTCCCGGTGGTCCGGGAGGCGCGGGTGGACGTCCGGGTGGGCCGGGTGGCCCCGGTGGTCGTCCGGGCGGTCCGGGTGGCCCGGGTGGCCGTCCGGGGCAGGGTGGCCGTCCCAGCTACTCGTCCTATCAGGGCCAGGGCGCGCGTCCGGGCCAGGGCGCGGTGCGTCCCAGCTCGGCGCCAGGTTCGGCACAGGCCTCCGGGGGCAATGCTCCCGCGGCGCCGCAGGGTCCCACCATCATGGTGGGCGGCATCCCCCACGCCCAGGTGTCTCCGACGGGCGGACAGGCGCGTCCCACGGCCACGCAGGCCGTCGTCATCTCGCGCCCGCTCATCCAGGTCCGCCGCGTCACTCCGACGGCCGGTCAGGCGAAGCAGTACCCCATGGCACCGGGCCGCGCGGGCATCCCCGAGCGGCGTGAGTACAAGGTGGTTCCGGACCACCTGGGCCGGGGTCGCGAACTGGTGGACGTCTCCAAGAACAAGGAGCGTGGCCAGCGCAAGCGCACCAGCGGCGATACGCAGAGCGTGTCCAAGCAGGAACTGACGGACATGGTCTGGGGCCGCGTCACCATCCCGGTGCGTGGCAAGAAGAAGAAGCCCACGAAGAAGGGCGCCAAGACGCAAATCACCCAGATGGCCGAGGAGAAGAAGGTCATCAAGCTGCAGGAGGGCATCACCGTGTCCGACCTGGGCCAGCGCATGGGTGTGCGCAGCGCGGACATCATCAAGAAGCTGATGGGCCTGGGGAAGATGGCCACGGCCAACCAGATGGTGGACGCGGACACCGCGGAGATGATTGCCGGCGACTACGGCTGGAAGATCGACCGCGTGGGCTTCGAGGTGGAGGACTACCTGCCCGAGGTGGAGGCGCGTCCCGAGGACGAGCGTCCGCGTCCGCCGGTCGTCACCATCATGGGCCACGTCGACCACGGCAAGACGAGCCTCCTGGACGCCATCCGCAGCGCGAACGTCGCGGCGGGCGAGGCGGGCGGCATCACCCAGCACATCGGCGCCTACAGCATCTCCACGGCGCGGGGTGACGTCACCTTCCTGGATACCCCGGGTCACGAGGCCTTCACGTCCATGCGCGCCCGCGGCGCCAACGTGACGGACATCGTGGTGCTGGTGGTGGCCGCCGACGACGGCGTGATGCCGCAGACGGTGGAGGCCATCAAGCATGCGAAGGCGGCGGAGGTGCCCATCGTCGTCGCCATCAACAAGATGGACGTGCCCGGCGCCAACCCGGACCGCGTGAAGAAGGACCTGGCCAGCCACGAGCTCGTCCCCGAGGAGTGGGGCGGCGACACCATCATGGTGCCCGTCTCCGCCAAGACGAAGCAGAACCTGGACCTGCTCCTGGAGAACCTGGCGCTGCAGGCCGAGGTGCTCGAGCTGACGTCCAACCCGAACCGTCCGTCCGTCGGCGCCATCATCGAGGCGAAGCTGGACCGCGGCCGGGGCCCGGTGGCCACGGTGCTGGTGCAGGAGGGCACGCTGAAGCTGGGCGACGCCATCGTCACCGGTTCGCACTACGGCCGTGTCCGCGCGATGAACAACAGCCGCGGCGAGCAGGTGAAGGAAGTCAAGCCGGGCTACTGCGCCGAGGTCGTCGGCCTGTCCGGTGTCCCCAGCGCGGGCGACGCCATCAACGTGGTGGCGGACGAGAAGTCGGCCAAGCAGATCGCCGAGCACCGCAACATGAAGGAGCGGCAGACCGAACTCAGCAAGGTCAGCCGTGAGTCCCTGGAGCAGCTGTTCGCCAAGACCAAGGCGGGCGGCGGTCCCAAGGAGCTGCGCGTCGTCATCAAGGCGGACGTGCAGGGCTCGGCCGAGGCCGTCAAGCAGGCGGTCCAGAAGCTCTCCACGCACAAGGTCAAGGTGGAGGTCGTCCACACGGGTGTGGGCGCCATCACCGAGGGCGACGTGATGCGGGCGGCCGCCTCCAAGGGCGTGGTGCTCGGCTTCAACGTCAACCCGGAGTCCGGCGCGGAGGCCGCGGCCAAGGCGCAGGAAGTCACCCTGCAGAGCTACTCCATCATCTACGAGCTCATCGACGGGGTGCGCACGGAGATGGAGGGACTGCTGGAGCCCATCCGCACGGAGAAGAAGCTGGGCCGCGCGGAGGTCCGCAACACCTTCAACGTTCCTCGCCTGGGCACCATCGCCGGCGCGGCGGTGCTGGATGGTGTGATGAAGCGCGGCGCGTTCGTTCGCCTCATGCGCGAGAACAAGCAGCTGTTCTCCGGCAAGATGGCGTCGCTGCGTCGCTTCAAGGACGACGTCAAGGAGGTCGCGCAGGGCTTCGAATGCGGTATCGGCATCGCGGACTTCAACGACCTCAAGGCCGGAGACATCATCGAGGCCTATGAGATTGAAGAGACCCGGCCGAGCCTGACGTAGGCCTTGTGCCTCGTCTCCCCCTGGGAAGGCCCCACCTTCCCAGGGAGGTTTCACCCCAGGGGCTCGCGGGTTCGCGCGCCCCTGCGGGCCGGGGGATTGGCATGTTCGTAGGTGTCGCACGTCTCACCCTCCAGATTCCGGAGAGCGGTTCACTCAAGGCCAAGCGGCAGGTGCTTCGCCGGGTGATGGAACGGGTGAAGGCTCGCTTCAACGTGGCCATGGCCGAGGTGGAGGACCAAGACCTCTGGCAGAAGGCCACGCTCGCTCTCTCGGTGGTGGGCAATGACCGCCGCCATGTGGACGAGCAACTCGAGAAGGTCATCCACTTCATCGAGGAGATGTACGTCGCCCCGCTGATGGCGCGGGAGACGGAGATATTGGGCTTTGGAGACCAGCTCTTCGCGGGAGGCTCCGCGGCGAACGCACGGGCGGCGCAGCCCCTGGACGATGAAGAGGACCTGCTGTCGCCCGAGGCGGCGGCGGCCCACTCGGAGGCGGCCATCGCTCGGTTCCTGCAGGGCGAGCGGGCCTCGCTGGCCGAGGCGGAGGGGTTGGGAAACTGGGAGCGCCGTCATGACGGCGACAACGACGGCGGCCCCGGTACGGGTCGCCCGTCTCCGTCGGGCGGTGGACGGATGACGCTGGACGAGGCGCGGGCGAGAGCCCGCTCCCTGCGCAACCCGCGAGACTGGGAGAAGAAATGACGACGCATTCCCGACCCGAGCGAGTGGGGCAGGAAATCCAGGCGGCTCTCGGAGACCTGCTGGCCCGAGGCGAGCTGAGAGACCCCCGCATCGGCTACATCACGATTACCGGAGTGAAGGTCTCTCCGGACCTGCGGGTGGCCCGTGTCTTCTATTCGATGCTGGGCACGGCCGAAGAGCGGTCCGAGACGCAGAAGGGGCTGGAGGCGGCCAAGGGCTTTGTGCGCCGCGCCGTGACGGCGGCCGTCAACCTGCGCGTCTCGCCCGAAATCTTCTTCTCCTTCGACGAGTCCATCGGCGAGGGTGACAAGATCGACCGTCTTCTGCGGGAGGTCCGCAGCAAGGAAGGCTGGTAGTTCGGGCGCGGGACCCACAATATTGGCCTGACATGGACGGCGTCCTCGTCATCGACAAGCCCACCGGTCCCACGTCCTTCGACGTGGTGCGACAGGTGCGCTCGCTGTTGAAGCTCAAGAAGGTGGGGCACACGGGGACGTTGGACCCCATGGCCACCGGCGTGTTGCCCTTGTGTCTGGGAGAGGCCACCAAGGTGGCTGGCTTCATCACCGAGGGCGACAAGGCCTACGACGCCACCGTGCGCCTGGGCTCCGAGACGGACACCCAGGACGCGGAGGGGCAGGTGACGGCGACGGGGCCTGTCCCGGCGCTGACGCCCGCGCTGCTGGAGGCCGCGCTCGCGCGCTTCCGAGGCACCTTCGACCAAGTGCCGCCCATGTATTCGGCGGTGAAGGTGGCCGGCAAGCGCCTGTACGAACTGGCCCGGGCAGGCGAGGAAGTGGAGCGCGCCGCCCGGCAGGTGACGGTGTACGAGCTCATCCTGCGCGACTTCTCCGCGGACCGGCTGCACCTCTCCGTGCGCTGCTCCAAGGGCTTCTTCGTGCGCACCCTGGCGTTCGACCTGGGGCGGGCGTTGGGCTGTGGAGCCCATTTGGAAGCACTGCGGCGCACCTCGAGCGGGCCGTTCACGCTGGCTCGGGCGCTGCCCCTGGCGGACGTGGCGTCGCAGGCGAAGGAGGGCACGCTGGCCTCTCGGCTGGTGTCACTGTCCGACGCCTTGGTTGACATGCCCGAGGTGAAGGTTGGCGCAGAGGACGCCCGTCGGGTGTCCCACGGTGTTCCCGTGGAGGTCCCCGCTTCGTCGCGCCCGGGCCGGGTGCGAGTGATGGGACCAGACGGGACGCTGCTGGCCGTGGCCGAGGGCGCGGGTGGGCGGCTGCGCTACCTGCGGGTGCTCGTCTAGCAGCAGGCTCTGGGGCTGTGCGTCTTCTCACGCTCCAACTCTCGCGGGGCGCACGGGCAGGCGTCCAAGGTTGACCCTGGGTAGGGTGAAGCTTATAAGCCCCCCGCTCGTTAGAGGCATGAGACCCGGTCTGTACCCCTCCGCGGACCCGGGCGACTCAAGCGGTAACCACACCGGAGCGGGACTCGAAGGACGAGAATCACATGTCGCTGCATCAGGAGCGCAAGTCGGAGCTGGTGACGAAGTTCAGGACCCACGAGTCGGACACCGGGTCCCCCGAGGTGCAGGTGGCGCTGCTGTCCGAGCGCATCAACATGCTCACCGAGCACTTCAAGACGCACAAGAAGGACCACCACTCGCGGCGCGGTCTGCTGAAGCTGGTCGGTCAGCGTCGTCGGCTTCTGGACTACCTGAAGTCGAAGGACGTCACCCGCTACAAGAAGCTCATTGAGGGCCTCGGCATCCGCAAGTAGGCACCTCGGCAGGACTCGGGGCGCTGGTTCCACCAGCGCCCCGCGCATTTCAGACGTCGGAAGTCGGTGGTCGTGAAGCAGTGAGAAGCGGTGGGTGGTGGCGGGCGAGGGAGTGGTGCCGACGGAGGTTTTGGTTTCCGTTCGGACCGGCTGACTTGAGGTCGGCCGGTGCGATCAGGGATCAAAAGTTCCGAGACATCCCTCCGGCGCGCCGCAAGCGCCCTTCCGCAGTACAGGCTGGCGGTTGCCTGTCATGCGCCTGTCCCAGGCCTTGGCGACCGCTCAAACACCCCGAGGGCCCTCCCGGGGTGCCTGACCGCGTTTGCGGGCCAGGTGCGTGCGGTGGGGTCCTCGCCCGAAGCATATCGAGGCAAGGACATGTTGAAGAAGAGCGTCAAGATTGGTGAGAGCGAGCTGAGCATCGAAGTGGGCCGCATGGCCAAGCAGGCCGATGGCTCCGTGGTGGTCCGCTATGGCGACACCATGCTGCTGGTGACCGCGGTCAGCGCGCGCGAGAAGAAGGACGTCGACTTCCTTCCGCTGACGGTGGAGTACCAGGAGAAGCTGTATTCGGCCGGCCGCATCCCCGGCAGCTACTTCAAGCGCGAGGGCCGCCTCACCGAGAAGGAGACGCTGGCCAGCCGTCTGGTGGACCGCTCCGCGCGTCCGCTGTTCCCGGAAGGCTACGCGTACGAGACGCAGATCATCGCCAGCGTCATCTCCGCGGACCCGGAGAACGAGGGCGACGTTCACGGCATCACGGGCGCCTCCGCGGCGCTGTGGGTGTCGGACATCCCGTTCAACGGCCCCATCGCCGGCATCCGCGTGGGCCGCGTGGGCGGCCAGCTGGTGGCCAACCCCACCGCGAAGCAGCGTGAGCAGAGCGACCTGGACCTGGTCATGGCGGTCAGCCGCGAGGCCATCGTCATGGTGGAGGGCGGCGCGGAAGAGGTGTCCGAGGCGGACATGGTGGCGGCGCTGGAGTTCGGCTTCAAGTCCGCGCAGCCCGCGCTGGACCTGCAGGACGAGCTGCGCCGCGAGCTGAACAAGCAGGTGCGCGCGTTCGACAAGGCGCCCTCCGTGGACGAGGCGCTGCGCGCCAAGGTTCGCGACCTGGCCATGGCGGGCATCAAGGCCGGCTATGAAATCAAGGAGAAGGGCGCCCGCTACGACGCGCTCTCCAAGGCGAAGAAGGAGGCGGTCGCCAAGCTCAAGGAGCAGATGGGCGAGGCCTTCACGCCGCTGACGGAGAAGCACGCCAAGCAGGTGGTGGAAGACCTGAAGTACGAGCACATGCGCGAGATGACGGTCAACGGTGGCCGCATCGGTGGGCGTGGGCACGACGTGGTCCGCGCCATCACCTGCGAGGTCGGCGTCCTGCCGCGCACGCACGGCAGCGCGCTGTTCACCCGTGGCGAGACGCAGGCGCTGGTCGTCACCACGCTGGGCACCAGCGAGGACGAGCAGCGGCTGGAGATGCTCGGCGGCATGACGTTCAAGCGCTTCATGCTGCACTACAACTTCCCGCCGTTCAGCGTGAACGAGACCAAGCCGCTGCGTGGTCCGGGCCGCCGTGAAATCGGCCACGGTGCGCTGGCGGAGCGCGCGCTGCGCAACATGGTTCCGAAGAGCGAGTCGTTCCCGTACACGGTGCGCCTCGTGTCCGACATCCTGGAGTCCAACGGCTCCTCGTCCATGGCCTCGGTGTGTGGTGGCACGCTGGCGCTGATGGACGCGGGTGTTCCCATCAAGTCGCCGGTGGCGGGCATCGCCATGGGCCTGGTGAAGGAGGGCGACAAGGTCGCCATCCTGTCGGACATCCTCGGTGACGAGGACCACCTGGGCGACATGGACTTCAAGGTGTGCGGCACCACCAAGGGCATCACGTCCATCCAGATGGACATCAAGATCACCGGCCTCACCACGGAGATCATGAGCCGCGCGCTGGAGCAGGCGCGTCAGGGCCGCATCCACATCCTGGGCGAGATGCTCAAGACGCTGGCGCAGCCCCGCAAGGAGATCAGCCAGTACGCGCCGCGCATCACCACCATCCAGATTCGTCCCGAGTTCATCAAGAACGTCATCGGGCCGGGCGGCAAGGTCATCAAGGACATCATCGCGCGCACCGGCGCGGCGATTAACATCGAGGACTCCGGCCGGGTGGACATCGCCAGCGCGAACGGCGAGGCCGTGAAGGCCGCCATCGCGATGATTCAGGCGCTGACCCGCGAGGCGGAGATCGGGAAGATCTACACGGGCACCGTGCGGAAGATCGCCGAGTTCGGCGCCTTCGTGGAGCTGTTCCCGGGCACCGACGGCCTCATCCACATCTCCGAGCTGTCCGACAAGCGCGTCAAGAGCGTCTCCGACGTGCTGAAGGAGGGCGACGAGGTGCTGGTGAAGGTCGTCAGCATCGACAAGACGGGCAAGATTCGTCTGTCGCGCAAAGAGGCGATGGCGGAGCGCGCGGCGCAGCAGCAGGGCGCGGCGGACACCGTCGCGGCGCAGCCGGCCCCCGAGGCCACCCAGCCGAACGCCAAGGCCTGATTCACGCTGACGCGCGGACCTCTCACGGAGGTCCGCCGTGGCACGCGACGCCCCCTTCCGCAGTCCGCGGGAGGGGGTGTTTTCGTTGGGGGTGGGATTGGCTTAGACCTGGGATTCGGGGCCGTGCGTTGGAGGTGCGAGCCCCGCTTGCCCGGAGGCACCGTTGCCGCCTCGTCCATCGTCCGCCGCACCACCTGGCTCTCCAGGCTTCGTCCCCTTCATCTCCCGTGCGCTGGGCGCCTTCCGGTGGGCCTTCATGCCCCTGGGGTTGTTGGCGCTGGTGGCCGTGGGGGTGCACGCGGCGGCGGACACGTTGGATGACCGGTTGTTGTCGTGGGTGGACCGCGCTGACGCGGCCTTTGATGGCTGGGCGGGCAGCTACGAGCTGACGGCGCCCATGGTGGAGTGGGTGTCGCTCGAGTTGCGCACGCGCATCGCCCGCATCCTGGCGCTGACCTGGGAGCTGGCCGCGGACCTGGTGCTCGCGCTGCCGGCGCTGGGCTATCGCGAGGCTTCCGCTGCTCGTCCGGCGGAGGCCTGGCGCGTGGCACTGGAGGGGCGGGAGGAGAAGCCTTCGTGGCGTGCGCTGTGGCTTCGGTGCGTGCGCCAGCCCACGCCGATGCGTTGGTTGCGGCCGCTCGCCACGGGCGCGGTGGTGGTGGCTGGAGCGTGTGCGGTGGCGCGGCTTCTTCAGGGCACGGTGTACCTGTCCTGGCGCGAGCTGATGGGGGAGCGAGTCGCGGACTGGGGCGCGAGGGGACTGGCGCTCGGTGCGCTGGTGGGGGTGCTGTCCACGCTGGGGTGGCGCGCGGTGCTGCGGAACCTTCAGCACGCGGACGCGGCCTGTGCGCGCGAGTCGGGACGCAGGGCCTTCACGCGCGGCCTCCTGGGATGTGGGGTGGTGGTGCCGCTCGCCGTGGCCGCCGCGCTCGATGCGTCTCCTCTGTTGTCATTCCTTCGCTGAGGCGCCCAACCATGTTCACGAGCCGAGCCCGAGGGCTGCTGGACTTCTGCATGGCGGTGCTATGCGTGTGGACGGCGTATCACCACACGCCCGCGGGGGCGCTGGTTCGCAAGGCCAGCGCGTGGGCCTTCTCCACGCAGAGCACCGCTCGGCCATTGTTGGCGTTCTACGACGGCATGACGGGCACCACGCTGGCCGCGCCCATGGTGGCTCCGGAGGTGTCACTCGTGCGCGCGCTGACGAGCGCGGAGGCACTGGCGTGGGGGACTCACCTGGCGCTGAAGGGCTTGGATTCGCGCGCAAGAGCTCCGGCGATGGCGCTGGCACAAGAGCACGGCATCTCCATGGCGACGCTCGTGGACCCGGTGGAGGGGCCCGTTGCCGCGCGCAAGCTTCTCACGGGACTGGCGGATGACTTTCCTCGCGAGGAGGCTCGAATCACCGCTGTCTTCGTCGGACGTGTTCCCGCGCGATACGCGCTGGAGCGAGCGCAGGCGGAAGGAGGCGCGCTGACGCTCGAGGCGTTGAGCCGGCAACTTCCCCCTGGCTTCGAGTCAGCGTCGGTCGGCGCCGCGCAGGCGCTCGCGTTGTCCACCGCGTTTGGCCTCGCATGGCCCGTGTCCGAGAGTGCTCGGGTGACGAGCCCGTTTGGTGAGCGCTACCACCCCGTGCTGGGCACTCGGAAGATGCACACGGGCGTGGACCTGGGCGTTCCCACGGGCACGGTGGTGGCGGCCGTGGCGGAGGGTGTCGTGCGGCGCGCGAGCGAGGACTCGGTGAATGGCCGGGTCCTCGTTCTGGACCATGGCCGGGGCGTGACGACGGCGTACTGCCACAACTCGGAGTTGCTGGTGCGGGTGGGCGAGCAGGTGACGCGGGGACAACTCATCGCCCGTTCCGGCAACACCGGACGCTCCACCGGACCTCATCTGCACTATCAGCTCGAGCTGGCCTCTCGGCCCATGGACCCTCTCAAGTTCCGCGCTTCTGTTAGGACCGTGTCTCAGGACACTCCTTTCTGAGGGCACGCGAGTTCCTTGGACGGAATGGGGAGGCGCCTGGGCAGGAGGTTTCTCGCGGCGGTTGTTGCTTGCGTGGACAACCCGTGACGTTGGCATGGGAACTGGAGACGGGGCGAGGCTGTGGTACATCCGCGCCATGGCCTCGTCCTTGACCGTGCAGGTGCGCCGTGTCCGCGCGCACCCGGAGCCCTTGCCGTTGCCCCGCTACGAGACGGAGCTCGCCGCTGGGCTGGATTTGCGGGCGGATATCGAGGGAGAGCGTGTCCTCCAACCCCTGGCTCGGATGGCGGTTCCCACGGGGCTCGCGCTGGGATTGCCACCCGGTTACGAGGGCCAGGTGCGGCCTCGCTCGGGGTTGGCGCTCCGACATGGCATCACCCTGCTCAACTCACCCGGGACGGTGGATGCGGACTACCGTGGGGAGGTGCAGGTCATCCTGGTCAACCTCTCCAACGAGCCCTTCACCCTGCGTCGGGGCGACCGGGTGGCCCAACTGGTGGTGGCGCCCGTGACCTCCGCGACGCTGACCGAGGTGGAGGTCCTCGATGCGACGGCGCGGGGGGGGAACGGGTTCGGGTCCACGGGCCGATAAGGCCGACGTGGATGGCATCGTTCCTTGATGACAGGGGAGTGTGCAGAATATGAGGCCCGGACCGCGTCCCCGCTCGTGGTCCTTCCTCGACTGGCCCCTGGAGTCCGACTGCTTTGCTTTGCTACCGCTGCGGAAGCCACGTCCCCGAGACGAATGACACCTGCCCCACGTGCGGGATGAAGTACGACGCGGCTGCTCGACAGGCGGCCGGCGTCGCCCGCAAGCGTGGCCTGGACGGCGCCCCCTACAAACCAGGGGACGTCATCGCCGGGCGCTACGCCATCAAGGAAGTCGTGGGCTCGGGTCCCATGGGCTTCGTCTTCCGCGCCCAGGACGAGGAGATCGACGTCGAGGTCGCGCTGAAGACCGTGCACCCGAGGCTCGTCCAGCAGCCCGAGGAGCGCACGCAGTTCTCCTTCTCGATGCGGGTGGGCAAGAAGCTCAACCACCCCAATCTGCTGCGCGTCTACGAGGAGGGGCTCGACGGCGAGCGGCCCTTCTTCACCATGCAGTTGCTGGAGGGCATGACGCTGCGGCGGATGATGGAGCAGCGCGCCTCGCGAGGGCAGCTCTTCTCGCTGAAGGACGTGGAGCCGCTGCTCGCGCAGATGGCCGCGGCACTGGACGCCGCGCACCGCTTCGGTCCGCACTCCGACCTCAAGCCGGAGAACGTCATCGTCCTGCCGGACCTGCTGAAGGTGACGGACTACGGGCTGGGGCTCGCCGTTCCGCAGTTGCCCTTCGTGCAGGCCCAGAAGGGGCACCGCGCGGATGTCTACGTCGCGCCCGAGTATGTGGCGGGGGGCGAACTCGACACGCGGATGGATGTGTACTCGCTTGGCGTGGTGATGGGAGAGCTCATCACCGGGTTGGTGCCGACGGATGGCGTGGTGCCGGGGCTCTCGTCCCTGCATTCGGACCTGCCCACGTCCTTCGAGGCGCTTTATCGACGCGCGCTCAACATCAATCCGCTGGCCCGGCCGAAGTCGGCGGGGGAGCTGCACGCGGAGTTCGCCAACATCATTGCGCGGTCGCCCGCGGCGGTGACCACGCGGGTGCGCAGTGTGCCGCCGCCTCCAGGGTCGGCGCAGGCCGCCGCGGTGAGGATGTCCGCGCGGCCTCCTCCGCCGGTGCCCACGGACATGTTGCCGATTCCCACCGGCATCGTGAATGCCGCCGCGCCCAAGGCGCCGCCACCGGTGGCAGCGCCGCACGTCGAGGAGGAGCCACCTCCGCCGGATGCGACCCAGCCGCTGGATGCGGCGACGCTCGCGGCCATCATCGGTGCGAATCCCAACGCGTCCCATCAGCGCCTCACCGAGCAGGCGATGCCCTTCATCACCGGAGGGGCGATTCGTGCCGCCACGGAAGCAGCGCAAGGTGGGCGCGCTTCGTCGGAATCAGGACCCAGTGGTCGCGGCGCTGGTGCCGAGTCGCCGTACGGTGGTCGCTCCGCGCAAGAGTCCGCGAGGGAGTCAGCCCCCTCCGGGCGCTCGGGTTCCGAGGGCGCGAGGTCGGCATCGGAATCGCCGTACGGTGGCCGCGCGAGTGGTGCGTCGTCGCGCACGGGCGACGAGCCGTCGCTCAGCGGCCGCGCGGGTGGTGTGTCGTCACGGTCTGGAGACGAGCCTTCACTCAGTGGCCGCGCGAGTGGTGCGTCGTCACGGTCCGGAGACGAGCCTTCGCTCAGCGGCAGAGCGGGTGGTGGGTCGTCACGGTCCGGAGATGAGCCTTCGCTCAGCGGCAGAGCGGGTGGTGGGTCGTCACGGTCCGGAGATGAGCCTTCGCTTAGCGGCAGAGCGGGTGGTGCGTCGTCACGGTCTGGAGACGAGCCTTCACTCAATGGCCGCGCGAGTGGTGCGTCGTCACGGTCTGGAGACGAGCCTTGGCCTAGCGGCAGAGCGGGTGGTGCGTCGTCACGGTCCGGAGATGAGCCTTCGCTTAGCGGCAGAGCGGGTGGTGCGTCGTCGCGGTCCGGAGACGAGTCTTCGCTCAGCGGCCGCGCGGGTGGTGCGTCGTCACGGTCCGGAGACGAGCCATCCCTCAGTGGACGCTCTGGCACGGAGTCCGCTGCTCGCGGTGGGGGACCCGCGCCCCGGGCCTCCGGGCCAATGCCCTCCGCTCAGTCGCGCGGGTCGTCGCGCGGCCAGGACCCGGCGGCGAGCGAGTCGGCTCCCTCTGTCTCCGGTGCACGGTCGGCGCGCGGACTGGAGTCCTCGCCTTCGACGTCGGGTGCGCGCCCTCTGTCGCGGACGCTGGAGGCCCCCGTCGTGCCGAGCATCCGCACGGCACGCACCCTTGAGACCGTGCCGACGATGTCGGGGGCGCGCACCGCTCCTCGTGCGCTCGACTTCGACCCAAGCATGTCGGGGGCACGTTCAGGGGCTCGCATCGCGCCGAAGCAGCGGGGCAGTCGCTCCCAGAAGTCTTCGGCCGCGCGCCGCCGTTCCGCGTTCGTCTGGATAGCGGTTCTGACCGTGGGTGGCCTCGCGTTGGGCGCGGGTGGCGGCTATCTGTTCTTGAACTACTGGAAGTCCCGAAGCGCGGCGAAGCCGGCGGTGCCGTCCTCGGGCGCGATGGCGCGGCAGGGTGCCAAGGAAGCGCCACTTCCGCTCGTCGTGGCCCTGTCGGAGAAGTGCCCGGACGGCATGCGGTTGGTGAGCGGGGGTTCCTTCAAGCGAGGCAAGGTTCGCGACGACGAGCTCGCCAAGGTGGACGAGCGTCCCAGCGAGAACGTGATGGTGAACTCCTTCTGTGTCGACGAGTTCGAGTTCCCCAATCAAAAGGGAGCGAACCCTCGAGTGGGCGTCACCTTGGCGCAGGCACGTGAGCTGTGCGGGGCGGAGAAGAAGCGGCTCTGCACAGAGGACGAGTGGGAGAAGGCATGCAAGGGACCGGGCAACGCGCGCTTCGCGTACGGGAACGATTACCTTCAGAGCACGTGCAATACGAAGATTCCCCAGCATGGCATCGTGCCTGCCATCGCGGCGTCCGGGACGTTCAGTCAGTGCGTCTCGCCGGGCTACGGCGTGGCCGACCTCTCCGGCAACGTGGCGGAGTGGACGGAGACCCGCATCGAGCGCCGAGGCACCATCCAGAAGGGTGGAGCCTTCAACGAGCCATATGCCGACTCCCGCTGCAGCGCGGTGAAGTACAGCGACCCGGAGACGGCGTCCGCGTCGGTGGGCTTCCGTTGTTGCTCGAGCGCTCAGCCATGAGCCGGCTGGCGCTCGTGCTCTGGCTCTCCCTGTTGCCAGCGGCCGCGATGGCCCAGGGGAGTGCTCGCCCACGGGTGGTGGCGGTGAAGTCCGCCAACCTCGCGCCCTATGCCTCCGTCATCGCCGGTTTCTCCGCGGAGGCTCGCGCGGAGGTTCAGGAGATGATGCTCGACGAGAGCCCGGGGGCCGCCGCGCGCGTCTTCAAGAAGCTGGCGGCGCAGAAGCCCGCGCTCGTGTTGGCCCTGGGCCCGCTGGCGGCCAACGCGGCGAGGCGCTCGCTGGGCGAGGACGTGCCCGTCCTCTTCGCCATGGTGCCGTACTACGAGAAGTACGGACTCGAAGGCCCCAACGTCACGGGCATCTCACTCACCAGCGACCTGGGGCCGGAGCTGGAGGCGCTCGTCGCCGTGTCCCCCAAGGTCCGCCGGGTGGGCATGGTGCATGACCCGCGTTTCTCCTCGAGCACGGTGACGCAGGCGCAGACCGCCGCCGCGTCGAGGAACCTGTCCATCCTCGCGCTGGAGGTGGACTCTCCGGCGAAGGTGGAGAAGGTGCTCGAGGGGGCTTCGGGCCGCGTGGACGCGTTGCTCATGGTCGCGGACAAGACGGTGGGCAATGCCTCCGTCGTCCAGGAGCTCATCGCCTTCGCGCAGTCGAAGCGGCTGCCGCTCATCGCGCTCACGCCCAGCCAGGTGAAGGAGGGCGCGGCGCTGGCGCTGTCACCCAGTCCCCTGGCCATTGGCCTGCAGGCAGGGCGGCTGGCCAATCGCATCATCCACGAGAAGGTCGACCCGGGGGCGCTGGCGGTGGCGCAGCCGGAAGGGTTGGACCTGTCCATCAACCTCACCACCGCCAAGAAGTTGGGTCCGTCCTCCGAGCCCGTGCTGGAGCTCCTCCGGTTCGCGGCGCGGCGGGACTTTGCCGTGAAGGTCTACGAGTGATTCCGCGATACAGCCGACAGGAGATGTCCAACCTCTGGTCCGACGTGGCCCGTTTGCGCCGCTGGCGCGACGTGGAGCTCGCCGCGCTGGAGGGCATGGTGGTGGCGGGGCTGGCCCCTCGCGAGGCGCTGGAGGACTGCATCCAGCGCGCGGGAGACTTCACTCCCGCCGACGCCGCGCGCATCGAGGAGATCGAGCGCACCACCAAGCACGACGTCATTGCGTTCCTCACGTTCATGGAGGAGCGCGTGGGGCCCAGCGCGCGCTGGCTGCACCTGGGCATGACGTCCTCGGACGTGCTGGACACGTCGCTGGGGATGACGCTGCGCGACGCCATGGACCTCATCCTCCAGGACCTGGAGCGGGTGATGGCCGCGGTGGAGAAGCGCGCCTTCGAGCACAAGCACACGCTGCAGATGGGGCGCAGCCACGGCATCCACGCGGAGCCCGTGACGTTCGGCCACAAGCTGGCCATCTGGTACGACGAGCTCCGCCGCGCTCGCACGCGGCTGGTCGCGGCGCGGGAGACCATCGCCACGGGCATGATTTCCGGCGCCGTCGGCACCTTCGCGCACCTGCCTCCAGCCGTGGAGGAGTTCGTCTGCAAGAAGCTGGGGTTGAAGCCCGCGCCGGCCTCTAGCCAGGTGGTGCAGCGTGACAGGCACGCCGAGTACTTCACCGCGCTGGCGCTGCTCGGCGCGAGCATCGAGAAGTTCGCGGTGGAGATTCGTCACCTGCAGCGCTCCGAGGTGCGCGAGGCGGAGGAGCCCTTCACCGCCGGCCAGAAGGGGTCCAGCGCGATGCCGCACAAGCGCAACCCCATCCTCTCGGAGAACCTCACGGGCCTCGCGCGACTGCTGCGCGGCTACGCGGTGAGCGCCATGGAGGACGTGGCGCTGTGGCACGAGCGGGACATCTCCCACTCGTCCGTGGAGCGCGTCATCGGTCCGGATGCCACCATCCTCGCGGACTTCATGCTGGTGCGCTTCGCCCGGCTGATGGAGGACCTGCGCGTCTACCCCGAGCAGATGAAGAAGAACCTGGACCTGCTGGGCGGCGTGGTGAACTCGCAGCGGCTCCTCTTGGAGCTGGCGCGCAAGGGCATGGACCGTCAGGCCGCCTACGTCATCGTCCAGCGCAACGCGATGAAGCTCTACGAGGAGGGCGTGGACTTCCGGCGGGCCCTGCTCGCCGACGCGGACCTGCTCAAGATGATGACGCCCGAGGAGATCAACGACTGCTTCTCCCCGGGCTACCACACGCGGCACATGGACGACATCTTCCGCCGCGTCTTCGGCCGGAGCGAGTAGCCCCGGCCGTCTCGGCCCGAGCCATGAGGGCTACTTCAGGTAGCCCTTCTGGCGCAGGTTCCGCTCGATGCGCGCGTGCACGTCGCCGGGCTCGAGCGTGAGCGAGGTGCCGGTGATCTGCTCGAAGGCCGCCACGTACTTGGTGGCCAGCTCCACGCGGACGTCATCGGGGATGGCTGGCGGCGTGCCATGGCCGGAGAAGCCCCGCTCGCGGATGAGCCACTGGCGGATGTTCTCCTTGTCCAGCATGCGCTGGTCCTCGCCTCGGGCGAAGCGCGCCTCGTACTCGTCCGCCACCCAGTAGCGGCTGGAGTCCGGGGTGTGCATCTCGTCGATGACGTAGATGTCGTCGCCCACCTTGCCGAACTCGTACTTCGTATCCACGAGGATGAGGCCCCGCGTGCGTGCCCACTTCTGGCCTTCCTCGAACAGGCCCCGCGCCGCCTCGGTGATGCGGGCCCAGTCGCGTGGACTGGCCAGGCCCCGCGCGAGAATCTCCTTCTCGGAGATGGGCTCGTCGTGCTGCCCGTACTCCGCCTTCGTGGACGGGGTGATGATGGGCTGAGCAAACGCCTCGTCCTTGCGCATCCCCGAGGGGAAGGGCAGGCCGTAGGCGGTGTGCGTGCCCTTCTCGTAGTCACGCCACAGGCTGCCGGTGAGGTAGCCGCGAATCACCACCTCCACCGTGAAGGGCTGACAGGCACGCGCCACGGTGACGTTGGGGTCCGGCACGTCCAGCACATGGTTGGGGCAGATGTGCTTTGTCCGCTCGAACCAGAAGGCCGCGAGACGGTTGAGCACCTCGCCCTTGAAGGGGATGGTGGTGAGGACGTGGTCGAACGCGGAGAGCCGGTCCGTTGTCACGAGGACGAGCGAGTCGCCCTGGCGATACGTGTCGCGGACCTTGCCACGGTAGTGCTGGCCGAGCGCCGGCAGGTCCACCTGGCGGAGCGTGAGGGGAAGCTGAGCGTGAAGTGCGGAGGTATTCACTGGCGCCTCGCGGCCCGCCCCTCGGGAAGGTGAAGTACAGCGGGGAGGGGGGACTGCTTCGGGCGCGGGACTCTACTGGAGCGCAGCCGGCATGGAAGCAGGACCGTAGGCAGCAGCCAGATAGAGGAAAGCTGGATTGATGCGCAGGATACCGTCCACGTAAGCGACCGCGTAGGGCGCGCTCGACGCTCGGTCGACCTGCACCGCGCTCTCGGGCTGGATGCCCCAGTGCGCAAGCAGCGTGCGGGCCACCAGCTCGGCCGCTTCCCGCTCGGACAAGCCCTGCAGGCTCTCCCGGCGGTCTTCGGGCCAACGCTCACCCGCGCGGGCCTCCAGCACGAGCTGCAACCCCTTGCCCGCATCCGGCGCCTGGAACAGGTCCATGCGCGCGTCGAATCCCGGGGCCGCCAGGAGTTCGCCATTCTGGCTGATGGGGAAGAGCACCAACGCCTGCGCCGCCTGGCCCGCTTCCACGTCCGACTGACGCGCCACTTCGCGGAACATCTCCAGGCGCGTGGCGGGGGACTCGAACTCGAGGAACTCGGGCGGGTGTGCGAGCGCCTGACGAGCACTCATGGTCGCGCGCACGGGCGTGCCCGCGCCACCACAAGCGGTGAGCACGGCGACGAGCGACAGGAGCAAGCCAGGAAGCACGCGACGCATACAGGTGGGAATATACCGATCTGCTTCAGGATCAACCAGCTAAACTCGGTGCCATGCGTCGAGAGGCGCATCTCACCTGTGTCCTGCATCAAACGCGCTTGTCGGACATTCTTGAGGCCGCGGGCGACCTTGGCTTTCGTGACTGGTCCTTTCCGACCCGGTTACACCTTCGTCCCGCCGGGCCGAGCACCTCGCCCTCATCGGAGACGCCCTGTTGGAGCGGCGGGCTGGCGCGAACGAACCGAGCGAGGCCCTGAAGGACCGCGTGTGCGCGGTTCGCACCCCGTCTCGTACCCGGGTTCGAGGCGCGCGCGGCGTTTCGTTCGAGGACGCGGTGCGCAGGTCGGCGGGGGGAAGGTGTTCGAGCGTCCCTGTCACGGGGGCTCGGCGGCGCCCAGCGTGAACTGGCCGACGAAGTGCTGGCGCGCAGTGGGGACGTGCTCGTCACCCGACCTCGGAGGTCCAGTCGTTCATGAACCGGGTTCGGTCCTCGGAGGTACTGTTGTAGCGCTGTCACCGTCAGGCCTGGCGCCCATCGGTGCCCGCGAGGGTGCAACGGTGGCGCCCGGAACTCGGCGGGAGGCGCTGGAGCAGAGGTGGGGTTGAGTGAAGCGGGCCCAGGGCGAGGCGGAGCGGTGGCTCACGGCCTTCAAGCAGTGGGGGCACGCGGTGGCGCGGGGCACTTCTCCCTGAGCTGAGGAATCACTCGGTAGGGAAAAGCCCCCGGCGCCGCTGCGAGCACGACGGCGAAGACTTACGCCGCGTCCTTCTTGTACGTCTCGGCGTGGTGCTTCTCGCACAGACCAGCCTTGAGGACCTTCGTGCGGCACTCCGGCTTGGAGCAGGTGCGGTAGCGCGAGTGGGGCAGGTCGCCCTGGCGCCACGTCTTGTAGTGGAAGAAGCAGTAGCTCTTGGCGCGGTAGGGGCGCTTGCAGCCCTCCACGGAGCAAGCCTTCTTGCCACCGCCCTTGGCGGTGCGCGGCCATTTGGTGAGCTTCTTCTGGGTCGTCGGGGTGGCCTCGGCCATTGTGGAACTCTCCTGCGAATCGATACGAGAACCGCGGCGCCACTTGGAGTGGACCATCCGCCGGGTACGAAAAAAGGCGCACTGTCTAGCGCCCATGCCACCCGAACGCAAGGACACGCCGGAAGACCTGTGTGGGCCCAGAGGTCAGGGCGCCTGTTCGCCCTCCTTGGAATCCGGGTCCGCCGCCTCGGAGGGTGGGGTGGGCGGGAGGGATTTGGAGCGGGGGACGGGGGACAGCAGGTCCTCCAGGACGGACTGGGCGCGGGTGGGCCTCCTCCCCTGCCGGTGGGAGGCCAGGGGGGCGGCGACGGGCCCCTCGCTGGGCATCTCCTCGAGCCGCACCTTGAGGATCATGGGCTTGCCCAGCCGGTGGATGCGCAGCTTCACGTTCCGGCCCACTCCTCGGGCGGCCACCTGCCACCGCAAGGTGTGCGCCCGCTGCACGCGCCGCGCGTCGAGCCCGACGATGACATCGCCGCTGAGCAGCCCCGAGCGTTCACCCGGCCCGCCCTCCACCACCTCCGTCACCACCACGCCCGGGCCGTGTCTCAGGTTGAACGCCTCGGCGACCTCGGGCGAGAAGTCCTGCACGCTGATGCCCAGCCAGCCGCGGCGCACGCGGCCATGCGCTCGGAGCTGCGGAATCACGGTCTTCGCGATGTCGATGGGGATGGCGAACCCGATGCCTTGTCCCGCCACGTTGACGGCGTTGGCCACCGCCACGACGTCGCCGTGCAGGTCCAGCACGGGGCCGCCCGAGTTGCCCGGGTTGATGGACGCGTCCATCTGCATGTAGTCGAAGTCACCGTCGCGTCCGTTGGGCGTCACGTCCGTGCGGCCCATGTAGCTGACCACGCCCACCGTCACGGATTGGGACAGGCCGAACGGGTTGCCGATGACGACAATCCAGTCCGCCGAGCGCACGTGGGCGGACGACGCGAGCTTGAGCACCGGGAGCCTGCGTGGGGCGTTGATTTTCAGCAGCGCGCAGTCGGTGCGGCTGTCCTCACCGACGACCTCGGCGACGTACTCCTCCGGGTAGCCCCGTGGATGCATCACCGAGACGACGACTTCGGTCGCTCCCTCCACGACGTGGGCGCTGGTGAGGATGTAGCCGGAAGGGTGGATGATGAAGCCGGAGCCGATGCCCTTCTGCGGTTCATCACCGGACGCGGAAGCGTCGTCGGAGGGCTGCCGCGTGGTGATGGAGACCACCGAGGGCATCGCCTCGCGAGCCACCTGGCTCAGTGTGGCGCGCTGGTTCTCCAGCGAACGGTTCTGGGCCTCGAGCCACAGTCGTCCCCGCTCGCGCCCGGAGGCTTGTCCGGACACACAGAACGCGCACATCAGCGCGGTGAGGATGACGACATTCTTGAATGGAGCCTTGTGCATGCCCCGCCTCCGCCCCAACCGGTCGCCCACCCCATGCAAGCTAGGGAGGGGGAACGTGGTGCGGAAGCGGACCTGTCTGCCAGGCTACTTCTTCTGCGCGATGATGCGGTTGACCGCCGCACGGTCCTCCGCGGTGATGCGCTCGCGAGGCGCGGCATCCGTCGAACGGGAGACGGCGCCCTTGGCGTCCTCGTACGCGTCCTCCAGCCCATCCTTCATCCGGTCCATGGTGTCGGGCTTCACGGCGCGCTTCCAGGCCCGCTCCATGTGCTGCAGCGGCGTGCGGCCATCCACGTTGCCCGACGACAGGAAGATGCCGAGCCCCACCGCGCAGGCCGTCCAGACGATGAACTTCAAAGCTCCCATGCTCACAGCCTCCTACGTCTTCTTACATCGAGCGGGAGGGGTTGGCCAGTTTCCGGCGGAGTGGAGGTAAAGCGCGACAGCGCGGGGCGTGGCACTTAATGTCGGCGCGCTTGCAGCCCGAAGAACTCTTCCAGGCCGCCCGGACGAGGGCGGCGCAGATGGACGTGGGTCGTGGAGACGCGGTGGTGGAGCGTGTCCGGGCCGCCACGTCCGCGTTGTTCAGCCGCATTCCAGAGCCGCCGGTGTACCGCCGCGCCGAGGACCCTTCCCGCAAGGCCGCGGCGGCGCTGCTGCCGGAGGTGGAGAAGGTGCTCGCGGAGGCGCTCGCGGCGGGGAGGGACCCGTCGAATGCGCCGGCGCTCGAGAAGATTGTCGCCGCGTTGCTCGCGCATGGCGAGGCGCTGTGCCACACGGCCGGCGGACGCTTGGAGGCGGCGGAGATTGCGTGGCGCCGCGCGCAGGAACTGGAGCGGGCCGCGCATCCGACGCGGCACCTGGTGACGGCGCCGCCGCTTCCCCCTCCGGTGTTCGACAAGGTGTCGGGGCATTCGCGGTATGACCCTCGGGCCGCGCCGCAGGCGAGCGTGAAGCTGGTGTGCCCGAACACGGGCTGCAAGCGGGTGGGGGACTACGCGTTCCTGACGAACCACGCCTACAACCGCTTCGTGTGTCCGGTCTGCGGCACGGGGTTCCTGGCGTACTTCGGGGAGCTGCGCGCGTTGGAGGTGGAGGTGGGGCGCAGCTCGAAGCGCTACTTCTTCACCGTGGACGAGGTCGGGGCGAACAACGCGGCACGCATCGAGTTCGAGGAGGCGGGGGGGCAGGAGTTCCCCGCGGCGCGCAGAGACCTGCTGGCGTTCCTGTACACGGAGGCGCGGGAGCTGAAGGTGGTGGTGAACCTCACCAACCAGCGGCTCATGTGGGTGAGTCCGGCGTCCTCGTGCTTCGTGGCGACGGTGGCGTTTGGCGAAGGGGCGCCGGAGCTGGTGGCGTTCCGTGCGTATCGGGATGAAGTCCTGCGGAAGAGTCAGCTCGGTCGAGCGTTCATCCGTGGCTACTATCGCTTGGGCCCGGACGTGGCACGGTGGGTGTCGCGCAGGCCGGTGGCCCGGAGCGGAGTGCGCTGGATGCTGAGGCAGGTGCATGACCGCCTGACCAGGAGTGGATTCTCGTGACGCAGGAAGGAATCGGCGCGCCGCCGCCCGCGAAGCCGGCGGGTGGGGGGACCAAGCTGCTCTTGGGAGTGTTGGCGGCGTTGGGGTTGGTGGGGGTGGTGTACCTGGGAGTGCTGGAGGCTCGGCGCTCGCAGCTCGTGCCGGATGGTGCGTCCACGCCGTCGTTCGTGCTTCAGAAGCATGAAGGCGGAGAGCTGAAGCTGGAGGACTTCCGGGGCCAGGTGGTGATGCTGGACTTCTGGGCGACGTGGTGTCCGCCGTGTCGCGAGGAGATGCCGGCGTTGGTGAAGCTGGCCAAGGAGTACGAGTCGCAGGGGCTCGTGTTCGTGGCGGCGAGCCGCGACGATGGGCCTTCGGCGCCCAAGCTGGTGGAGAGCTTCATTCGAAGCCACCTGCCGGAGCTGAAGCCCTATGTGGCGTATGCCGGGGATGACATGGCGCGGGCCTTCCAGGTCAGCGCGCTGCCCACGCTCTACTTCCTGGACCGTGAGGGCAAGGTGACGGACGCCCAGCGAGGCGCCATGTCCGAGGACGCCATCCGCCGCCGCATCGAGCGGGCGCTGAAGCAGCAGTAGGTCGTTCGCGGGGCGCCCGGGTCGAGGGCGCCGCCGTTGAGTCCCGCGCATCGTGAGCGTCTGTCGTGGGGCCTCCTGACTGGGAGGCTCCGATGCGCGACGTGTCCAGTGCGCCGAGCCACCCGTGCAGTCGAGCTGCATGGGTGGCCGCGGCCTTGGGGGCATCCTCCGCTTCGCGTTGGCTCTTGGGCTACTTCCCGGGCGTTGGCGGGGTGGGTGTGCTCGAAGCCTTGTTGTCGGAGGCTGGCGGCTTCGAGGCAGGCGGCGAGCCCGGCGCGGGAGCGGTGTTCGGTGAGGGCGCCGGAGGCGTGGTGCCCGTGGCCGGTTTCGACGCGGGGGCCGTGCCCGGCGCGGGAGCCGTCGTGCCCGTGGAGGGTTTCGGCGCGGGAGGCTGCTGTCCCGCCGGGACGACGGTCTCCTTGCCCTCGGTCTCCACCTCGGAGCGCACGAGCTTGAAGTCGACGCGGCGGTTCTTCGCGCGCCCCAGTGCCGTGTCATTCGTGGCGATAGGCCGGTCGAAGCCGAAGCCCGCAGAGCTCAAGCGCTTGCGCTCGATTCCCTTCGACACCAGGTAGTCGAGCACGGAGCGCGCGCGCCGGTCCGACAGACCCATGTTGAGCTGCCGCGAGCCGCGGTTGTCCGTATGTCCCTCGATGAGCACCGGGCCCAACGTGGGGTTCTTCCGCAGCACCGTGGCCACCTCGTCCAGCAGCGGATACGAGCGCTTCTGGATGACGGCCGAACCCGTCTCGAAGAGCACGTTGCCCTTGATGCGGATGCGGTCCGACTCGACGAACACGTAGGGCGGCGAGTCGAACGGGCAGCCGTTGTTCTCCGGCGGACCGAACTGCTCGGGGCAGTCGTCCTCGTTGTCGGGGACCTCGTCGCCGTCCGTGTCGGGGCACCCGTCGTAGTCCTTGGGGCCGGGCTTGTCCGGGCACTTGTCGAACTCGTCGGTGATGCCGTCGCCGTCGGTGTCCACCTCGGGGCAGCCCTTGCGCTCCTTGGGGCCCTTCACGTTGGGGCAGCTGTCCTCGCCGTCGACCACGCCGTCATCGTCGTTGTCCGGGTCGGGGCAGCCATCGCTGTCCATGAACCCGTCCTTGTCCTCGGCCTCGTTGGGGCAGCGGTCCCGGTGGTCGGGAACGTTGTCGCCATCCGAGTCGGCGAAGCGCTCGTCGTAGCGCAGCCCGAACATGACTCGCAGGGCCTCGCGTCCGTAGCCACTGGACAGGTTGATGCCGCGGCCCACGTTCAGCTCGAGCCCCCAGTTGCCCCAGATTTTCGCGCGGGCGCCCACGAGCACTTCCCACGGCGTCTTGAGTGAATCGGACTGGTCGAAGTTGAACGGGCGCACCAGCGGCGTGCCCAGGTGCATCTCCGCCGTGGCCTGCACGTCGGTGAACCGGCCCATGTTGGGCAGCTCGCCAATGGCGCCAGCGCCGAGCGTCAGCTCATCCCCCACGCGCAGGTTGAGGTACTGCGCATCCTTGCGCAGCCGCATGCCCACGTTGCCGAGCACACGGATGGGAACTGGCAGAGAGCCGAAGCGCTGCTCCACCGCGATGCGCGGAGCGAAGAGCACGCCGCGCTCACCGGTGAAGCTGTCCGCGCTTCCGGTGGGCAAGCGGACCTCGGGGATGAGCGACACACCCACGGGGAACTGCTCCCGGTCCAGGATGTGGAGCCGAGGCACCACGCGAAGGTCGCCGAGCGTCGTCCGGCTCACGCCCGCGGCCCCCGGGAAGTTGGGGGCGTTCATCGCATCGCGGAGGAGATGGAAATTGTCGCCCTGGAGCACCGTGACGGGCATGTCCACACCCAGCTCCAGGCGCTCATGGAGCTGGTAGGCGAAGAGCAGGTGCGCATCGAGCCGGTACGGCAGCAGGTCGCCCAGCTTCTCGTCTCCAAGCTTGAGCGCGAGGATGCGCCAGTTGAAGTCGAGGAGCAGCGCGCCTCGGAAACTGCCGACGGGCTCGCCGCTGGTGGTTCCTTCCAGCGCGATGCCGCTGTTCTGCGCGGGCGTGGGTTTGACGGGCACGGCGTCGAAGCCGCGCGCGAAGGGGTCTGGCTCCGCGCTCACCGCCGCCGAGGCCAGCAGCAGGCTCAGCACGGCAAGACGAATGACGGAGCCGCTCAGGGGCCGCCACCGTGGAAGATGGCCGGAGCTGGTTCCTCGCATGACGCCAGCTCATACCATTCGCTCCCAGGGGGCGGAAACAAATGACCCACCCCCCGGGTCGAAATACAGCCGTGCGCTACTTCTCCATGAACGTCTGCGCGGGAGTGATGGTGATGGCGTCCGCGCGCACGGGGACCAGGAAGGGAATGATGGACTTGTCGACATCCAACAGCGCCTGGGACTTGTCGGACGCGTAGGTGATGGGCGACGGCTGACCCGAGCGCAACGCGTTGGCGAGTGTCTCGGCGTCTTGCGTGACGAACGCGAAGTTGAGGGCCGACGGGTGGAGGCGCCGGCGCAGCACGTCCTGCACGGACTGAGGCGTCATCTTCGTGAGGGCCTGGCGGTACTGCTCCAGGTAGTCCGGCGTCCCGTAGAAGAGCGAGTCGATGGCGTAGCCCAGCCGGCGCGGGTCCGTCTGTTCCCACAGCCGCGAGTAGCCCTGGAGGAAGCCGCGCATCAGGTCGAAGCGCTCCTGGGGAATGGGCTCCTTCACGAGCCGGTCGAGGAAGTACAGCGCGCCGCGCGTGGCGAACATGGCGTTGGAGGGCTCCACCGGACGAAGCCACACGGTGAGGTCCTGCTGCGTGCGCGCGATGTTGGTGCGGTTGTACGTGGTGCCGGGGTCCTCGATGAAGTGCTCGGCGTAGGCGTAGTCGCCGTAGTTGAGGCCGCGCTGCTCGCGCAGTTCATTGAAGAGCAGGCCGATGGACTGCCGGTGCTCGCCCAGGTGCGTGAGCGCGAAGGCGAGGGGGAAGAAGTCCGGGTCGCCTCGGCGCACGGGGTTGACGTAGCCCATGCTGACGGCGGTGGAGAGCGCCTGCTTCTGGATGATGACGGCGCGGCCCGCGGTGGCGGTGACGGTGGGCAGCGTCACGCGAGGCGCCCCCGTGGCGGGCAGAGTCCCCACGCGCGCGAGCAGCGACTGCTTCAACGCGTCGTCCACGGCGCCCGCGAGCCCCACGACGAGCCGGTCCTGCGTGAAGACGCGCTGGGCGTGGGCTTTCACGTCGTCCAGGGTGATGGACTTGAGGCCCTGCACGGTGCCGCCGGTGTAGTGCGCATAGGGGTGGCCCGCGTAGATGAGCGCGTCGAGAGCGGCCTTGCCGAGCCCCTCGTCATTGGCGCTGCGCAGACCATTCTCCACGTCGCTGATGGCGTTGGTGCGAAGGCGCTCCAGCTCGGCCGGGTCCATGCGAGGCGCGAGCAGGATGTCGGTGAAGATGTCGAGGTAGCGCGGCAGGAAGTCGCGGTGGACGCGGCCGGAGAAGGTGGTGAACTCCTTGTCGACGAAGGTGTCCAGCTCGGCGGCCATGGGGAAGAGCGCGTCGAGCAGTTGCGCGGAGGAGAGCTTCTGGGTGCCGCCCTCGGCCATCAGCGTGGCGGTGAGCGCGGTGAGGCCTTCCTTGCCCTTGGGGTCGTCGATGGAGCCCGAGTGGAAGACGAGCCGGAAGGTGACGATGGGCGTGTCCGGGCGGGCGAGGACCACGAGCTCCATCGGCTTGGGCTGATGGAGCGGAATGGCCGGGACCTCCGAGGGCGGCGCGGGAGGGGCCTCCGGGGACGGCGTCGCGGTGGCCTGCTGGGCGGGCGGCGGAGTCGTCTCGGGCGCGGGCTTCGGATGGGAGGCGCAGCCGGCGAGGGAGAGCAGCGCGGTGAGGGACACGAGGGTTTGGGTCTTCATCACTTCGTCCCTCCGGCGGAGTCGACCTTGGGGGTGAGGCTGAGTTGGGTGAGCTTGGAGGCCTGGAGGTAGCGCTTGGTGAACTCGGAGAGCTGCGCGGGTGTCACCTTGGCGAGGTGGGCGAGGTGGCGCTGGAGTCCATCGGGCGTGCCGAGGATTCCGGCGTACCAGCCGAGCTGGATGCCGACGTCGCGTGGCGTCTGGAGGGCCATGAGGGCGCCGTAGCGGGCGTTGTCCTGGATGGCCTTGACGCGGGCTGCGTCGACCTTGCCGGCGGCGACCTTGCTGACCTCTCGGAGCAGGGCCAGGCGCACGCGGTCCCGGTGGCGCTCGTCCTTGAGGGTGGCGGTGAGGGTGAACAGGTGAGGGTCGCGGTGGTCGACGTAGTCGCTGCTGATGGACTCGACGAGTTGTTGCTCGAGGACGAGCTGCTTGTAGGCGGGGCTGGTGGGGCCGACGAGGTAGGCGACGAGCACTGTCTGGAGCGCGGAGCTGTTGGTGTTGGCGGCCGCGGCGGGCGTGTGCCACGCGAGCACCTGGCGGGGCTGGGTGGGCTGGGGCCAGTCGACGTGGGCGTTGCGCGGCTGGGTTTGAGGGGGCTCGGTGGGGACGGTGATGGTGGACGTCTTGCGGTCCCAGGGGCCGTAGTGCTCGCGGACGAGCTTCATGACCTGGTCATCGTCGAAGTCGCCGACGATGAAGAGCTGGGTGTTGTCGGGGGTGTACCAGCGCTGGAAGAAGTCGCGGCTGTACTGGTAGGCCTCCGGCATGGCCTTGATGTCCTCGTAGAAGCCGAGCGTGGTGTGCCGATAGGTGTGCTTCGTGAATGCGGCGGCGTTGAGGGTCTCCTCCATCTTGAGGAAGGGGGCCGCGGCGTTCTTGTGGTACTCGCCGAGGACGGCGAGGGCCTCGGTGCGGAAGGAGGGCTCGGAGTACTCGAGGTTGCGGAAGCGGTCCGCCTCGATGTCGATGAGCTGGGGGAGGCCGGCGGAGGGGCCGTAGGAGTAGTAGAGGGTGATGTCGTCGGTGGTGAAGGCGTTGTCGTCGAAGCCGAAGGCGCCGAGGATTCGCTCGCGCTCGCCTTCCGGGTGGCGCTTGGTCCCCTTGAACATCATGTGTTCGAAGAAGTGGGCGAAGCCCGTCTTGCCGGGCTCCACTTCGTTGCGCGAGCCGACGCGGACGACGGTGACGTAGGAGACGATGCCCTGGGAGGGGTAGGGCACGCGGACGACGGTGAGGCCGTTGGGGAGCGTGTCCGTCTTGAGGGTGTAGGGGAAGGCCTGGGTGGGGGCGCTCGTGGATTGAGCGAACGCGGGGAGCGCGGTGCCCAGCAGGAGCAGGAGGAGTGGGAGCAGTCGTCTCATTCGGTGTCCTCGGGGGCTCGGGGCGTGGGGGCCTCGGGCGAGGGGGGGACCCTACGCTGGCGTGGCGGGAGGGGAAGCGACTTCGAGGGCGAGTGTCCGCATCCGTGCGAGAAGGTGCGGGGGTGGGCGCTCAGGAGGATTGACGGGCCGTCCTCAGCGGTTAATGTGAGGAAGACGCGGTCGAAGCGGTGGCCGCGAGTGGAGCAAGCAGTCAACCTACCGGGGGCGACCTGGTTTCGACGGGGGCAAGGAAGTTCGAGACGCGTGCCGAGCTTGTCAGGTAGCTCGTAAATCCCACCGGGCAAAGACACAAAAGCCAACGACAACGTTGAGCTCGCGCTGGCTGCCTAACAACAGCTTTTAGTGCGCGGTCCCCCAGCTCTCGGCCCGTGGGGTTGGGATCGACCGTCAGAATGCGGGCTGGCCGCCAAGGGTGCCTGGACCCGAGGCGGTGAGATCTTTCCAGGACCGGCTCTAGGAATCCCGTCCGTGGGAGTCTTGGGGACGTAGCAAAGCGCGGACTACGCACGTAGGGTCGAAGGACGGAAGGCTTTCGGACGCGGGTTCGATTCCCGCCGCCTCCACAGAGTGAAGCCCAGCAATCTCAACGGGTTGCTGGGCTTTTTGTTTGCCCGCGTGGCCTCATGTGCCCTCAGTGTGCCCCTACGGCGTCTCGGGGCGGTTCGAGGTGGAGGTGAGGCGCGGGCTGGTCGAGCTGCTGGACCGCGCTTTCCCGGGCTCCTGGTGCGAGATGGGCGTACCGCATCGTCGTGCTGAGGTCCGCATGGCCCATCAGCTCCTGGATGACCTTCATCGGGACGCCCCGCATCGCAAGGTGGCTGGCGTAGGTGTGCCGTAGGTCATGCCAGCCGATGCGGCCTGCTTCGCGGAGAATCCCCGCCCGTTGGAGGGCACGACGAAGCGGCCACTTCATCAGGCCCTCCGTGAGCGGCGCACCGTCGTCCTGGCAGAAGACGTAGCGACCGCGCAGGTGCCGGTGGGCCTTGAGGGCTTCCACTGCCGAAGCTGGCAGGTCCACGGTTCGCTCACGCCCGCCCTTGGGCAAGTCCTCCACGCCTCGCCAAGCGGTTCGGCGAACCTGGAGCTTGCGACGCTGCAAATCCAGGTCGCCCCATTGGAGCCCGACAAGCTCTCCCTCCCGGAGCCCTGCCTTGATGGCGACGAGAATCAACGTCCTCCATTCGGACTCGGCCGCGTCGATGAGCCGCTCGGCCTCCTCGAAGGTGAGGAAGTCGAAGCCGGGCTTGGGCAACTTCCCAAAGGGCTTCACGTATGGCGCGGCGCGGATGACCTTCTGCTCAACAGCGACGGCCAGGAGCTTGCTGAACGTTGACAGGACGTTGTTGATGAACTTCTTGCTCAACGTCCTGGGCTCTCCGTCCTTGCGCTTGCGAATGGCCGCCTTTGTGGGGGCCTCCTTGCGCGCGCGAGATGCCGAGGGCTTCTTCTTCATTGCAGCTTTGAAGTCCTCGATTTGTTCCGGGCCGATGCTGTCCAGAACCATCTCGCCGAAGAACGGGGTGATGTGGTCATCCAGATGCTGCTTTTTGGTGACGACAGTGGAGTGTTTGTCGTTGTTTTCGCTGTACGTCGCGAAGCGGGGGACGAACTTCGCCAACGTGAGTGGCGCTTCCTCCCCCTTCTTCTCTGGCTCCTTCTCCTTTCCGAAGGTGCCAGTCAGAAGCGCGTGGCGGACCTGACGCTCGTACTCTTCTGCGCCGCGACGGGTGTTGAGCGGAGACGCCTTGCGGATGCGTTCCACTCTCCCGTCAGGGTGCTGGTACTTCACGTCCACCCACCACGCATCCTGCACCTTGTTCTCCTTCGTCTTCCACTTCCGCAGTCTGACGCTCATCGGTTCTCTCCGAGCGCAGGACCGCTGTTACCCGACTGCCACTGTACCAGGGCGACTCGGCGGATGCGGAGGACTCTTCCGAGGCGCATGACTCCAGGCACCTGCCCGAGCCGGATGGCCTCATAGAGCGTCTTCCGGTTCACGCGCAGGAGCGCGGCGGCTTCTTCCACGGTGAGGAAGTCAGCCAGCCTGGGGAGAGACTCGGACACGAGCGCAGGGACCTTGTGACAAGTGTCGTGGCTCATCGGTGCATGCCTCCCATCCGTCCGTGATGCGGCGCAGGTGACGTATGAGGGGCCCCGCCGCGAGAATTCCCCGCCTCCACCTTCTCTTCGTCGAGGACCAGCCAGTAGGCCCGCACTCGCTTGCCATCGACGGACACCTTGCGAGTGAGGTGCCCGTCTTCCTTGAGCACCAGTTCCTTGGCCGCAAGCTCCGTCATCACCTGCCGGGTGTCGAAGCGACCTTCCCGCGCGATTTCCTGCATCGCCGTCTGGAAGATGGCCACGACGCGCCGTCCGCTGGCATCCTGCTCGTCCACTACCAATCCGGGGCGGTGGATGGTGGCCTTGCTTTCAAAGCCCAGCCAGTTGGATGCGACGAAGTTCATGATGTAGTCGTAAGCCGCGTCGGCGGTCGTCTTCGTCTCGCGGGACTCCTTCAACACAGCCGCGCAGAAAGCTTGGCCCGCGTCGAGCGCTGCAACCTGGGCGCGTGCTTCGTCCTCGCCGCAGATGTGGACACGAGCGAGCCGGTCAGCCAGCACCAGGAGCGCGGCGTAGCGGGCCTGCTCCGTCGTCTCCGTCGCCATCTTGCTGGCAAGCTGTCGGTGCAACTCGCGCAGAACCTCGAGCCGTTCTTGAGCGATGTAGTGCTCCATGAGTGCGCGGATGAAGGTGGGGCCCGCGTGTCCGTGGTGCCGCTCCAACCCCTGGTGCGTCCGGGTGGCGAGGCCCGCGTCCCCCAGCGGTTGAGCGCACACCTCCAGCGTCCGGTTCTTCGCTCCCGCCGCACCACCAATCTGCAACAGTGGTTTCTCTCCCGAGATGAAGGCCAGCGAGCGCCAGGTCTTCCGCGCGCGCAGCTCTCCGGTTTGCGTGGCTCGCGCGCCGCTCGTTTCCGTCCCCACGATGTAGGCCATGAGGTTCGTCATTCCCTCGCGAGTGACTTGGGTGTCGTCAATCCAGGTGGGCAGGTCGCGATGACGGGACAGCTCGCCCTGCAACGCGGCGGACGAAACATCCCCGCTGACCTTGAGGCCCGAGGGGCGCCCCCACAACGAGGTGGTGGTGGCCTGCACGGCGGATTTCCCCGTCCCGGACGCGCCCCAGATGGACAAGCACATGCTTCGCAGCTCCAACAGCCGCAACAGAGGGGCCGCGAAGCCCGACGCCCAAGCCATCTCCGCGGAGGGGCTTCTGTCGCGCACGGCGAGCGTCAGCCGCAGGTGTTCATCCGCCGAGCCACGCGACTTGAGCGCGTCGAGGAAGGCGGCTTCACCGGGCATGATGACGCGGCCGGGTTCGCCAATGACCTGACGCCCGACGACGAAGCTCCGCATGTCCTGAGACCAACCGCTTTGCGTGAAGATGCGCACCCGAGGCAGCCGCGCGTGGTTGTGCTGCTCCTGCGCCTGGAGGAAGTCCTGGACCTTCTTGCTGTTGCTGCTGGTGAGCGGCGCGCCCCGGGCCGACAGCTCCAGGATTTCGCCCCCTGAAACCTTGGCGCGCGGCATCGTCTCGGTACGGACATCGCCCCCGTACATCCACTGCACCGTCACGTAGCAGGTGCGGTGTTCATCCTCGCCCGTCTCGGTGATGTTGATGGGGGCGGCGGCGACCGTGGCGAGCTTGTCCTTGTCGGTGACTTTGAAGATGCCGAGCGACTGACCGTCATGGATGGCGTAACCCGGCGCCGTCATCCAAGCGTCAACGTCAATCGGGGGCGTGGCCTCGGTTGACGAGCGCGAACGGCCCAAGCTCCCGAACAAGGCGGCATCCTTCTCCCACTGGGCCTGGGCCTCGCCGTACTGCTCATTGACGCTACGAAGGCGGTTCGCAACGTGCGCGGCGTCATGGTCCGTGCAAGCCATCGCCGTGACGGACGGGGCGAGCAGGCACAACACCGTTTCGTCTGACGCTTCCGGGGTCTTGAATCGCAGGTACGAGAGGAGGGCCCAGATGTTGTAGTGGTGCTCCCCAGACGGGAACAAGGGCTGGCCCTCCTTCATGCGCTTCACGGCTTCCGCGCGCTTGAGGTCGCCCGTGCGTTGCCACCGCTTCCAGAGCTGGTCCTCGGTGAGCCCGTCGCGGGTGGGCGCCTGCCAGGTACTCTCTACCGGCGTCCCTTCAACGGGCGTGGAGCGGGTGCGCTTGGCTCGGGCGGCCTCGCGAATCCATGCGGGGGCGTCTGCTGGAGAAGCCTGGGCCGGGGTCGAGCCTTCCACCCACGAATACCGCTCGCCAGTGCGATGGAGGCTCGGGGGCGCGATGACGTAGCCACCATTCCCGCGCGTGTCGACTCCAGGGGCGAGGGTGGCCGACCTCGACAACAGTCCCGTATAGCGGAAGTAGGCGTGGTAACCCCCGCCGCTGGTTTGGGCCACGATGGTCGGTGGAAGGTCGCCGTGTTCGGTCTTCTGCTTCTCCATTTCCGCGACGCCACCAGCCTTCGCGTCGACATCCACCACATCAATTCCGGAGAGGGCTCCCGTGGCGATGGCGACGTTTGCATGAGGCCATTGCTGCCACCACGTGCGAAGCTGGGCCTCGTCAGTCGTGGCGTCCTTCACTCCATTGCGGGTGCGGGGGTGTTTGCCTGTGCTACTGCACTGCGCTCCACCGGGGCACGTGCAGATGAGCGCCCCCGAGGGAGCTGGCGTGGGCTCGAAGCAGGGGATGACGTGCCAGCCACGCCCGGCGTAATCCAGCGCGGCCTCCAGGATGTGAGTCGAGTTCGAGTCGGCAGCTTTCAAGGGACATCCAAAGGCAAGAGAGGGGTATCGCGGCGAGCTGGATGGCTGCCGGGTGGGATTCAAAGGGGTGGACCGGGGCGGGTTCGGTGGCGGGGCAGAAAGCGGGGCAGGATTAACTTGCGAGAATCACTAGGGAATCTGGCGACCTGCCCCGCTGCCCCGCTTTTTCACCGGAACACACGCTGAGATACAGAAGGGGAATGAGAGGGGTTAGATGTCTTCAATTGCCCTGTGGGGGGTATGTCTTTCTCTTTCTCTCTCTCTTCTCTCAAATAGGCGGGGCAGGCGGGGCAGGGAGGCGAAGGGGGCGTCCAAGCTGTTGATATGTCTGCGCTTTTCCGGCTCACGGGGTGCCCCGCTTTGCGCCCCGGTGTGTTCTGGATGCGGGGCAGGCGGGGCAGGACCAACGAAGCCCCCATCACGACGCTCCTCCGGTGGGCGACGCTGCAAGGCTGTAGGCCCGGGGCACCGCGCCACGAGCGCCGGGCGTGTACCTCGCTGACTCGCGCACCACGCCAGCCAGCATGAGGGCCGCGAGGCAACGGCGGATGGCCTGCTCTCCCGCTCCGAGCGCGCCGCACAGCTCCTTCACGGTGAGCCCTTGGGGAGCGGAGTTGGTGAGAGCGGCGACGACGTGGGGGCGGTACTGCTCAACCTGTTCAAGCATGCGTTGGTCTCCTCTAGCTCCCTTAATGGGGACGCTTTCTGCGACTGGCTCAACCGAGCTTCTTTGGCCGCGTTTGTCGGTGCGCTGACCCCAAGTAAATGAGTGCGGTTTCTGCGAGTGGTTCACGCGACCATTTTCCACGCCATTTCCGGTCACGGCTGATGGTGCCCAGCCCTTGATAGATGGTGCGGTTTCCGCGAATGGTTCACGCGACCATTTCCACGCCATTTCCGGTCACGGCTGATGGTGCCCAGCCCTTGATAGATGGTGCGGATTCCGGGAGTGGTTCAGGGTGGCCCCCCAGTTCGGATTTCCGATGGGTGGCCCCTCGACACCTTGCTTGGCGGTGGTACACGCTGAGAAAACTCAGTGGAAAAACGCGCGGCCCCAGTGGCGATGTGTTCAGCGCGAGGGGGTGTTTTTGAGCACTTCCTGAAGAGAACACTGTGAAGGGGCTGGGCTTCGATCCGCCGTGGTTTTGAGGGACGCGAGGCATAGAAAACCCCGGCCCCTTTGTGCCTGGCCGAGCGGAGAACGTCTGGCAGTCGTGGGCTTCCTGGTACGGTTCCGCCATGCCCTTCGGAAGTCCCCTGCGCGCGCTCCAGTCGCTTACCCGACTTGCCTTGCCCCTCGTGCTGCTGACGGGGTTCACGGCCACGGCGCAGCCCCAGGAGGTCCCCCGCGCGCGTGAGATGAAGCGGCGCCGGGTGTCGCTCTCGGTCGCCACCGCTGACAAGCCCGTGGAGCTGCACGTTGCTCCGGACTACCTCACCACTCTGGAGTTTGACTCCCCGGTTGACCGGGACGCGGTGGTGCTTGGGGACTCGGGGCGCCGACTCGCGTTGTTCGAGGCCACGTCACGGACCATCGTGCTCAAGCCCGCGCTGGACTTGGGACCTGGAGGGGGTGTCGAGCTGACCATTCCCTTCGCGGATGGTGCTGCCCCCTCCCGCGTCGTGTTCTCGCTCGTCACGCACCCGTCCGAGGTGGATGCCCAGGTGATGGTGTCGCGCCTGCCACGTACTGCAGAAGCGATTCAGGCAGAACTGGATGAGGTGCGCGCGGCCTGTTCAGCCAAGGATGCCGAGGTGGAGACGCTTCGTACCCGTAGCGCCGCAAGTGGTCCGGCTGGGATGATCCTCACGGGTCTTCTGCGAGAAGAGGGCTACAGGGCTGGAAGAACCATCGTCCGTGGGTCTGGTGACGGACTCATACCCGAAGAAGCGGTTAGGTATGTTGCGAGTGGATGGGGGGCTGTTGCCCTTCGGGTTCGTAACACCGGCTCGAAACCCTGGACGCCCGTGGAGGCCCGGCTCTTCGTGGTGGCTAGCGGAGAGCGCGTCAACGTGGTCGCAGTGCGCGTAAGGGAGGCTCAGATTTCGTCAGGCGAGACTGCCCTCGTGGTGGTGGAAACTGGGGCACCCAACTGGCCGGAAGGTGCGTCCCTCCGCTTGGAGCTGCGCGACAGTGAGGGCGGGCGGCGCCTTCTCATCCCTCGCTTTGCATTCTAGAACCGCTTTCCATGTTGATTGGACTGAGCCCGGCACACCTGCAACCCGGGCAGACGGTGGACGGCTGGCGCATCGTGAAGCCGCTGGGGGCGGGGAGCTTTGGCGCCGTCTACCTCGTGGAGAAGGAAGGCCACCGCTTCGCGATGAAGCTGGCCATGCACCGGGCCAGTAGTGGAGACGCGGAGCAGACCGACGCGCGACTGTTGCGGGAGATGGTCTGTCTGTCCCAGGTGAGCGGGCATCCCAATGTCGTGCGGGTTCACGCTCATGGGCGTTGGCCTCACCCGTCCGAGGGCTGGCTTTACGTCGCGGTGGACTACGTCGAGGGCTACACGCTGGGGGAGTGGGTCGAGAAGACGCACCCCACCGCGCAAGAAGTTGTCCGGGTCTTCGGCAAGCTCGCGGGAGCCTTGGCCCATCTTCATGCGCGCGGCGTCTTTCACCGTGACTTGAAGCTGGGGAACATCCTCGTGCGCGCGGCGGATGGCGAACCCTTCGTCCTGGACTTCAGCGCGGGGGACTACATGCTCGCGCCGGAGCTGACGGACACGCCCTTGCCCCCCGGCACTCGCCGCTATCGCTCTCCCGAGGCGGCGCGCTTCCTCCGTGAACATGGGGACGAACACGACGCTCGCTACGACTTCAAGGCAACGGACGATGTGTACGCGTTGGGCGTCTGCCTCTACGACGTGCTGACGAATCCCCATCCCGAGAGCGCAGCGCCACGAACCATGGTGGGCGCCCAGTGGCCTCCCCCCGCCCCCCATGCGTTGAACGCGCGCGTGCCCGACTCGCTGAGCGCGGCGGCCATGCACTTCATCGACCGCCAGCCCGAGAAGCGCGCCCCCACGGCCGGAGTCATGCGGCGCGAACTGGAGGCGTTGCTGTCGGAAGAGGGTGAGGCGTGGAAGGTGCCCCTTCATGCCCCGAGGCCCCAGCTTCCGCTTGCCTCCGAGGCACCCCACAACGACCTCCCTCTGGAAGAAGCCCCCACCCCCGCGTCGAAGCAACCCCCAGGGCGGCGCGTGGCGGGTGCTGTGGCCGTCCTGGCGCTCGTTGTGGCCTCGCTCGCGGGATACAAGGCCCTTCGCCCCTCCCCGAACACGGAGAGGCCCAGCGCGCCCGCTACAGCCCCCATGGTGGGGGACGCTGGTCTTGCTACCTCACAGCCTCATTCCGCGCCCCCAGCGCCCCTGTCAGAGTCCCCTGGGGTAGCGTTGCCCCCTCCTGCACCTGTCGAGAAAGAAAGCTCTCCTGTGAAGCGCGCTCCCGTTCCGATGCCCCCTCCTGCCGAGTCCACCTCCAGGAAGCCGAAGGCTCTGGCCTCCCGCCCGAGCTGGCCTCCGTCTCCGTGGGCTGGGTTCCTCAAGACGTGCGCAGGTGTGACCGCCGTCGCGGCGCTGTCGATGGGGTGCCCTGGTGCCCAGGTCCGGCCAGAGCCCGGTGACTGCCCCTCCGAGGCGAGAGAGGCCATGTTCAACAGGGCTAACAAGCGCGGATTGCGTTTGCGACCGGGCCAATCGTTCATGCTCACCCTGGATGCTCGCCAACCGGGAGCAATGGGGGAGTCGGGCACCTACGCAGACGGCCCTGTCACGGGTGTGGTCCGCATCAGCAGCTTGCCGGGACTCCCAGAGGGAGCGCGGCTCTCGGGCTACTTGTGGACGGGCGGGGAGTTCCTCGTTGGACGCTACACAGAGGCGCGCCTGCCTGATGGTCGCACTGTCCCGGTTTGCATCGTGCTGGCAGAGGAGGGGTACGTTGAGAAGTGGGAGGACTCCAAGCCCGGGGCGGCGGTGGTGGGGCGAAGTCTTCCAGCCTATCTGGTCGAGCGCTGGCCTTAGTTTCCCTCTGGGGACGTAAAGTGACTTAGCAAAATGGGCCCATTCGTGTTCACTCCGGGTGAATAATAATTCGACCTTTGTTGGACCTATTACGTCGTTCAAGTCAGGAAGGGCTGGCAGTACCTTGAGTCTGCCTTTGCGCGAATCCCTCTCGCGCGGGCACTCGGAGCTTCCTGCCCATGTCCAATCCGTCTGACTCTCGGCCTGCCGGGAGCGTTGTCCTGTTCACCTATGGAGACACCTCCTACGAGTTCTTCCGGGACTTGGGGGAGGGCCGTGTTGGAGAGCGAATCCTCCTCGCGCAGACCCGCACGCCCAAGGGCCTCGGGGAATGCGTGGTGCTCAAGTGCCTGCCCCTGCCGAACGCAGCGGACGCGACGGAGAAGAACCAGCGCACGCGGGCCCGTCTGGAAGAGGAGGTCCGGTTGGCGCAGTACCTTCGCCACCCGAGCATCGCGCGCGTCCATGGCCTCTTCGAGTCGGAGATGGGCCTGTGTGTGGCGATGGAGAACGTCGAAGGGCTGTCGCTCAACACGCTGCTGGCTGTTGCCCAGACTCGGGGGCGCTACTTCTCCGAGGCGTTCATTCTCTACGTGGGCGCGGAGGTCGCGGCGGCCCTGGCCTATGCGCACTCACGCGCGGATGATGCGGGCTTCGCGCTCGGCATCGTCAACCGGGACGTGAACCCCGCGCGCATCCGCCTGGGGCCGCACGGAGAAGTGCGACTGACGGACTTTGGCGTGGCGCTCTCCCGTCTCTCAGGGCGATTGGCCACGTCCCTGCCGCGCCCCCAAGGTGAAGTCCTCTACTCGCCCCCCGAGGTGTTGCTGGGCGAGGTGGTGGACGCGCGTGCGGACCTGTTTTCCCTCGGGCTGACGCTGCTGGAGTTCGCCACGGGGCGACACCTCTACGACCCCGGACATGTCCGCATTGAAGAGGTTGAGGCGCGGCTGTCGAAGGAGGAACGGGAACGCGCGCTCACGGCCACAGTAGCCTCCGAGGTGACGGAGCTGCCCGCGTTCGCGGAGGATGCAATCTGGTGCGCCATGGCCTACGGCTCCGAGGATGTCGAGCGTGCGGCGCAAGGGCTCTCAGTGCCGCTCCGGGACATCCTCCACGCGTTGCTGTGTCGCAACCCCGCCGAGCGCATTGGGACGGCGGCCGAGTTGGAGCTTGTCTTGCGTGCGCAGTTGGCGCGGCTGGGCGGGTACACGCGCGAGGAGGCGTTGCAGGAGGCCCAGCACGCGCTCGGAGAAGCCAGTGAGGGGCTCTGGGAGTTCGAGTTGCCGAGCGACGAAGGAGGCATCACACCCCCTGTCACCGAGATGTGGAGTCGCTCCGAGCCCACAACGGATTCGGCCTCGCCCCGTGGCACTCGGCGCCCGTCGTCGAGCGCTCCCGATGAAGTGCCAACGGAGCCCGGTGCTGGCCCGCGCCGTCGCACGTTGACGAAGCAGCCGACCGCGTAGCGGCGGCCCCCAACCCCTCTCACTACCGCTGATTCACCACCGGCGCGGCGCGAGTCGTCCAGGCCGACCGGGAGACGTGTGTTCGTCGTGCCTCATTCCGGGGCGCGTACAGGAGACGTGTATGCACAGGAAGCGAAGTGGAGTTGCCGCATTACTGCTGTTGCTGTTCCCCATGCTGGGGTGGGCCTCGGAGTCTCCCAGCCCCGAGGAAGCTCCGTCAGTCCCTCCCCCCGAACCAGCCGCTCGCGAGTGGCACTACTTGATGCGCTTGGAGGCCACGACGCTGTCGCTCCTGCCTCGTGCTGGCGTGGGCGATGACGAAGGCTTCATCCAGGTTGACCCCACCTTCATCCTCGACGGTGGCCCTGAACTCGGTGTCAACCTGGGGGCGCCGGTTCGATTCCGCCTGTGGGGCGGGAATGATGGTGGTGCCCTGGTGCGTCGCGAGGACTGGGACTCACTCTCGGACTGGGGGCAGCTCATTCGCGGCCTCATGTTCGGTTCCAACACCGCGCCGTTTGGAATCTGGTTCGGCGCGCTGGAGGAACACAGGCTTCTCTCCGGGCATCTGGTGCGCCGCTACTCCAACCGGACCAATCCGAACTACCACCCCGCTGGCGGATTCCTCACCGGCACGCTGGGGCCCATCTACGTGGAGGCGTTCACGTCGGACGCGTTGGGCGCGCGACTCATGGGCGCGGAGTTCTCCCTGGACCTGGAGCACATCCTCTTCGGTCAGCCCGAGACGCAAGGTCGGTACACGCTGGGCCTGTCAGCCGTGCATGACTGGGGGAAGGCGGGAGGCCGCGCGCCCTCGGTGACGTTGGCGCACCTGGATGTGACGGCAGGGGTGGTGATGGAGCCAGAGTATGCGGTCCACCTGATTGCCGGATGGGGTGGCCGCCCCAGTGAGGGCGGCGCGTGGGGGGCTGTCGTGGGCGCTGGCCTGGATTCCCGCACGGAGAAGCTCAACCTCCGACTGCGGCTGGAGGCACGGCATCAGCGTGGAGGATTCCGTCAAGGCTTCGTTGGCGCGGACTACGAGTTGGCGCGCTTCCAGGCGGCGGGGCCCGAGCCTGTGCAGCTCTCGGCGGCGCACTTTCCGGATGGCTACTCGGCCTTCGGTGAAGCGGAGGTGACATGGGATGCCGTCGGCTACGGAGGGCTCCAGCGCCACTTGATACTGTCACTCGGCGCGGAAGCGTTCACCTGGGGCCGCTTCGATGTGGATGGTCGCGTGTCGGTGCAGCTCCTGGAGCGGGCTGTTGAAGTCGCGTTGAAGGGGCTCGCGGTTGGAGCAGGACGGCCCGGGGCTCGCTATCTGGGGGCAGCGGAAGTCCGATGGAGGTTCCTGGGCGGGAAGCTCTACGCGATGGGGACTGGTGGCACGTTGCTCTTCCCGACGAACGAGGGGGCCTTGCGACCTGGCGCCTTCGCCTCGGTGGGCCTGGGGGTGGACCATGCGCGCTGAACTTGTGCTGGTGGCGCTGCTTGCCTCGGGATGCGTTTCGATTCCCCATGCGCCTGACCGTGGCGGTGCGTTCCTCTATGCTCCACACAAGACGACGCCCCCGGCGTTGGGAGAGCGGCAGACCGACGAACGGCCGGAGCCAATGGCCTCCCCGCCGCTCGCCTTCTCGGGACCCAAGGTGCGGCAAACGTTCTGGCGCCACCTGGGGCCACGCGACGGCGTGACGAAGGCTGCATCTGGCACCACGTCAGGAGCGGTTGGAGGCGGAGCACAGAGCGGCGCGCCTCCACGACAGGCAGTCCTGGACGCCATCGAGGAGGTCAAGGGTTCGCTGGATGGGGTCGAAGGGGCATTCACGAAGCTGGTGGACCTGCCTCCCGCTCTTGGCGGTTGGGGACTCACCGGAGGCGTGTTCACGCGCTACGTCGAACACGGCTCCAATCAGGTGACGTGGCTCCGTGGTGCGCTCGGGAGTGCGGCCGGGCTGACGGAGGTGGCCTCGGAAGTGGGCGACCCGGACATGGAGTTGGGGGTGCTTCGACTGACAGGGCCCAAGATTCAAGCAGCGATGTTCGGGACTCTGCTGCTGGCCACCTGGGTTGACTTCCTCCAGCTTTCGGACGCCGTGCTTCGCCACTGCCCCATGTGCAGCACCGAGAAGCTGTTCGCGGACATGCACCGGGTTCAGGGCTTGATGGCGCCCACTCTGAAGGACCTTGAATCCATGGACCCGGAGCGAGTGGAGGTGGCGGCGACCGCGATGCCCGAGCTGATGGGGAAGCTGACCCAGGAGTTCGCCAAGCTGCATGCGGACACCCGCTCCACCATGAAGTTCGGAGAGAAGGTCATCGCGGCGGCGCAACTCGTGGAGATGCTGACCATGATTTCCACGCTGAAGATGTCGCTGCCACGGCTGCCCCCGGCCGCTCCCGCGACGCTCGGCGTGGGGCTCGTCATGAGTTCGGGGGGCGTCATGATGGGCTCACGAATCGTCGTCTCCGCGGAATGGGTGGAGATGATGCGCAGGCTCGTACAGGCGGGCGTCATCTCCCTCCCCGCCGTCAGCGCGGCCGTTCGCATCCACGGTGGCCAGGTGCTGATGGCGCAGGCCCATCAGGACTTGCCCAAGGGCGTGAAGGACGCGCTGGGGGACAGTCCGGAGGTGAGGGGCATGCATGTGACGGGGAAGACAGGGGCGGGCATGTCCGAGGCCCCGAAGCACCACGTCATGCCGAAAGAGCACAGGGAGTGGTTCGAGCAGCGCGGCTTCAAGGGCGACATGGACATTGACCAGTTCTGTGTCCGACTGGAGCGGTCCCACCACGAGGCGATTCACGGAGGGGGAAACTGGAAGCTGGGGCGCATCTGGCCGGGTGAGTGGAATCGGCTGGTCATGGAGGCCCTGCACGAAGCTGAGATCACGGCAGGCCGGATGTTGACGCGGAATCAGGTCCTGGACATCGTCGCGGGGCGCATGCGGAGCTACGACATCCCGATGAAGTTCTCCAAAGGGAGCAGCCGATGACCGATGGACGCTCGTGGCAGGGCAACTGGAAGGCCCGCTTGTATGAGCGCGTTCGTGAACGTGGCTACGACTCGCTCACCGCGTTTGCCGAGTCCCGTCCCACCGCATCATTGGAGGCACTGGCTGAGGAGCTTGGACCCGACGATGTTGCGGGTGTCCAGGTGTACGATGGGTTGGTAGTCGAGGCGGTGCGGAGCAAGCAGGTGACCCGCTTGGTTCGTGGACAACTCGTGCGCGAGCTATGGGACAACCTCCCTGAAGGGTGGCCGAAAGTGCTCGACGACACGAGTCGATTCGCCGTCGCGAAGGCACTTGGCCCCTGGATTGCGTATGCCCCAGATTCGCACAAGGGGCGCGCACGCGAATTGAGGACGTCGCTCCTCGCCAATCCGCCCCCGCCCGGCTGGCGTCCTCTCGGTCCTGACGACGAGCTACTCCGGATGTTCCTCCCTGACAGCGAAACTTGAGAGGAGATGACGCCCCGTCCGTAGGCGAGGCGGGGTGCCACATTGTAGCGCCGCCACTAGTCAATCTAGATGTCATTCTGGAGAACAGCCGATGAGCGGCGGAGATGCTTGGCGGGGTTACATCAATGCTCGACTGTGCGAACGGGTTCGCGAGCGAGGCTACGACTCACTGACCGCCTTTGCCGACGCGCGGCCTTCCGTGCCGCTATTCGTCCTGGCCGACGAGTTGGGCAACGACGTTGCTGCTGTACAGCTTCTAAGTGGCTTGATGTTCGAGGCGGAGCAGCGCAAGCAGGTCACGCGCTTGATTCGTGACGTCCTCGTGCGCGAGCTGGCCGAGAGGTTCCCTAGTGGCTGGCCGGATGTGTTGGCGGATTCATCCCGTGTTGAAGCTGCAATGGGGCTCGGGTCCTGGTTCGCCTACACCCCGCTAACCCACAGGGATCGGGTTGACCGGGCAGGGAATGCCATTCTCGCCCATCCCCCGCCTATCGGCTGGCGTCCACTTGGACCGGACGACGAGCTGCTACGGATGCTTCTCCCCGACGAAGAAGCCTGACCATCAGGGAGACCGGTGAGTCGGCGTGCATGTCCCAATGGCTCTTCGGCGGATGTCGCAGTGTCTGGGCTGGGTACCACGCCCTCAGACGCGCGAGCATAGGCGTGCTCGACTCCTGGCGCAGCTTGCCGTGTGCATCTGTCCCCACAGCGCCGGCGTCGCGCGCCTGGGCTTCGATGCGGTAGGTCTCGAGAATGAGGTCCATTGTCTCGCGTGCGGTCGGTATCGCCTCGAAGAAACGCCGACGGAGGCGAGGTCAGCAGCCGACGCGCGCGGCCCTCTGGCAACATCACCGGTTCTTTACGCCCAAGCCCCCAAAGCAGTGTCTCCTCGACCCACGCCCCCCGGTCGAGGCCATGCACTGCAAGAGGTGAGAGCGCGACGGGAGCAGCACCTTCGCGGGCTGGCGGAAGAGGACCGGCAGCGTACTGCGGGTCGTGGGGACTCCGCGTTGCTGGTTCACTATCGCGTTCGAATGTTCCTGGCTGCAACGAGCGCAGAGTGCAGACCGGAGCCTGCCCAGGACTGCAGTATCGCAAAGAGGCGATTCTTCACTTGCGATGTGGTTGTTCCGAGCGTACCCAACTGCCCAGCCAGGTCAACAGCATACTCCATTGCATAGTGATAACTCTGTCCAATCTCTTCATTCTCGCGCAGATGAGTTGAGTGAGTACTCAGGTCGACATGTTTGGCCGCAATGGCCTCCACGACTCCCATCAAGGTGTCAGCCCCCAAGCGGGCGGCCAGTTGACTGTCGCGGAGCCTGAAGATTGTCCATTGCGCGTCTGTCCATTGTCCATCCCGGATGATCCGGCACACGGTTGGGTTCATTTGACTCCAGAACTCCATCAGATACTCACTCTTCCCCTCACTGGCCATGCGCAGCACTGGCTCCAAGGCCCATATTATTAGGTGCTCCATATGTTCTCGGGCTAGAGCCTTCATGAACTGGCGAGCACAAGCTGCAAACATATTCGCATAGTCTGAAATAAGAGCTGATGAAGGCGGTTGCCCAAGGAAGTACCTCTTGGCGCCAAACATCAACTGCGAGACATATTTAGCATAGGTTTCGGGTTCGGAAAGAACTCCAGTTCTAGGTGAAGCGACCAATAGCTCCTCAAGCAGAACTGCCCAGAACATGCGTTCCCCATTGATGCGGTGAAGAGAATACGCTCCAATCAACTCACCGAGGCTCACTACAAACTTTGCGGCGTCGGGGGAGGCAGGATCTCTATCCAGTGACAGCCACCGCCTCACCAATTGCTCACCCTGTTCCGGAGACAGGCGAGGTATCAAATTCTTGCTCGCAACACGAAGAACGCCGGGATCAGTAACCTTCTGTGACAAAAGCCCCCAGACCAGGGAGGCCTTGCTGTCGTCAGGCCTAAGCCAGTGCCATGGACGCAAGGCTGAAAATAGGTACCAGGCAACAGATGGGGATGGCTGAACAGTCACCCGTTGTACTTCTTCGAAAAGCGCAGCCCTCAAGCAAGAGTTGTCAATTGCCCCTGGATGAACGAGTGCTGCGTCTATCAGCCATAATCCAGACCTCCATGGTTCAAGAGTTGTGGCTGTTGGCGTGTCGTCGACTGGAACAGGCTTTAGATCGGAATTGAGAGCCGTAGCATCAACCGAACACATAATCCCTAACGCCCAGGTTGCAATGGCCTCAACTTCCTCGCGTTCGAAATCCACCGTTGGTGCCAGCACGCTGGCAACTTTCGAATCCGTGACCACTCTTGAGTGCGAGACATTTCGACGACTTTCGATACGCTCGAACACGCTCCGAAGTATCGATAGAATATCGACATGCGTCTTTGTCTCGACGGCAGAAGGGAGCCCCCGTGAAATAGCCAGTCGCAGAATGCCGAAAAATTGGGAGAATGCCGCTTCGTCACTCCCATGCACACTGCTGAGAGCGGAGCGCGAGAGAATGTCCTCCCATTCCTTCTCGGTACATGAAGCTTTGCCAAGCCCAATAATATCCGAAGAGTCAAGGCCCCATTCAGGATGGTGTGATTGTTTTCTTTGTGGCCGCGGATTCCATCCGCGCAGATGGTACAGTTTGTCGTAAACGCGAAGCGCCTCGGGTTGAGATGCTTGCGGAATTGCCGTGAGAATTGGCGCAACGGCATAAAGTCCATTTAGTAGAGGGGATTTGGCTATCTCCGAGATTCGCTTGAGAATGTCCTCGCGCACTTCAATGTGGGCGGACTGCCAGCGCAAACTGATTGCCCGGTGAAGAATCTCCTGTGCTGGAAATAGATGGTAGAGTGGCCTCTTCGTGATCAACTCATCGACAAGTGTTGGCTCCCAGATGCGTTCTTGAACGAGGCTTTCAAGTAGCAATATCCATGAAAATGCAGAGCGGGAAGTTTTTGCTGATGTCCAGAACTGATGTGCAAACTTCACATCGCCATTCGACAGTGCTTCGTGGAGACGGCTTTTCAGTGTAGATAACAGTAGGGCTCGCTCGTGGCCGCCAGCCTCGATACTCCCGTCGTATGTGTCGTCGACAAGTTGGCCCATCACTTCTTCGATGGAGAGGTTTGGCGGTGAATTCTCATTTAGCTCCTGCTCCAGGCGGCCAGCTTCTGTGGTGTCTGCTGTGAGTGTTGCGCCGTCTCTCTTGAAGTCGACTACCTCACTGGAGTTTTTTTGCCGCCACTCTGTTTTTTGCCGTTGAAAGCCAAGCCCGGCGAGAAAGCCAAATACGACAGGTAAGAAGGTCTCCGGCATCAGTTCCAGCAGCCCTTGAGGACGGGTAGAGTTGGAATGCTGACCTAAGAGCGCAATGGTTGTACGTAGGTATTCTTCAATGGGGATGTTTGGGGCCTCGCTATTTGTGATCAAGAGGTTGTCCATCCACTTGAGTCCTCCAGTAGAAACAAATAACTTTGCCACATCGTTTGCATCCAGATGCTGGCCTAGCTCTTGAGCCGTGCTTGCCAGGTTCGGCAATGACTCCATAACAGCCATGCGACCGCTTGAAGAGCGCGTCGCGTGGGATGCGAGCCACTCTAGCGTGCGTGTCCCAGGCGCGAGGCGCGCCACCAACGGCATAAGCAGGGGCAATCGGTTGTTTAGGTCGTCTGGATTGGCTTGAACTGTTCTGGCCATCGACCACTCGCGAATCCGCCGCGCTACTGCCTGAGCGACAGGGAAAAGGTCGACTCTGTTCCTCTGTGGTGTATCTTTCCAAGTTGCATCAAGGAGCAATCCAGCTCTAACAACGAACTCAGTTCGAGCCCATGGAATCTCATCGAACCAGGCAGTGCTGTCGGGCAACTGGGAAAGCCAACGCAACCAGCATACGTTCGTTGAGAGCTGCGCCAAGCTCAATAGCCGGTCTAGAAAGCGCGAAGCAGCATCTGGGGATGCGAAGGAGTCTAATATGACTTCTGTCCGCACATTGTTGGGAGCCCCCAATTCACCTAAAACCTCGGCGAGGATAGGAAGGAGGCTAGGGGCATGCGAATCAATGCTACGGATCAACTCTGTGGGACTTGGAAATCCAGTCGCAACAGCTTGGTTCTCAGCAAGGGCATCGTATGCCGCCTCAATCAAAGCGCGCATCGCACCCCATTGGGCCAGTCCGCTCTGGATCTGCATAAGCGCTTGAGCTGGGGAGGCGGCTTCGCTTTCTGGCGCAATCGCCCAATGTGCAAGAGCGAAGTCACGAAGGAGTGGATGGCGAAAGAGAAAGACGCCTCCCCGCACCAGAAATACTCCGTCCCCGGCCAGTCGAAGCAATATCTGGTTGGGGTCTGCATGTTCGCGTATTCCTGATGCTTCCTCGCGTGCGCATCTTAGTAACTCCCTTCTGCGCACGCTCGACTCTTGCTGGTCAGGAGGCAACACCCGTCGAGCCCAGAAGGCGCTTAGAATTGCATGGCGTGTATGGAGTGTTGCCGGAATGATGTCGTTGTTGCCAAACGTCCGCAGGAACAGGTCTAGCAACAGAGGAGTGCGCAACAGACCAAGAACGTCGGATGGCAATTGGGGTCGCTGGCTCGCTCCAACCAGCCTTTCGACTATTGCCTCATTCCACTCCGCAAGTTCTGCTTCTTGCCAGCCTGCTACTTGCCCCAGAGAAACGGCGACGGACTTCCATGTTGTGGCGCGAGCGGTAAGGACGACACGGGCCCGCCCCTTCTCTGCGATTTTGCCAATCTCGGCAAGATAGTTTCTCCTCTCCTCTACCGTATCGGCAATATCCTCAAAAGAGTCGATGAAGATCTCAATCGCATGGCCCCTTGCAGACGCCAGAAAACGACCCAACTCAAGCCCCTCTCCCAGCCTCTCCTGCGCATGTGCTCGCAGTGCGCTTCCGCTAAACTGGAGCACGAGATTGGCGGTTCTTTCGCGAGCTTCTCGGGCTAACTCCAGAAGAAGAACGCTTTTCCCGAGCCCTCCGCTCCCGGTGAGTGCCACTCGTGATGCACTTGCCGCGTGAAGACTAGACGCTATCTGTGGCTGAACCATGCGCCAGTCTTGGTATGCTAGCGCAGTGCTGTTCTCTGATGTATATGATAGATTTTCTTCTGTCCCCAGTCGCACGAGTTGCTGCCAGCAACCGGCAGCGGCGGGTGAAACCGAGCTGAGTCGTTGCAGTATCTTGACGTTCGCCCAGAGATCGCCAGGAAGAAAAGTATGCAGTGTCGCATCGGGCGATTGGGCGCGCCGGACAACTTCTCCAACCAGAGTGTCTCCCAGTGTCTCCAGTGAGAGCTCTGGGGATAGTAGTTCGATTAGGTTTTTTGTGCTTTGTTCGAGGCTGGGCTTGCTCGGTGAGTCATTGTATTCGAATAGGGATAGGATTTCGCGTGCCCGTGTGTTGGAAAGCACAGGCTCTGAGATGTTCGTTTTCGCCCCGTCTGCCGAGAGCGGATGTGTCAGGAAATAGAGTGCTTCTTCGGCGAGGTTTGCAGCGGATCTCACCTGGTGCGGTCGAACATTGGCTGATGCGGTCTTAGCGAGGTTAGAGAGGTCCTTCCACCTGTCAGGGTTGTCTGGAGGGTCCTCGGAATTCACCGTGAGTCTAGGGATAACTGTGGACATGCCGGACCTATCCAGCGCGACCACGGTGCGCCGAATACGATGCCATAGTGCCCGTCGGTCATCTGCATCGACCCGTCCACTCTTTACTTCTTCTAGTACTTTGGCGGGTCGTTCACCTGCCCGCTCCTCAAGAAGGTCCCATTCGGGTGTAGACTCATGTTGGATATGCGTTTCGACACGAAAACGTGGTGCAGGAGGTGGCGGCGCTCCCCCGATTTGAGCAGCCCGACAATCGACTAAGTGTCGAAGTACTCTCTCGATTAGCACTAGGTCGGAGAAATAGAAGCCTGCGCGCGCCACGCGTCCCGTCATCGAATGTGTCCTTTGAGTTGGCACTGCTGGCGTGAAGTCTACCGCCTCGGCAACCCCAGCATAGGTTGAGTGCTGAATCCCATCTCAGTCAGTTTGACGTATTGGTGGGAGAGAGGCCATTATGAGAGTGCCTGCTGGAGTGGCGGCAGTGCGAGGGGCCGCAGGAAGAGACCGCCTGAGCAGTACGCTGGTCCGGTGAGCGACGGTGCAGCCCCAGGGGTACATGCCGACCCTGGCCGCACTCTAAAGAGGTGCGCGGGGAGGGGCCTTGGCTCTCTTTGGTGGCTACAGAGTCGCGTGCATCCCTCCATACCCATCACGGACACCAGTCCCTGATGATTGTCTCCACTCCTTGGTATGTGAGTATGTCGAAGTCGCATGTCCTCCTGCTCAGCTTCGCTCTGCCAACTCGAGGTGTCATCTCGTTCCTGGCCGATGTCTTGGGCTCCACTCTCTCCCTCTTCCGCACATCCCTGGGGAATCTGGAGTGGCCGCACTCTCGCTCCTAGAACGAAGACGCGGGTCGCGCCTTACGTCACTCGCCTTCGCGAACAACATGGCGAGACGGCCTCTTGCACCGCCTCATACCGCAGGGGCTCCTCCGGCCACTTCCGACGGGCATGCCTTTTGTCCTCGCTCACCTGAATGTTCCCGGCAGGTCCTCGACCGGGCGCATACTGCCGCTGGTCAGTTCTCACGGGGGCTACGCAGGGCCAGAGACGCCTGGAGACTTAGGTCGTTCGGCTTTGGCGAAGTTGGGCTCCATGTGCCCCCAGTGTGCCCCTCCAGCGTGGTTCGAGGAGGCACCTGGGGGGCCGTCGTGGGACGAGCGGGATTGTGAACCCGAGGAAATTCAAGGCGATAGGGGGTAACTGCGCGTCCTGCCTAGGTTTTCTATCGCCCTGCCTGTGAGTTCGATTCCCGCCGCCTCCACAGTGAGAAGCCCAGCAGCCGCGAGGTTGCTGGGCTTTTTGTTTGGCCGCATGCACCCTCGGTGGGTCCCTCCGTAACCGACGGACAGCGGGCGCCCTGAGTTGAGCGCGCCTCGCGGATTCTGGGGCCTGCGACGACCCAATCCGCATGCGTGGCCGAAGTTGGTGGAGGAATTCGAGACGAGTGGGCTGCGGCAGAAGGAAGGGGCAAGTCCCGAATCGTGTGTAGTTGGTTCGGAGGGGACGGGGGGGGGAGGGCTCCTTGGCGGTATCATCCATCGGTGTCTGGGTTTGAGGTCCGCAGGGCCATGTCGAGGTAGCGGCGATCATCCCAGATGGCAGTGACTTCCAGGGGGGGGGCCACCGTCTGGCCGCGAGTCCATTGCGGACATCTGTGTCCGGAGACTTCGGAATCAAGGCCTTCTAGTCAAAAAACCGGAGGGATTTATCTTTCTGCCAACTTGGTGAGCGGAACCGCCACGCCCCTCTGGGCGAGGTCTGCCCGTTCGCCTCGCCATTCATTGGGAGACAGACTTTGTCGCAAGCCATGACTGTTCCTCAGGAGCATGACCGTTTCCCGTATTCCCCCATCGTCGACCGGCCGCCCTTGCATCTGCCCAACGGTGCCCGTGTGGCTGTTTGGGTTATCCCTAACGTCGAGCATTTCTATTTCGACCGGCCGTCCAGTTCGCTCATCCCTTCGACCACGAGCCTGGCGCCGGACGTGCTGAATTATGCTTGGCGGGATTACGGCGTCCGCGTGGGCATCTGGCGCCTGATGGAGGTGATGCAGAAGTACGGCGTGAAGGGCACCGTGGCGCTCAACTCGGACGCAACCCAGCATTACCCTCGCATCATCGAGGCGGGAACCCAGCTGGGCTGGGAATGGATGGGCCACGGAAAAACCAACTCCATGCTGCTCCCGCAGCACTCACCCGAGGAGGAGCGCCAGCACATCTTCTCCGTGGTGGAGACCATCACGAGGAGCACCGGCAAGGCGCCTCGGGGTTGGCTCGGGCCCGCGCTCAGCGAGTCGCTCCACACGCTGGATTACCTGGCCGAGGCGGGCATCCAGTACGTCGCGGACTGGGTGAACGACGAGCAGCCCTACCCCATGCGAGTGAAGACGGGCCAGATGCTGTCGGTACCGTACGCGCTCGAACTCAACGACTTCGGCGCCTTCCTTGTGCATGGGCAGAGCGCAGAAGGCTTCGCGAGGACCATCATCGACCAGTTTGACACCCTCTACGAGGACGGCGCGAAGACGGGCCGCGTGATGGCCATCGCCCTGCATCCGTTCCTGATTGGGCATCCGCACCGCAGCAAGTACTTCGCCCAGGCGCTCGCCCACATCACGTCGCGCAAGGAGGTGTGGATGACCACCGGTGGAGAGATTGCGGACTGGTACAACAAGACCGTCCTCAATCGCTGACACCGGACATGACGATGCCCTCTCTCTTCGCGAGAGAGGGCACGGATTTCATGTGCGGCTCGAGCTACGGCGTGGGCGGCATCGCGCAGCTCTGGCCTGAGCACGAGCAGGTGTCCACGCACCCGCGCAGCAAAGACCACATCTGCTCTCCAACCATCTCCGTGCGGTTCCCGCCGTTCTGGTTTGCGCCATGGCTCGCCGGGGCGCGACCCAGCGGCGCCTGGGTATCGCGGATGCAGGACCCCTGACCATCCGGCCCGAAGTCCACGCCGTAGCGGTCCCACGTGGTGACTGGGGCGCAGACGTCCGGCTGCGTCCAGGCGCCCACGTACACCCAACGGTCGGTGTACTCGAGAATGGTGTCGCGGTTCACCGCGGGCCACGCCTGGGCGAGCGCGGGCATCAGGCGCATGAACAGCCCCGTGTACTGCGTGGGCTTGGCCGTGTTGTCCTGGTATGCGCCTCCCAGCTCGCCCCCGCCGTCGATGAGGCCATATGGGTCACGGATGGTCTTGGTCGAACCCGGGGGCTGGGCCAGGTCCGCCCAATACTCTTCCTCGGAGCCCGCCTCCTGGCCCCACAGGGCCACGCCGTTGACGCCACGGTAATAGCTGCCCGTCTCGAAGAACTCCTGTCCCTGGGCCTGGGCCAGGTCCGCGAGCATCTCCGGAGCCTGGAGCATGGCCGCCGCGAAGGCGTAGTTCAGGAGCTTGCCGCCACCGTTGCCACCACCGCCGCGCCAGAAGCTGCTGCCCATCTTGTGGTTGGCCCAGACGTCGATGCCGTGCTGCACCAGCGCGACGAGCACCTTCTGCTTGGCGGCCAGGTCCTGTGCCGCGGAGCAGGGGGCGGTATCACAGACATCACCCATGTTGAGCCAGGCGTACAGATGCGTGTCGTACATCCACATGTCCGTGGCCCAAGGACGGCCATAGGGGATGTTGTCCTCTGGAGGCGTGAGGTCGCACACCACGGAGTCGTTCGTGTAATCCAGGCGCAGGCCCCGGACCCAGGACTCCGCCTCCGTGCGGTTGACCACCTCTGTGAACTGCGAGCGCGGAATTCGCGAGAGGAACTGGGTCTGCAATTGGTCTGTGGTGAAAGTGGGCTTGTAGGTTCCCACATACGGTGGACGAAAAGTCTTTGCCGGATTCGCTGGCGCGGCAGCCACCACCGTGAGCGCGGCGGCAAAACGGCCACAGGACTTCTCTCCCACCGCGTCACAATCCCCCGAGGGATTGTCGGACACGTACTTGACGACGGAGCTGCCGACGGACGCCGCATAGGGGAACGTGAGCGTCTTGTACCCCGTGCTGCTCAAACGCTTGTCCCAGGGGACCTCGTTGAGGCCCGAGGGATTGACCTCCACGCCGTGACGCCCGGTGACCTTGGGCGTGATGTCAGTGAGGGTGACTTTCCCTCCCACGGTGGCAGGACTGACGAAATATTCCCCCGTGACGTATTGGCCACAGGCATAGGCTTGGTTGAACCGGAAGGTGATGCTGTTGGCGGCTCCGGAGGGAGCTGTGACGCGCAGGCAGGGCCCAGTGGTATCCGAGGTGATGGTCCCTGGATTGCCCGAGCAACCACAGGCGGCCTGGGCTTCTCCTGGCAGCACGACGAGCAATCCCGCCAGGGAAATGGCCGACAAACAGCCCCTCTCCATCCACCGCATGGAACGTGACGACATGCTCTCCCTTTCGATGTGAGTCGAGATGCCGGCCTTCGGCAAAAGCGACAGCCCGAAAGCCGGGTATTGGCTACAAATGGAGATATGCAGGAAGTGACAGGACGTTTTGTTAACCGAAACGAGGCAAAAGGCGAGAGGAAATTTGACGCGAGAAAAGGCTTGCCCGCGTCATGTCCTGTCGGTTTGAAGTCTGGCGAGAAAATTGAGGGGTGCGGGCCTCAACGTGAGGCGTTGAGCCCCCACGGACATACAGTGCCGGCGTTACAGTGGACGGGGGGCGCATTCCTGCGCCCGGCTCTCTTGGTCTCCACGTTCATGAAATCTTTGATGCGGATTGAACTGTTTCGAGACCGAAAGCTTCGCCCTGTATGGACGGATTCTCGAGGCGCTCCGCGAGGCGGTGGCTTCTGATGATGGTGTAGCCCCCATTTCAAACGGACAGGGGTTCGAACCATCCTCCGACGCTGTGGGGCCTGAAAGGGCCCGGCACTCCGGGGTCGTAGCCCAGACATCCAATCCCTCGCTACCCTCTTCTGTCGCGCTTGAGGAGGTGCTGATATGCGAATGAGGTATGGGTGTGCCCTGTTGAGTCTGGCGATACTGCAGTGCGGGGCCCTGCCAGTCCATGCGGGGCGCCCCGAATCCCCGACACGGTCGTCCCTCACCGGTGTGGCCTCGCGCGTGAAAGTCGTAATTCCGCCTGGCTCCGGCTCTTCCAGCAACGGCCCCTATCCCGAGTCTCTTGTCGGCACGGCCTCGGGCCGCCTCTACTTCGCGACCAACTTCTATGACGGCAGTGCGGTGCTCTGGCTCAGTGACGGTACGGAGGCCGGGACAGTCCCGGTGAAATCATTTCCAGCCTCCACCGCGTCCATCCCCAGCCTGCTCGTCCTGCTGTCCATCGGAGAGAGGCCCTACTTCGTATTCAATGACCCAGGAACCACGGGCCTGGAGCTGTGGACCAGCGATGGGACCCACAGCGGGACTCACATCGTCAAGGACCTGACCCCGGGGCCCGGTGGTGCCTGGCCGCCCATCCTGATACCGCAGGGCGGTCAATTGACGATCTTCCATGAAGGGGCCCCCACGCCAGCCGGCCCACAAGTCGACCTGTGGCGCACGAATGGAACCGATCCAGGAACCATTCAATTCAAGAGCATCGGTCCTCCCGCGACGCTCGGGCCCATCTCGTTCGGGATGGGCGAGACCCAGTATTTCTTCATCTCCCGACCAGGACAGAGCCTGGAGCTGTGGCGCTCCGATGGCACCACGGATGGCACGGTGCTCGTCAAGGCGCTCGGCACCCTGGGGACACTCGGAATCCGGTCGCTGCGGCTTCAGACAGACAGCCTCTTCTATTTCGTCCTGACCACACCAACCCAGGGAAACATCCTGTGGCGCACCGACGGCACCGAGGATGGCACTTTCGCGCTCAAATCCATCAGTCCTCCCGAAACACTTCGGGAAGAGCTCTTCCCGGCGGGCGACGTCGTGCTCTTCGTCGTGACATCCGCAAGCCAGGGAACCATGCTGTGGCGCACCGATGGCACCGTGAACGGCACCTATCTGGCCAAGCGGCTGGACGCCCAGGTCGTCGCGTTCGAGAACTGGGTCCGTGAAGGCAATCTCGCCCTGTTCGTGCTCCTCGATGGGCCGAACGCCGAGGTCTGGAAGTCCGACGGCACCTCGGCCGGCACGGTGCGGCTGGACACGTTCGGCCATTATGTCTCACTGATGGGGGTGCAGAACTCGAACGTGCTGCTGTTCTCGACGATTTCTCAGACGGAGAAGTCCCGCATCGAGCGGCTCTCGCTCAGCGGGGGCGGCAAGAGCACGGTCAAGATCATCCCCAATCCCTATGCGAACGAGCCCTGGGCAAATCCCTATCTGTCCTGGGTCGCGAACATCCACGGCAAGCTCTATTTCACTCTCAACATTGGCGGCACCGGCCCTGTCGGGCGCGAAGCCTCGCTGTGGGTGACGGATGGCACGAGCGCGGGGACGCTCCTTCTCACGAACGGGCTGAGTCTGGTGGATGAATACGTCCCCCCCTATGTCCCTCTGGGAGCGGACACCCTCCTCTTCGTCGCGGGGCCCATCACCACGGGGCCCGAGCTCTGGTGTACCCGGGGGACTCCGGCAACGACCCGCATGCTCCAGGAGATTCAGCCCGGCATCCGGGGCTCGATTCCCTCGGACTTTCGCTTCGTGGGGGACCGGCTCTACTTCCGCGCCTACGACGAGACCCAATCCTTCCAGCTGTGGTCCATGCCCGCCAACCTGACCTGTCCTCCCCCGGGGGAAGCCCAGCAGGGGCGGTGATGGGCTTCTCGCCGTCACCGCGCGATGCCCCCCCTGTGATGCCTGACGTGCGATTTGCTGGCTGAATCCTCTCGCGCGACAACGACCGTGACGCCCATCGGTTCCTCGCGCGGGCCATCGAGGTGCTGGCACGGCAGGGGCTGGAGTGCTCACGCAGCAGCTTCGACAACGTCCCTGATGCAGGGGGCTATTGCCAGAGTGGGGGCACCCAGGGGGAGGAGGACCTGCCGACACAGAGCTGGTCGACGCACGCGGCGGTGCAGGGCTTGGGGCAATAGGCGTCCCCCATGGCGTGTCGACATTGGAGGAAGGCGGCGTCGAGCAGGGCCCGTCCCTCGGCGCCGTGCCTCCAGTCGCGGGAGGTCGGGTAGCAACACCCCCGCGTGAGCAGGTGGAGGTTCTCGGCCGTGCAGTCGTCGTCCTCCACGCAGCCCCGGTGCCGCTGGGCCTCCCATTGAAATGTGGCGATTGCCTGCTCGCAGCGGCTCTCGAGCTCTTCGCTCGGGAGGTCGCTGGGGCCGGGCTCCCTGACGGACGAGGACGTACACCCGCCAACGGCGACGAGCGTGAGCGCCACGGCCGGGCCGAGCAGGGCGTTACCGCGGGCGCTGGACCTGACTCGCCACAGGGGAAGCCGCATCCGAACCTCCAAGTGCGGGATGCGAATCGTCCTCCTGCTCGGCGCAGGTGGCAAGCACCCCGTGATTCTGGGGCCGCAGACCGCGGAGAGCCTGTCCGCCTCACCGCTCCGCGTGAAGCGCGAGAGGTGAGGTCGTGCTTCCTCAGCAGCCCCGGAGGGCTCCCGCGTCCTGTTCGCCGACCGCCACGGTGATGTCATCCCGGAGCACAGGTGTCACCGTTGGAGTCTTGGGAAAAGGGGGCCGGCGGTGAACTCGGCTGGGGCCTGGATGTGTTGGAAGTGCAGCCTCGGTGACCTCGGTCATGACCCTGCTCAACTCGCGCAGGAATGCCGAGGGGACGCCGCTCAGGAGTGTCAGCGCCGTTTGGGGGGGCCGCGGGGCTCCCAGGATGGTTCTTGTTGAAAGCGAGTGGCCAGGAAATCCACGAAGCTGCGCACCTTGGCGGCTGGCTGTCGGTTCTGCGGATAGACCGCGTAGATCCCCACCTCAAGAGGCTCATATTCCGTGAGCAGGGGGACCAAGTGCCCCGCTTTCACATCCTCACCCACGATGAACCAGGGCATGAGCCCGATGCCCAGGCCCTTCAGTATCGCTGTCCGCAGCATGGCGCCGTTGTTGGACATCAAGCGGCCGGATACGGGCACGCGCTCGTCGCCATGCTGTCCGCTGAAGCGCCATTCCCGCACGAAATGGCCCAGGGTGTAGCGGTGAGCGTCAAGGTAGATGTCGCGTGAGAGGGTTCAGCCGACGGACCGCACCTCCTGCGGAAGCGGGGTGAGGTTGGGAGAGGGCCCAAGGCGGACTGGGCCCACCGGCGTCCAGTTACGCGTGTCGCGGCTCCAGCGTTCGGGATGACGGGATTTGGCGCGCTGGTACACCTGCTGGCGCCGGGCGAGCAGCGCCAGTTCGCGGCCGAAGTGCCTGTCATCAGGGGTGACGAATCGGATGGCGGAGTGCCGATGCTCGGTGTTGTACCAGGCCACGAAGCGCGTCACCCACGAGCGCGCATCCTCGACGGACGCGAAGGGGCGCTGCGGGAAGCTGGGGCGGTACTTCAGCGTGCGGAAGAGGGCCTCGGAAAAGGCGTTGTCGTCTGAGACGCGGGGCCGGCTGAAGGAGGGCGTGACGCCGAGCCACTGCAGGGTGGCCAGCAACGTGGCGCCCTTCATGGGTCCGCCGTTGTCCGAGTGCAGCACCAGCCCCTCGGGGCAGCCGGCCTGCTGCCAGCAGCGGCGGATGAGCGCCGCGGCATGCTCGGACGACTCCTCCTCGTGGACTTCGAAGCCCGTGATGCGCCGACTGAATACGTCCACCACCAGGTACAGGTAGAGGAAGGCCCCCTTCACCGGGCCCTTCAGGTAGGTGATGTCCCAGCTCCATACCTGATTGGGCCCGGTAGCCGAGTGCTCGGCCCGAGGCCTGGGCGTGGGGGCCTTGGCACGGCCCCGGTGGGCCAACTGCCCCTCCTGGCGCAGCACGCGGTAGAAGCTCGCCTCGCTGGCCAGGTACTCGCCCCGGTCTGCCAGCCGGGGGACAATCTGCTTGGGCGAGGCGTCGCGGAACTCCTCGCTGTTAGCCACCGTCAGGATGCGGCGCCGCTCCACCTCAGACAACCGGTTGGCGGGCCGGGTACGTGGACCGCACCGCCGGTCCTCGGCCGTGGCGGGCTTCCTCCAGCGTTGAATGGTGCGCGGGGCCACCCCGAGCCGCTCGCAGACGACCTCCAGGCGCACGCCCTTTTCCAGGGCTTCGCCGACGTGGGCGAGCGTCACTTCTCGCTCTTCTCGTCCCCGGAGTCGTCCTCGTCTTCCAGGTGCCGCTGGTCCCAGCCCATCGCCTGAAGTTTTTTTTCGAGCACCAGCAGCGCGGCCGTCTCGGCCAGCGCCTTCTCCTTGCGGTGCAGCTCGCGCTCGAGCTCCTTCACCCGCTTCTCGGCGGCGGCCAGCCGCTTGCGCTCCTTCGCGGGCAGCGGCTCTGCGGCGCCACCCGAGAGGGCTCCTGCGGCGACCTGCTGCCACTCCTTCAGCTGCGCCTCGTGCAGTCCCTCGCGCCGCAGCAGCGCCCCCAGCTCCTCGTCGGCAAGCTCCTGGGCCTCAGCCAGCACCCGCAGCTTCTCCTGGGGCGTCCACTTCTTCGGCGCAGGGGGCAGAGCGGGCTTCTTCTCCTCGGGCGGGGGCGGCATGGCCGCTACCCTATTCGCCTCGCGCAACCACTGCGACAACGTCGGCTGTGAGACGCCCACCTGCCGGGCCAGTGCTGCAGCGCTCACCGCGCCAGGGCCCACCATCCGCTTCACCATCTGCGTTTTGAATGCATCCGTGTACGGCACTGCTTCCTGCCTGCTCTCGCCCCCAAGGCGTCGTCAGCTCGGCATCTCCGCCGAGGCGACATCTTCCCTGACACAGGGGGGTAGATGACGCAGGAGTGCTGGGAGAGCTCGGAGGCCCGCCCAGGCGTCCCGTGGCGTTTGAGATAAGCGGGCGATGCGCACACCACGAAGCGATTTCGAGTCAGCCTCCGGGAGATCAAGCTGGAGTCCTCCAACTGACCGATGCGCACCGCGACATCGAAGCCCTCCTCGAGCAAATCAACCCGTCGATCATTGAGTGACACGTCCACGGTGACCTCGGGGTAAGCCGCCAGGTAATCGGAGAGGATGGGGGACAGGTGCTGAATGCCAAAGGTCAGCGGGGCGCTCACGCGCAATTGCCCCCGAGGCGAGACATGGAGCGCGCTCGTCTCGCTGCGAGCCTCCTCGACCTCCTCGAGAATGCGAGCGCAGCGCTTGTGGAAAGAGGCCCCTGCCTCCGTGAGGCTGAGCCGCCGCGTGGTGCGCTCCAGGAGCCGAGCCCCCGCCCACTCCTCCAGCACCTGGATTTGCTTGCTCACCGCGGCTGGGGTGAGCTGGAAGTGCCGAGCCGCCGCGGAGAAGCTCCCGCTGGAAACGACCTTGGCGAACACCGCCATCTGGGTGAAGCGGTCCATGTGTGGCTTCCTATTTTCAACCAGGCGTTGAAGATGCTGTGACTGTCTTGCCCATTATCAAAGACCCAGGCCCGACGTACTCCTCATCTCATACGGAGTCCCGGAGCGTGGTCACGGCCGGTGCGGGACGATTCACCGGAGGCGCAAGTGATGAGGAAGCTGGAAGGGAAGACGGCCATCGTAACGGGGGCCTCTCGAGGGATTGGACGCGTCATTGCCCAGCGGCTCGCGAGGGATGGCGCCAAGGTGGCGGTGGTGTACGCGGGGCAGCGAGACAAGGCTCAGGAGGTTGTCCAGGCCATCACGGCCGAAGGTGGTCTAGCGCTGGCCTTGCAAGCGGACGTCTCTTCCGCCGGTGACGTCAAGCGGATGTTCGACGAGGTGGAGCGCGGATTGGGTGTGCCTCATATCGTCATCGCGAACGCGGGGACGCTGGTGGTCAAGCCCATGGCCGAGGCCGCGGAAGAGGACTACGAAAAGGCCTTCGCGGTGAATGGGCGAGGCTCGTTCCTCACCTTCTCCGAGGCCGCGCGCCGTGTCCCTGACGGTGGCCGCATCATCGGCTTCACCACCAATCTCACCCTCCTGTCGCGTCCGGGCGTAGCCCTCTATGCGGCCAGCAAGGCGGTGGTGGAGCAGTTGGTGAAAGGACTGGCTCGAGAATTGGGGGCTCGGAAGGTGACGGTGAACGCCGTGTCCCCGGGGCCCACGGATACGGAGATGCTCATGCCCTCCCGCCGAGCGAGCGCCGTCGAGAGCACCCCGCTGGGACGCCTGGGCGAGCCCAGGGACATCGCGGATGTGGTCGCGTTCCTTGTATCGGAGGAGGCGCGGTGGATCACCGGTCAGATCGTGGGGGTCAACGGCGGCATCATCTGATCACCACTCGCCCGAGCTCATTTGAATCTTGTTCGTCACTCGGTCGAGCCCCATTGAATCGGCCCGGGCCGGTGCGTGCCGCCTGCTCGGTGTCCCCGGCGCGCGGGGCGTGACTCACCTGGGGAGAATACGTCACTTGCCGCGTGCGTTCTGGATGTGTACGGTACCGTTTCGTACACTTCAGGCAAGAGTGAGGCACGGATGGCCAGAGGAAAGGAGCGCGAGGAGGCAATCTTGTCCGCCGCGATCCAGGTACTGGAGGAGCGGGGATATGAGGGCATGACCTTGGATGAGGTGGCGGCCCGGGCCCATGCCAGCAAGGCCACGCTGTATCGCCGCTGGCGCAATAAAGCGGAATTGGTCAAGGCGGCCCTCGACTCGCTGGACGCGGAGCACAACGCGGCCATTCCAGACACCGGCGAGCTGCGGTCGGATCTGATTGCGGTGATGCACTCCCTCCGGGCCAAGGCGACCCAGCCCTATATCGCGATGATCAACGACCTCATCACCGCCTCACGCCGAGCCCCGGTGCTGGCCAAGCTCCTGGAAGAGCACGTGAAGGATGACGAGCTGTCTCCATTCCATGAGGTGCTCCACCGAGCGGTGAAGCGCGGGGTGCTGCCCCGCGAGGTGGATACGGAGCTGGTGCACGACGTGGCGGAGGCGCTGGTGCTGCGTCAAATGCACATAGGCGCACCCTTCAACGCCAGGTTCATCCACCGGGTGGTGGACGGCGCGCTATTGCCATTGCTGGGCCATTCAAAGAGAGGCAAGTGATGCCCAAGGTTCCTGTCCTCATCGTGGGTGCGGGGCCCACGGGCTTGACGTTGGGGTGTGAATTGGCTCGGCGAGGAGTGGCTTGCCGGGTGGTGGATAAATCGCCGGAGCTCTTCATTGGCTCCAGGGCCAAGGGTTTGCAACCCCGCACGCTGGAGGTCCTGGAGGACATGGGCGTACTGGACGCGATATGGGCCCAGGGCTCTCCATTCCCACCTTTTCGTCTGTATTCAGGGACGAAGCTGCTGTGGGAGCGCAGCCTGGAAGAAATGCTGGGGACGGCGGCCATTCCTCCGTCCACACGAACGCCCTATACGCGCCCATGGCTCATTCCGCAGTGGAGAACGGACCGGATCCTCGCCGAGCATTTCATGGAGCTGGGCGGACGTCTGGACCTGGCCACGGAGCTCACGGGCTTCACGCAGGACGAGCGCGGAGTCCAGGCCACCCTCACGCATCAAGGGAACTCCGAAGAAGTGCGGGCGGAATACCTCATTGGCGCGGATGGTGGCCGCAGCTTCGTGCGCAAGACCCTGGGCGTGAGCTTCGAGGGGGAAACTCATACGACGGAGCGAACGCTGATTGGAGACATCAAGGCCACGGGGCTGGAGGGACCCGGTTGCCACATGCTCACGCACTCGGGGGACGTCACGAGCCGATTCTCGCTCTGGTCCCTGCCGGGCACGGATTACTTCCAATTCGTCGCCACGGTGGCCGCGGATGACGTGCCGCCATTGACGGTGGAGTCCATCCAGGAGTTGCTGGAGCAGCGCACGGGGCGCACGGATGTTCGCCTGTCGGAGTTGCGCTGGAGCTCGCTCTACAAGATCAATGTGCGCATGGTGGCGAGATTCCGCGTGGGCAGGGTCTTCCTCGCGGGAGACGCGGCGCACGTGCATTCCTCCGCGGGAGGGCAGGGGCTGAATACCGGCATTCAGGACGCCTACAATCTGGGATGGAAATTGGCGGCGGTATTACGCGGCGCTCCGCCCTCGCTGCTGGACAGCTATGAATCCGAGCGCCTGCCAGTGGCGGCTCGAGTCCTCGGACTGACCTCGAGCCTCCACCAGCAAAACTTCCGCCCGCCCACCGCACCCGCGCCGGCCATCCACCAGCTGGATATCACTTACCGAGACAGTGTATTGGCCGTGGATGAGCGCTCCGCGCCCGGCGAATTGCGGGCGGGAGACAGGGCCCCGGATGCGCGACTTCCGAATGGGAGCCGGCTGTTTGATGCCTTTCGCGGGACGCACTTCACCCTGCTGTCCTTCCGCCACGTGGACATGAAGGTAGATGAACGGGTTCGCGTGTTGTCAGTGGAGGCTTTGGACGGCTATGACGTGCCTCAAGGGCACTTCGTGCTGATTCGGCCGGATGGATACGTGGGAGCCATCACTCCATCCGAGATTACGATTGGCGACTCCTTGCGCCAAATGATGTGAACCGTACTCGCGGACACGGTCCGTGCGACGGGGTGGAGCAAGCCCGTGGGTTCCAGGGCGTGTATCGCACCGGATTGTTGAGACACCAGGTTGGTAGTAATCAGGTCGCCTGCTTCACCTGCATCAACTCTCGCCGGGCCTGACTTGGTGAGAGGACGTTGTGGCGCTCCAGCAGCCAGTGCGCGTTGTACCGGTGGCTCCACTCCAGCAGGGCTCGTCGGAGGTCCTCCACGGTGGATGTTTCGCTGGAGACTGTGATTGATTGCATGTGCCACGAAGCCTGGGGCCGGTGGTAATGCGTGACTGCAGGCTCCCTTGAGTTTGAGGTCTGCGCCATTGTCAGCGTGTCTCTTCGGTTCTCGGGGGGGCAAGGCTGACCTGTGATAGCTCAATGCAGTGTTGGCCTTGGTCACGCAAGGTAGGGCAGGGGTGGTCATGACGCCCAGGCTGGCCGCATGACCAATCTGTCTACGGACCTGGGCCATGCCCACCCTGCACTTGGAGCTTCGCCACTTCCACGCAGACGGAGGTTTCTGCACTGCGCGGATGGATGTATCGGTGCCTTCTGAGAACCGGGGCGGATGACGCTGGGGGTCTACCTTCTGGGTGGTATTCTCTATCTATCCCCGGTAGCGACATGTTGCACCCGTGCCCATCGCTCCCACGCCGTGCGCGGGTGATATCGCGCAGGTCAGACATCGTCAGTATCTGGTCAATGAGGTCATCGCTCCTTCGGATGTTCGGGAGCAACACACCCTCGTTCGTCTCACGTGTCTCGATGATGATGCACAGGGGCGGCCCCTGTCTGTCCTATGGGAGCGTGAGCTCGCCGCTCGGGTCATTCGACCCCATCAGGGTGGACTGGGACCTGCTCCTCGCTTCGACGAGCCGCGTCACTTCGCCGCGTATCTGCACGCGCTCAAGTGGAGCTCCGTCACCGCCACCGACGCCCGGCTCTTCCAGGCCCCGTTCCGCGCGGGCATCCACTTGATGAATCACCAGCTCACGCCTCTCAAGAAGGCGCTCGAGCTGCCTCGGGTGAATCTCTTCATCGCCGATGACGTGGGTCTCGGAAAGACCATCGAGGCTGGGCTGGTGTTGCAGGAGCTCATCCTCCGCCAGCGCGTGGACCGCGTCCTCATCGTCTGTCCGGCCTCGGTGACGCTCCAGTGGCGCGATGAGATGGAGAAGCGCTTCGGTCTGCGCTTCGAAATCTTCAACAGCGAGTTCGTCTCCCGCAGTCGTCAAGAGCGCGGCTTCCAGGTCCCCGTCTGGGCCACGCACTCACGCTTCATCGTGTCGTACCAGACGTTGCGGCGCAGCGAGTACTTCGAGCCGCTGAAGACACTCCTGGAGGAGAAGGGGCACCACAAGTCCTTGTTGGTGCTCGACGAAGCACATGTTGTCGCGCCCGCCTCGGCAAGCCGGTACGCCATCGACACGGAGACCACTCGCAGCATCCGCTCCCTGGCGGAGCGCTTCGAGCACCGACTCTTCCTCTCCGCGACGCCCCACAACGGCCACTCCAACAGCTTCTCCGCGCTGTTGGAGATGTTGGACCCACAGCGCTTCACGCGGGGCACCCGCGTTCGCGAATCACAGCTGGCTCCCGTCATGGTGCGCCGGCTCAAGGGCGACCTTCGCGCCCTGGGCAGTTCACAGCGCTACCCCGAGCGACACGTGGTGGGCGTGCGGCTGATGCATGACTCGGGATGCTGGCACGCCGAGTGGCTCGCCCCGGACGGAAAGACCGTCGAGCAGCGTGTCGACCTGGGCGAAGCCTCCGCTCCGGAGCTGGAACTGTCCCAGAAGCTCGCGCGCTACACGGAGCTCATGGCGCCCGGAACGAAGCAGGGGCGCCTGGTCTTCATCAACCTCCAGAAGCGCCTCCTCTCCAGCATCGAGGCGTTCCACCGGACCCTCTCCATCCACGCGGCGGCCTTCGGTGCGGGGGCGCTGGCTTCAGACGGCGGAGCGCTCACCGGCGACACGGCTCCTGAGTCCGAGGAACACGGCGAGACGGACGACGCACTCGAGCTGTCGTTCGCTGAGACCATCCTCGAGAACAGTCAGCATCTGTCCGCCAGCGTCCAGGCGCGCAAGCTCCTGGATGACATGCTCGCGCTGAGCGCCCGGTACCGCGCCGCCCGGGACGCGAAGCTGCGGGCCCTGCTCCACTGGATTCGTGAGCACCAATGCCCGCTCACCCGAGGCGCCGCGTGGAAGCCCCGCCGGGTCATCCTTTTCACCGAGTACGGCGATACGCTCCGCTACCTCAAGGAGCAGCTCACCGCCGCCTTCGAGGGGACCCAACGGGGGGATGAGCGCATCCTCACGCTGACGGGCGGCATTGATGACGTGAAGCGCGCGCAGGTGCAGGCCGCCTTCAACGGCTCGATGGAGGAGTTCCCCGTGCGGGTCCTCCTCGCGACCGACGCCGCGCGCGAAGGCATCAATCTGCAAGGCCACTGCGCGGACCTCTTCCACATCGACGTTCCGTGGAATCCCTCACGCATGGAGCAGCGCAACGGTCGCATCGACCGTGCCTTGCAACCCGCGTCCACCGTGCGCTGCGGCTACTTCGTCTACGGCCAGCGCGCCGAGGATGCGGTGCTCGATACCCTCGCGCGCAAGGTGGAGACCATCACGCGCGAGTTGGGCAGCCTGGGCTGCGTGCTGATGGACCAGATGCACGATGCCCTCGCTTCGGGCATCGCGAAGAGCACGCTGGAGCGCGTATCCCGCGCCGCGACCTCGACCCGCACGGAGGTGACGAAGCGGGAACTGGAGTCCCAGCGCACGCTCCAATCCCTGCGCAAGGAGCTGGATGCGATTGGAGAGCTCCGCGAGCGCAGCGGCAAGGTGATGGACTTCAATCCCGTCCTGCTGCGCGATGCGCTGGACGTGGGGTTCGAGCTGGCCGGAGCGGGCCGTTTGGAGCGGGAGGTCATCACGGAAGAGGGCCGGACGCTGGAGGCCTGGAAGGTCCCCGCACTTCCTGCTTCGTGGAACACGACCCTGGACTCCATTCGCCCGCGTCGGGAGCACGACGAGGCAACGTGGGAGTTGCGCAAGCGCCCCCTGTCTCCCGTCGTCTTCGAGGCACCTCCGGGTGTTTCCAGCAAGCTCGTCCACCTGCACCTGTCCCATCCGCTCGTCCAGCGGGTGCTCCAGCGGTTCCTGGCGCAGGGGTTCTCCGCGAATGACCTGAGCCGTGTCACGGTGGTCCAGACCCAACGCGACGCAGTGGCACGCGTCATCGTCTTCGGCCGGTTGTCTCTCTTTGGCGAGGGCGCCGCGCGGCTCCATGACGAGGTGGTCTCTGTTTCATCAAGGTGGCTGGACGGCGGCGGCCGCGGGCACCTGAAGCCCTTCGCGGATGAGGCGGACCGCAAGGTCATCGACCAGTTGGAGACCACGCTGGCGGAAGCGCCCGCGCTCTCCGCGATACCGAAGGCCGTCCAGAAACGGCTGCTGGCCAGTGCCGAGTCCGACTTCTCGAAGCTCTGGCCCGCCATCGAGGAACAGGCCTCGGTGCGAGAGCAGGGGGCGCGCAAGAAGCTGGCGGCGCGAGGGACGTCCGAAGCCAATGCGCTGAGGCAGATTCTCCTGACGCAGCAAGAGGCCATCCGGGAGGCCCTGGGCGCGCAGCTCGAGCTCTCGCTCGATGCGCAGGTGGAGCGGGACCAATGGAGGAGGGACAAGGTGCACCTTGAACAGCGATTGGCAGCGCTCGGAAGGGAACTCGTCGAACAACCTGAATCCTTGAAGAGCACCTACGCCGTGCGGGTCGCCCGCTTGGTGCCCGTGGGTATGGTCTATCTGTGGCCGGGGGCTCGCTGATGAACGGACAGAGCCTTGGCGGGGACGTCGAGCGTCGCTATCACCAGACATGGATGGGGATGGCGCAGCCCATCGAGGGACTGGTGGTCTCCATCCCGGTCCTCGAGGACGCGCAGTGCATGCAACGCCTGCCGGCGTCCGCGCAGTCGCGGTTCGTCCTGCTGGCGGGCCGTGAGTCACCTTGCGTGACGGATGTCCCGCGCTTCCTCCGGGAGGTGCTGGGCTACACCGAGGATGATTTCACCACGAGGTTTCCGGAGGACCTCCAGCTCGATATCGCGGAGGGACAACAGACCCTCAAGCCCACACGGGGGCTGTTGCGACGAGGGCCTCCTCCCGCGAAGCCGGAAGGGTTGCCGGATGACTCCACTCCCATCAGCCGCGCCGCGGAAGGCTTCGCGCTCCTGACCTGGGAGCTGCCGGCTGGGTTGGACCTGGACAAGAAGGAAGACACCACCGGCGCGTGGTTCTACGAGCCCACCGCCAAGTTCGACCGACTGCTGCGTGCGGCCCGTGTTCCCATCGGTCTACTGTTCAACGGGGACTCCGTGCGTCTGGTCTATGCGCCCCATGGAGAGACGTCAGGGCACATCACCTTCCGGTTCACGGACCTCGTCACCGCCAGTGGTCGTCCGCTGTTCGACGCGATGGTGATGCTCCTGCACGCACGTCGCTTCTTCGGCGTGCTTCCCGAGCATCAGCTTCCCGCACTCCTGGAGCAGTCACGCCGCCGGCAGGCGGATGTCACCGACGAGCTGGCCGACCAGGTGCTGGAAGCGCTCGGTATCCTTCTCGCGGGTTTCGAGACGGCCGCTGAGCGGGATGGCTCTCGGGCCCTGGACGAGGCGCTCTCACGAGGTGAGGAGCATGTCTATGGCGGGCTCCTCTCCACGCTCTTGCGGCTCGTCTTCATCCTCTACGCGGAGGACCAGGGCCTGCTTCCCGTGGGCCAGGAGCCCTACCGCGATGACCTGTCGGTGAAAGCTCTTCACGCGCAACTCGTCGAGGACTCCAGCCAATACCCCGATTCGATGAACCGGCGCTTCGGTGCGTGGCCACGGTTGCTGGCGCTCTTCCGGTGCATCTACCTGGGAGCCTCGCACGACAAGCTGCGAATGCCGGCACGGCGTGGGGAACTCTTCGACCCTGACACGTTCCCCTTTCTGGGAGGCGCGGGCTCCGCCGAGGCGGACACGGAGGCGCGGGTGCCTCCCATTGATGACGAGACGGTCCTCCAGGTCCTGGAGCGGCTCATCTTCCTCAAGGGACAGCGACTGAGCTTCAAGTCGCTCGACGTGGAGCAGATCGGCTCCGTGTACGAGGGCCTGATGGGCTTCCACGTGAAGCGCCTGAGCGGTGCTGGAATCTGTCTCAAGCCCTCGAAGGTATGGGTCTCCGCGGATGATGTGCTGGCCCAGCCCCCGAAGCGACGTGCGGCATGGCTGGAAGAGGATGCGGGACTCGACACGAAGGCGGTGAAAGCCTTGTCGAAGGCGCTGGAGCAGGCCTCCACTCAGCAGATGGTCCTGGCCGCCCTCGAGCCGTACCGCGTGAAGGGGACCGAGACACGGCGAGCAGCCCAGTTGGTACTCCAGCCTGGCGACGAGCGACGACGGACCAGCAGCCACTACACGCCTCGAAGTCTGTCCGCGAGCATCGTCCGCCGGGCTCTGGATCCTTTGCTCAAGACGATGGGGCCGCAGCCGTCTTCAGAAAGGCTCCTCAACCTGAAGATCTGTGACCCGGCCATGGGGTCGGGTGCGTTCCTGGTGGAGTCCTGTCGCTTTCTCGCGGACCAGGTTGTTGCCGCCTGGACGCGTGAGGGCGTGCTGAAGCGCGACAAGCATGAGGACGAGGTGATGCGCGCACGCCGACTGGTGGCCCAGCGATGCCTGTACGGCGTGGACAAGAATCCATGGGCCGTGAAGCTCGCGAAGCTGTCGCTGTGGCTCGTGACGTTGGCGAAGACGGAGCCCTTCACCTTCCTGGACCATGCGCTCAAGTGCGGGGATTCACTGGTCGGGCTCGATCTGGAGCAGCTTCAAGCATTCCACTGGGCCCCGACTCGCCAGAAGCAGTCGGAGCTGCCCTGGGCGTTCATCTCGAAGGCGCTGAATGGTTCGCTGGAGAAGCGCGAGAAGATCCTCCAGCTCGCGCTCGACCTTGAGGGGCCGGAGCGCAAGCCGCTGCAACTGGACCTGGAGCCCGGCCGGGTGAAGGAGGGGCTTCTCCGTGACGCGGATGCGGCGTTGGAGGACATCAAGCGGATCGCCAATGCGTGCGTTGGGGCGTTCTTCGCCCATGGCTCGAACAAAGAGCGGGAGAAGGAGCGCGTCCGCCGGTTGGACCTGATTGGGGCGTGGCTGTCCAAGGCGAAGAATGGGGTTCCGCCTCCCATGCCGGCGAACATCGCGGCGTTCTCCGCGCCGACGTGGACGTTCCACTGGCCGCTGGAGTTCCCGGAGGTCTTCCACGGGAGCCGGCCGGATCCGCTCGACAACGAGCAGCCCAACAAGGCTGCATGGGTCGATGGGTTCGTGGGGAACCCGCCGTTCGCGGGGAAGAACGCCATCATCGAGACGGGCGGAGAGAGCTACCTCCCTTGGCTCCAGGCGACTCATGAGGGGGCGCACGGCAACGCGGATCTCTCCGCGCACTTCTTCCGCCGTGCGTTCCATCTGCTGGGTGAACACGGCAGCTTCGGATTCATCGCGACCAACACCATCGCGCAGGGAGACACGAGGGCCACGGGACTGAAGTACCTGGTGGACCACGGCGGCCACCTCTACGACGCCGTGCGCTCCATGAAGTGGCCGGTGGCTGGCGCCAACGTCTCGGTGTCCGTGGTGCATCTGGCGAAGGGCCACGTCTCCGGCCTGAAACTGGAGCCTCGCCTGGATCGTCTGCCCGTGAAGTGCATCAACTCTCGGCTGCGTGACAAACCTGAACGCCCGGACCCCGTGGCGATTGGTGCCAATGCTGGCAAGAGCTTCGTTGGGACGTACGTCTTGGGAATGGGGTTTGTCCTTAGCCCCGAGCAACGCGCGACTCTTGTCTCGAAATCATCAAAGAACGCGGCGCGCATCTTTCGCTACGTGGGTGGCGAGGAACTCAACTCCGACCCGAGTCCCGAACTCGAAAGGTATGTCATCAACTTCGGGCAAATGGAGCTGAAGGAGGCAGAGCTATGGCCTGACCTTCTGGGCATCGTAAAGGATTTGGTTAGACCGGAGCGCGCCAAGCTCAAGGACAATCCCGACGGCAAGAGGCGAAAATCATACTGGTGGCAGTATGGACGATACACTCCTGCCCTCTATCATGCGCTCAGCCCGCTAAGCCGTTGCCTTGCGACCTCTCGAGTTTCGAAGCACTTGATGTTTTCGTGGCAACCATCGTCTGTTGTATTCAGCGAACAAGTCATTGTCGTTCCCGTCGAGCAAGCCCACTGGTTGACGGCGCTACAGTCACGCGTGCATGAGGTCTGGGCACGGTTGCTGTCGTCATCTCTCGAGGACCGCCTTCGTTATGCACCTAGTGATTGCTTCGAGACCTTCCCCTTCCCGGACTCCGCAAGCACCTCATCGCTCAACGCGATAGGCGAACGGCTCCACGTCGACCGCAGCCAGTACATGCAGGCCCACAACATCGGCCTGACGACGACGTACAACCGACTCAAGGACAGGTCCGTCACCGACGCCGCGACGCAGCGCCTGCGGGACTTGCACGTGGCCGTGGACCAGGCTGTCCTGGACGCCTACGGCTGGAAGGACATCCACGTTCCTCCGTACTGCGGCGCCACTCCCAAACAGCTCGAAGCCTTCGAGGACGAAGTTCTCGACCGCCTCTTCGACCTGAACGAACGCCGCGCCTACGAGGAAGCCCATCCCACCGCCCGCCGTGCCACGAAGTCCCGTGCCCAGACCGCCTGAGCCCTCCCATGAATGTCCCTGACACGGGAGCGGTTCGCTCCCACCTCATCGATGCGCTCGAAGCGGACCTCGTGGGTCCGTTCCACAAGCCTCCAGGTGCTCCTGTCTCGGACGCCCCGGAAGTTCTCCGCACACCACCATCCCGCTGGTACCTGACGGGATTCCTCGTCCCTCTCGACCAGGGCGTCATCGACGACGACCCCGATGACGAGGAGGACGACCTGGCCGCGGGCAATGACGAGGACCATGAGGACGCCTCCCGACCCGACCCGACCGCCAAGAAGGTGCGCCGCCTTCCCGCGTCCATGGGCCTGTCCGTCTTCGCCCCCGCGGGTACGACCCAGCTCACCGCCCATGTCTGCTGGGCGGACTACCAGCGCCTCGAAGCAGAGGGGCGCAAGCACTGGCGCCGCACCTTCCACCAACGCTCCATCAACCTGTCCCTGAACGACGCGGCTCTGCGGGAAGGCTTCTTCCTCCAGGACAGCGGGGGCCTGCGCCTGGAAGGCCACGTAGAGAAGACGCGCGAAGGCGAGCTCGCTGTCGCCATCTTCCTCGTCAACGCGCGCCCGCCCACCAGCACCGCCGCCGACCGGGACGAGGCCTATGCCTTCCAGACCCACCTCGCCCTGGAATGCGAGCAGGGCTTCGTCAGCCGACAGGACTCCAGCGACACCAGCAGCGAGGACGACGACGACCGCGTCAACGACCTCCAGTTCCGCGACCGCCAGCGGTGGGCTGTGGGTCATGGCATCTCCGTGCGTGTCCCATCCCCCTCCGTCCCCGTCACCCGCGTGGAAACGGACTGGCTACCACGCGTCGAGGTGCTCCCTGTCGAAGCGCGGCAGATTGACGAAGTCGCGGTGGGCATGGAGCAGCTCGCCGCGTTCACGACACCCGCGGAGGCCGTAGCGGCCCTGATGCCCCTGGGCCGGACCTACCGTGAATGGGTGGCCACCCAGGCCGCTGTCGCTGTCGGTAGCGAACGCCGCGAGGAGACACGGGATGAGCTCATCCGCAGGGCTCGACGCGCGGCCGACCGCATCGAGGAGGGCATCCAACTCCTGACACGAGAACCTCTCGCCTTCGACGCCTTCCGCTGGATGAACCGCGTCATGGCCCAGTCGGAACGCAAGGTGCGGCAAGAAGAGGCGCCTCGATGGCGGCTCTTCCAGCTCGCCTTCATCCTGCTCAACCTCCCCTCCGTCGAGCACGAAGGCCACGCGGACCGTGAGCTCGTGGAGCTCATCTTCTTTCCCACCGGAGGCGGAAAGACGCAGGCCTATCTGGGACTCATCGCCTTCACCCTGCTCCTGCGCCGCCTCCGTGGGCAAAACCACCTCCACGGCGGCCTGGGCGTGGCCGTGCTGCTGCGCTACACGCTGCGGCTGCTCACACTCGACCAACTCGGCCGCGCAGCAACACTCATCTGCGCGCTCGAGGTGCTCCGCCAACAAGAGCCAAAACGCCTGGGAGCCGTTCGCTTCTCCATCGGACTGTGGGTCGGCCGCTCCGCGACCGCCAACACGCTGGAGCAAGCCTCCACGCAGATTACCGAGTACAAGAACGACAACAGCGCCCGAGCACAATCTCCATTCCCGCTCGCCAACTGCCCCTGGTGCGCCACGCCGTTCGAGCGGGAGTGCTTCATCCTCCGGCCGTCCAAATCCAAACCCGAGGAAGTGCTCGTCGGCTGCGCCAACATCGCATGCGCCTTCAATCTGGGCCGCAACGCGGAAGGACTCCCCGTCCTCTTCGTCGACGAGCAGATCTACCGGGAGCTGCCGTGCTTCCTCGTCGCCACCGTGGACAAATTCGCCATGCTGCCGTGGCGTGGAGAGACGGGGCTGCTCTTCGGTCGCGTCCTGGGGCGCGCCGGGAAGCGCTTCGTCGGCCCATGCGATGATGCCGCGGACGTGAAGGCGGCGCCCGTGACGCTCCCGAAGGGGCTGCCTCCCCCGGAGCTCATCGTGCAGGACGAACTGCACCTCATCTCCGGCCCATTGGGCTCGATGGTGGGCCTCTACGAAGGCGCCATCCTGACGCTTGCGCCCCGGGCGAAGTTGGTGGCCTCCACCGCCACCGTCCGCCGCTCGCGGCAACAGGTGAGTCGCCTTTATGGACGCGACGTCGCGCTCTTCCCGCCGCCAGGCGTGGATGCCTCCGAGACGTTCTTCGCCTCCGTGGGCAAGAAGGGCGCGCGTCAATACATGGGCGTGGCGGCCCCCGGGCGGCCCATGAAGGCCATCCTGTTGCGCGTCTATGTCAGCCTGCTCGCCGCCGCCGCGCGTGGCGAACAACTTCACGGCACGGCGAGCGCGGACCCGTACCTGACGCTCGTCGGCTACTTCAACAGCCTGCGCGAACTGGGCGGCATGCGCCGGCTCGTCGAGGACGAGGTGCGACGATTGGTGATGGACCGCGTCCGCCGTCGTCCAGAGGACTTCGACAGAGAGGCCGAGCATCCCTGGTATCGGGGCAGGACCATCCGCGGCGAGCCCATCGAACTGACCAGCCGGGAGAAGACCGCCGACATCAAGGCGTCGAAGAACCGTCTGGAGCTCACGCACGGTCAGCCTCAGAGCATCGACGTCGTGCTCGCCAGCAACATGATCTCCGTCGGCGTGGACATCGACCGGTTGGGACTCATGGTCGTGGCGGGACAGCCCAAGACGACCAGCGAGTACATCCAGGCGTCCAGCCGCGTGGGCCGCAAGATGAACAAGCCCGGCCTCGTGGTGACGTGCCTCAACGCGGCCAAGCCCCGCGACCGAAGCCACTACGAGCGCTTCGGGACGTACCACGAGTCGTTCTATCGCTTCGTCGAAGCCACCTCGGTGACACCCTTTTCGGCACCGGCGCTCGACCGGGGGCTCGCGGGCGTGGTGGTGGCACTGGGACGGCTGCTGGACACCTCCATGACCGCGCCCCTGGAGTGGAAGTCCCTGCAGGCGCACCGGGACCGACTGGAACAGGCGCTCGAGACCCTGGCGAAGCGCGCGGGTCGAGGGCTGCCCAAGGAAGAGTCGGAGCGCGCCAGCGGCATCGTGATGCAGCGCGCGCGAAGCCTCCTCGACTCGTGGCGCAACATCATCGAGCAGGCGAAGAAGGACGCCGCCCAGCGCGCGTACTCGCCCTATGACCCGAAGGGAAAGGGGCTCAAGCCCCTGCTGCGCGGTTTCCTGGACCCCACCGACAATCTCACCCAGGACGAACTCAAGTTCGACGCGCCCACGTCCATGCGTGACGTGGAGTCCTCGGTGCACCTGTGGATTTCACGTCAACCCCTGGGGGGCTACCGCGCCCCGAAGGCCGCGGCGGAGGAGGTGGCGCATGACGAACCGTAGGAAGTGGACCAAGGCCCGCTCGACGCGGCCACCGGATGGGCGCGTGCGCCAGAGCCAGGTGGTCTCCACCTTCGGTCCAGGCAGCATGCTGGACCTGCTGAACGACGCAGTCCTCGTGGGCGGCCTGGACTTCTGGCGTCTCAAGGGGCACGGCGAGGTGGTCAACGAGCCACGGCTGCTGGAGATCGTCGAACCGCTCTATCACCGCAACAAGTGGCCGCTCAGCAAGGAGGCCCCCTTCCGCAAGCCCCCCGCCGGGGATGAGCGGGAGCCGACGGAGTCCTGCGGCATTCAGGTGTATGAGTTTCCGCGCTGGTTTGTCTGCCAGAACCCTCACTGCCGCACGCTGGTGCGGGCCAACAGCTTGGAGCGCGTGAACCAGGAGTACCGCCACCGCTGCGCGGGGGTGGACGCGAAGCCCGAGCGCTGCGTGCCGGTGCGCTTCGTCGCGGCCTGTCCACGGGGGCACCTGTCGGACATCGACTGGAGCTGGTGGATGCACGAGCGCAAACCTTGCGACGCCCCACAACTCAAGCTCGAGGAGGGAGTGAGCGGTGACTTCAGTGACATCGAGGTCATGTGCTCGACGTGCGGCAAGCGCCGGCGCCTCATCGACATGACACACAAGGAGCAGCAGGACCGCTGCGACGGGGAGCGGCCCTGGCTGGGGTTGGAGGCGCGGGAGCGCTGTGACGAGAAGCAGCGGCTGCTGGTCCGCACCGCCAGCAACGGCTACTTCGCGCAGACCACCAGTGCCATCACCATCCCGGAGCCGGAGTCGCTCCGGCGCAAGGTGCAGTCCGCGTGGAGCATCCTCCAGTCCGCCACCGCGGAGACCCTGCCGGCCTTCCGGACCATTGCCCAGGTGCAGGCGGCGCTCGGCTCCGCCTCCGACGCGGAGGTGCTGGCGGCCATCACCGCGGAGCGCGAGCACACGCCCGAAGCCGTCCCGGAGATCCGCACCGCGGAGTGGCTCCAATTCCTCGCGCAGCCACAGGAGAAGCCTGGCGAGATGCCCCGGGATCGCACCGAGGTCTTCTGGGCCCGGCGCATCGCTCGGCCCCAGGGGCTGCCCTTGCTCGTCGAACGCGTGGTGCTGGCGCGACGGCTGCGGGAGGTCCAGGCCCAGGTCGGCTTTACGCGGCTGGAGCCGCTGTCAAAGGACCTCCAGGGCCGCTACGACCTGGACGTGGCGCTCGCGCCGATGTCGCTCCACCGGGACTGGGTACCCGTCACGGAGATGCAGGGCGAGGGCATGCTGCTGGTGCTCAATGAGCAGCAGGTGCATGCCTGGGAGATATCCGAGCCCGTGCTGCGGCGTGAGGAGGTGCTCAGGGCTGGATATGAGCGCTGGAAGCAGGGCTCCGGCTCGAAGCTCCCCTTCCCGGGCGTGCGGCTCTACCTGCTCCATTCGCTGGCGCATCTGGTGATGACGGAGGTGGCGCTGGAGTGTGGCTATCCCGCGAGCTCCATCCGCGAGCGGCTCTACTGCGCGCCGCACAGCGACGCCGTCCCCATGGCGGGCATCCTGTTGATGACGGGCACCACGGGTGCGGAAGGCACGCTGGGCGGCCTGGTGGAGGAGGGCCGGCGACTGGGGCAGCACCTTGCCCGGGCGCTGGAGGACGCGCGCCTCTGCTCCAACGACCCCGTCTGCGCGCATCACGAACCCACGGGCCGTGATGACCGAGAGCTGGAGGGGGCCGCGTGCCACGGGTGCCTCTTCCTCCCCGAGTGCTCCTGCGAGCGCTTCAACCAGTACCTGGATCGCGCGCTCGTCGTGCCCACGCTGGGCCACGAGGACGTGGCCTTCCTGAAGACGCCGTGGACCTGAGCGGCGTGGCGACGTTGGACCTGGAGCGGCTGAAGGCCGTGGTGGGCACGCGGCGGCTGGAGTTTCCGTTGTCCCGACTGGCGCTCCAGGGAGAGGGGCTGGAGCGGCTGACGGGGGAGGTCGCGGCGTTGAACGCGCTGGGGCGGGAGGGAACGCTGGTGCTGCTGGACACGGTGCTCGCGGAGCGGCGCGCGGGTGCCCGGCGGCCGGAGTTGGTCTGGACGGGGCCAGAGGCCCGCTGGAGCGGCGCTCGCGACACGGCGGTGGTGCTGGCGGACCTGTTCCACAAGGCCACGAGCACGGTGCTGGTGGCGGGGTTCACGTTCGACCACGCCGCGGACGTGTTGGGGCCGCTGCACCAAGCCCTCCAGCGAGGCGTGAGTTGCAGGCTCTATGCGAGCGCACCGATGGCCTCGGCGTTCCTGAGGGAGCACTGGCCCTTCGGTCCGCCCTTTCCGGAGTGCCACGGCTTCACGCCCAGGAGGGGGGTCTTCGCCAGCCTGCATGCGAAATGCGTCGTGGTGGATGCACGGTGGGTCTTCGTGACGTCCGCGAACTTCACGAACCGGGGACAGACACGGAACATCGAAGTAGGCGTGTTACTGGAGGACACGCACCTGGCCGCGGTGCTCGAGTCCCAGTTCTCCACGGGGGAGTGGTTCTCACGGGTCGCGTGAGTCGACATGGCGCAGGATTGGGCCTGAGCCGCCTCAGTGGGCACCCAGGAAGAGGCGGGGGAGGGGGCATCTTGAGCCGAGACGGAAGCGTGTGCGGCCGGTAAGGTGACCACATGTCTCTCGTTTCCCACCTGCGTGTCGTGCTGCACCAGACGCAGGGCCCGGACAATCTCGGCGCCGTGGCGCGCCTGGCCGCCAACTTCGGTGTGGCGGACCTCGTGCTCTCAGACCCCCAACTGCAGGAGATGGACGGCGCACGGCGCATGGCCGTACACGCCAGCCACGTCCTCGAGTCGGCGCGCATCGTGCCCACCCTTCCCGAAGCACTCGAGGACGTGGTGCTCGCGGTGGGGACGACCTCGCGGCAGAACCTGCGCGGCATGCCGACCCTCTCGCCCGAGGAGGCGGTGGCGCTCCTGGCGCGCAACGCCCAGCGCGGGAAGGTCGCGCTGGTCCTCGGAGGCGAGAAGCGAGGCATGTCCGATGAGGACCTCAGCCACTGCCAGCAGGCGCTCGTCATCCCCACCCGGCCCGAGCAGCCCTCCATGAACCTGGCCCAGGCGGCGGCCGTCCTCATGTATCTCTGCGCACGCGAGCAAGTGGAGACACCGTCGCCGGGCGTCGCGGAAGGCGCTCCCCTGCAACTCGTGCAGGCGCTCCAGGCGCGCATGCGGCAGGTCCTCCTGGACGCGGACTTCCTCAACCGGCAGGGACCCGACGCCGTGCTCTCGGAGATGATCCACTCGCTCTCCCGCGCGGCGCTGTCGAAGCGCGAGGTGGAGCTGTGGCTCAACGCCTTCAAGCACCTCGCGCGCTGGGGGGCTCGCCCGGCGACGCCTCCGGAGCCCACCAAGCCCGGCTGACCCCTGCCGCCCAGGCGTGACGACACGAACCTCCCGCACCCAGCGGGAAGGTCTCCCCGGGAAGAACCGGGAGAAAAGTGACGGGGAAATGCGCCATCGGGCGTGAGGGGCGCTCGACCGGATGAAGCCCTCATCCGCACTCCCCGGAGCACTCCCATGGCCAGTTGGCTCGATATCGCGTTTCGCCGCCCCCCCGCCACGACGACGCCGAAGCAGGAACTCCAGCCGCCCCCGCAGCCGCCTTCCCCTCCGCCGGAGGTGGGCATGCGCAAGAAGGACGATTTCGTCGGGGGCTCGCTGCCCAAGGGCCCCGACCTGACGGGGGCGCCCATGCCACCTCCGCTCCCGGATGACTTGTCGAACGCGTCCCCCATGCCGCTCCCCATGCTCGTCCCTCCGGAGCGATTGCCACCGCTGCCGCCCGGGGCGGTGTCCGTGCAGGAACCCATCCTCACCTTGGACGTCGCCGCTCAGTCGGTCGCGAACAAGCTCGCGGACGGAGGCCCTTCGGCGGCCTCCAAGCGTCTGGCGAACCTCGTCACGGACCCTCGATACCCCCCGGGCTTCGCCGACGAGCTGCTCAAGGCCGCCACCCCGACGCTTCAAGCCATGGCCAACACCCTGGGCGAGCGGGCCGGCAATGGCAAGCTCGACGACGACAAGAAGGACGCTCACGGCAAGCTCAACACCACGCACGAGACGCTGAAGAACCTGTCCACGGTCGCCAACAGTGTCGGCCCCGAGGGCGTCAAGCTCCTCGGGCAGACCCTGGCCGCGGCGACTCCGGACAAGTCGGAGCTCAACCAGTTCGATGACAAGCTCGCGGAGCTCAAGGACGAGAAGATGCCCGGCTTGGACAAGCTCGCGGGCTCTCTGGTGACGGAGCTCGAGGCCTCCGGCAAGGGCAAGGCCGCGAAGGAGCTGCGCAAGGAGCACACGTCGCTCGCGGAGCTTCCGCCTCCGTCTTCCCCTCCCGCGCGGGAGTGGCAGTGGACGCCGGGGCGGCCTCTGTCGGAAGCCCACAACGCCCACTCCACCAACACCCGCGGCGACTTCAACGACGCGGTGAAGGGGAAATACAACTGGCTGGAGGGAGACGTGAGCATGGAGCTCAATGACACGGGTCGCATCGAGATGCGGCACGACGGGACCCATGAGAAGGGCGACAACCTCACGCTCACGGAGTGGCTGAACAAGGGGAAGGAGCTGGGCACGGGCCTCAAGCTGGACGTGAAGGACGGCGCGGCCTTCGACCATGGCTTCCTGGAGGAGGTCCGGGCCGCGGGCGTTCCGGATGGGCTCCTCATGTTCAACTACGGCTTCGACGAGGTGCGCAAGCAGGGGCCGAAGACGCGCGAGATGTTCCCCAATGCCATGATTGCCATCAACCCGCCTTCCGAGGGCACCCTCCAGGAGAAGGTCGACCAGATGGAGCGCCTGGTCGCGAGCGGCGAAATCACGCAGCCCGTCAACTTCGTCTTCGAGTACGGCAGCCACCCCAACACGCCCGAGATGGTCGCCCAGCTGCAGAGGCTGGGACCCATCTCCATCTGGAGAGGGAACACGTTCACGGGCGACAGCGTGGAGAACGCCGAGAACAAGCTCAAGGACCTGGGCATCGCGGGGATGATCGACCTCAAGGAGACCGCTCTGGAGAACCCCAGCAGGGTCGTCAAGGAGGGCATCGACAAGGCGGTGAACGTCGCGGTGGACATCAAGGAGGACCCAGGCAAGTACGTCGACAAGGCGAAGGACAAGATGAAGGGCGCGGTGAACGGGGTGGTGGACGGTCTGCTCAATCGCTAGCGCCATGCGAGCCGCCGGGCCACTTCCAAGCCCCGGCGGCACCCGGTTGCGCGGGCCATGCTGAAACCGTGATGGAGCCAGGAGCCTCGCGTGAGATGCGGAGCCCGCTCTGTCTGGATGATGGCCACCTCTCGAAGGTCCGAGGTGGTCCTCATGAACACTGTCATCTCCCGCGTGGTGTGCGGGCTCCTGGTGCTGCTGGCCTCACAGGCGCTCGCCCAGAGCAGCACCATCCTGGGCACGGTCATCGATGCCCAGAGCCGTCAGCCCGTGGCCGACGTACTGGTCACCGCGATATCTCCCAACCTCGAAAAAGAGCAGGTGGTCGTCACCAACGCGCAGGGGGAATACCGCATCCCCCAGCTTCCTCCAGGGGTGTATGTCCTTCGATACGAGCGGGAGTCGTACAAGCCCTATGCGCGCATGGATGTGCAACTGCGGCTCAACCGCACCATCCGCGTCAACGTCGAGCTTCTCCCCGAATCCTTTACCGAGGTGGTGGAGATCGTCGGTGCCCCCCCGACCATCGACGTGGGCTCCACGACGACAGGCTTCAACGTGAACCCGGAGTTCATCCAGCGACTCCCCCAGGGAACCGGTACGGCGCAGCGCTCGTTTGAGTCGCTGGCCTCCTCGACGCCGAGTGCCCAGCACGATGCCTACGGCGTATCCATCGGGACAGAACACACCGTCGTGGCCGCACAGCCCCGGTACACTGGCTCCCCCGCGATGCCCGGCATGTCGATGACGCTGCGGCTGCACCCCATTCCGTCCCAGCCGCCCTCCATTCCGCCCACGCGAGTCGAGCCGCCGACCCGCACGAACTTCCCCGCCATGTACTTCAAGGGGTACGGGGTGAACCCCACGGTGAACCCCGAGGAGGAGCGCTTCTCCACGTTCTCCGTGGACACGGACACCGCCTCGTACTCGCTCACGCGCAGCTACCTCAAGCGCAACGCCATGCCGGATGAGCGCGCCGTGCGCGTGGAGGAGTTCGTCAACAGCTTCGACTACGACTACGCCGACGCGGAGGATGCACCGTTCGGTATCCACGTGGAGGGCTTCCCCTCTCCGGTGCGCAAGGGCTACCAGGTGCTGCGCATCGGCGTGAAGGCGCGCGAGGTGCCTCCGGCCAGGCGCAAGCCCAGCCATCTCGTCTTCGTCATCGACGTGTCGGGCTCGATGGAGATGGAGAACCGTCTGGGGTTGGTGAAGAAGGCGCTGCGCATGCTGGTGATGGAACTGGACGAGCGGGACCGGGTGTCGCTCGTCGTGTATGGCTCGGAGGCCCGGCAGGTGCTGCCGCCCACGAGCGCACTCGAGAAGGAGCGGCTGCTGAGCGCCATCGATGGACTCCACACCGAGGGTTCGACGAATGCCCAGGCGGGGCTGGAGCTGGGGTACCGCATCGCCGTCGAACATCTGCGCGAGGGGGGCATCAACCGCGTCATCCTCTGCTCGGACGGTGTGGCCAATGTGGGCGTCTCGAATGCGGACGGCATCTGGGCCCAGGTGAAGTCCCTCGCGGCGCGGGGCATCACCCTGTCCACGGTGGGCTTTGGCATGGGCAACTACAACGACGTGCTGATGGAGCGGCTGTCCCAGGTGGGCGAGGGCAACTACGCCTATGTGGACGAGCTGAAGGAGGCCCACCGCGTCTTCGTGCGCAACCTCACCGGGACACTCCAGGTGGTGGCCAAGGACGTGAAGCTCCAGGTGGAGTTCGACCCGAAGGAGGTCGCGCTGTACCGCCTGCTGGGGTACGAGAACCGCGCGCTGACGGCGCAGCAGTTCCGGGATGACCGGGTGGACGCGGGCGAGGTGGGAGCGGGCCACTCCGTCACCGCGCTCTACGAGGTGAAGCCGAGGGAGGGCGGCCGGAAGCTGGGCACGCTGCGCATCCGCTACAAGGCGCCGGAAGGCGGGGCATCGAAGGAGCTGGCGACACCGCTGCCCCGGGCCTCTCTGCGTCCGAGCTACGGCCAGGCCAGTGAGTCCACCCGGTTGGCCTACGTGTCGTCCGCCTTCGCGGAGAAGCTGCGGGGCTCGTACTGGACCCGACCGCTGACGTACGCCGCGCTGCTCGAGCTGTGGGATGGAGTGGGCTCGGAGCTGAAGCAGCGCGAAGAGGTGAGCGAGCTGGGTGCCCTCATCCGCCAGGCCAGCAGCCTGGACCAGCGCCAGGACCCGTTCGAGTCCTTCGCGCCCGTGAAGAACATGGACTTCGACCGCCCGCCCTCGGAGTCTTGAGCGGGCAGGTCCGCGTCACATCAGAGGGCATCGGGGGCAGCCCACACCGTGTGCCCCTTGGGACGAGGCGGAGAGTGCTCCAGGGGGCCGCCTCGTGTGGAGAGTCCAGCGCGGGAGTCCCATGTCTCTCAGAGGTTTAGGTTGATGCTCAAAATCCCAGGTTCGACTACATTTCGGGGAGACCTGACACCCAGTTGGAGATGAACGATGTCCAGCGCCTTCTCGCGCACCCTGCGATGCATCACCACCACCGCCGCGCTCCTGTCCCTGACCGCCTGCGGCGATGACAAAGACCCGACTCCCGAGCCGCTCGCGTGTGACGCCCAGACCTACGTGGAGGCCGTCCGCGATGCGGCGGAGCCCACGGGCACGGATGTCTCGACGGCGTTGTGGGCCATCAGCCCGTCCAACCCGGACCTTGTCTGGAATGAGGACAAGACCGCCGTGCGCATGGCCATCTGGACGACCTTCGCGGGCTACACGCTCGGGCAGAACACGCTCTCCCGTGAGGTGTGGGTCACTCCCGCGCCGCAGCTCCAGAAGTTCTGCAAGACGGTGCCGCAGGACAAGCTGGTCGCGCGCGTCAACCAGTACCTGGGATTGCCCCCCGCGGGTGAGAGCGACAACTCGCGCTACATCGTCGAGCTGTGGGTGCGGCCGGCGGACATGTTCCGCCCCTGTCCGGACTCGGAGATCAACGACAACACGTGTGGCCTCCAGTTCCCCGAGTCGGCCACCACCGAGCACAAGAACTGGATGAACGCGTACTTCGCCTCCAGCTATGGGTTCTGGCAGAAGACGCAGTACCCGTGGACCGGGCTTGGGTACACGTATGACTGGTGCAATGCCGAAACGCATGTCGGCGCCAGCGAGTTCGTGGTCCGTGCCACGTCCGTCGTCACCGTGACGGGCAAGTTCGAGCGCGCTGTCTACTGCGCGCCGTAGTCCGTGCACCGGATGCCTGCCTCACGGTGAGCAGGTCCGTGAGGCGGGTCGTCCCCGCGAGCCGAAGATGAAGCTCCTGGGACCGCGGCGGGGCGCGGGCCGCGCGCTCGCTGAAGGGTCCCCAAGGCTGCATGTCATTGGCGTGCGGGTAGGTCCTGGTGCCGTGCAGCGGGCTTGAGGGAGCGCCTGGCTAAGGAATGCCTTGTGCTCGCTGTTCGTGCGCGCGCGCCTGCTCCTCATGGTTCAGCGCCCGGTGGGCCTGGGCCAATGCCCGGTGAGCGCGAGGCGCATCCGCGCGATTCTTCAGTGCCTCCTCGAGCGGGGGCAGTGCCTCGGCCGCGCGGCCGAGTTCGACGAGGACCTCTCCCAGCTCCAGCCACGCAACGCCTGTGGACGGGGCCAGGCGCGCCGTCTCCTGGAAGGACGCGCGAGCCGCTTCCATCTCACCCAGGCGCTTGTGCGCGAGGCCCAGGACGAAGTGGAACCCGGAGGCTTTCGGGTGGGCTCGCACCGCCGCCTTCATGAGTTCCCGTGCCTCGGCGGGCCGGCCCGCGTCCACGTATGCTCGAGCGAGCTGGCTCGCGGCGTTCTGGTGTTCGGGCTTGAGCACGCGTGCGCGCTCGAGGGCGAGGATGGCCTCCTCCGGTTCGCCTGCCCGCAGCAGGGCATCTCCGAGTTGGAGGAGCGGCGTCACCGCCCCGGGCGAGGACTCCACCGCGTTCACCCACAAGCTCACGTCGCTCTTCCACGTGCCGAGCTGGGCCTCCGTCCGGGCCGTGGCCCCCAGGAACACGGCGAGCCCGAAGGCCCACGCGACCGCGGGGCGTGCGAGTCGCGTCACGGTCCCCCATGCGAAGGCGACGAGCAGACAGAGTCCCGCCGAGGGGAGATACAGGTAGCGCTCGGCCACCGCGCTTTCGCTCAGCGCACGGAGGTGGAGCGCCGGCAACAGAGGCAGCACCAGCCACGCGAGGCTCAACCACGCGGCCGGCGCGCGCCGCCGGAGCAGGACGAGCCCGGCGCCCATTCCCAGCGCCACCGCGACTCCCGCGAGCACTCGCCCGTCGAGCACCGATGTCGCCGGCTCGAACTCATGGAAGACGCTCAGCACCGAGGGCCACAAGAGGAGGTTCGCGTGGTGGGCCAACAGGGGGAAGGCGTTGAGGACGGCGATTCCCCTCGGGATGGTGTCCCAGCCGCTGTTCACGCTGGCCCAGCCCACCGCGTTGAGCCGGAGCACGGCGTAGAGCAGCACCGCGACGCCGAGAGGTCCGAACCGCAGGGCTCGCTCCCGCCATACCCCCGCGTGCGGCGGACCCTGGGTCATCAGCTCCCACGCGGCCAGCATGGGCAGCAGCATCACCGCCGGCTCCTTGAAGAGCGCCGCCGCCAGCCACAGCGCCGCCCCCGCCACCGCGCGGCGTGGCGTCAGGGGACGAGCCGTGAGCATCCACAACATGCCCAGCCCCGCCGTCGCAGCGGACACGTCCATGAGCGCGCTCACCCACGCCACGGGCTCTACATGCACGGGGTGGACGGCGAAGAGCAGTCCCGCGACGAGCGTCGGGGCCACCGAGCCCGTGGCCAGCCGCCGCGCCAGCGCCCACACCGTGAGCGAGGCCGTGGCGTGAAGCAGGACGGGGGCCAGGTGGTAGGCCCACGTCGCCATCCCCGCCACGCCGTGGATGGCCATCAGGAGGACGTGCACGAGAGGCCGGTAGAAGGCCTGGCTTCCCTCGGCGTTCGGAACGAAGCCGAAGACCTGCTGCGTGAAGATGTCCCCCAGCCACGCGGGAGAGCGAATCCAGGGATTGGCCTCCACCAGCGGGAAGTCGTCGTAGACGAAGCCCAGCCCCAGCGACGGGGCGTACACCGCGAGCGCCGCCAGCACGACGAGCAGGGCCTGGAGGCTGGGACGGAGCGGGGACGCCTCGGACACCGAGTCTCCCCCGGTCGAGGTGCCTCCATCAGGAGCCAAGGGGACGGGGGTGGACGGGCTGGACGGGGAGGGTGACGACATGGCGAAGTGCGAGCATGCCGTGGGATGGTTCTCGAGACCATCCCGGCGGTCAGCCCCCGCGCATGCCTGCCACCCTGGCGGGCCCCTCGCGGAGGCCCAAGGGGCTGTAGAGGGGGCAGCGAAGAGGCGCTGTCGGAGTCGTCATCGAGCGCCTCCCTGCCGGTGGACAGGCCGCGCGGCCCCGTGGGCTACACGGCCGTCCATGCCAGTCCCGGCCTACTGGAAGCTCACCTTGCCGTCGCGCTGATAACAGACATGCGGTGTGCCGTCGGTGGGGCGGACCGCCACGCTCGGGCGCGAGCCGTCCTGCACCGTGCCCAACTGGGTGTATGTCCAGAACCCCACCGCGTCCGGAGTGATGAGCTCCAGCGTCGTCCCATGGCGATGGGCGATGAAGGGCTTGCCCGCGCCATAGGCCAGGTCACTGGCGTCATTCCTGTAGTCGAGCGGCGAGCCCCGCTGGGTGCTGGACGTGAAGGGCGTGGCGACGGTGAGGTCATGGAAGGCGCTCTTCGCGCTCTCCAGTCCGTCGCTCGACACGAGCAGCAGGTGCTGGCTGGGGCCCCAGACCGCCGCGAGCCACTGCGTGGAGTCGATGGCCACGCTCTCCAGGCGGATGCGGTCCGTGGCCGCTCCCGGTCGAGTGCCCACGTAGGTCTCCGTGCCGGAGTTGGGGTTGAAGGGGATGTAGAGCGTGCCCGAGGCGTCGAAGGTGACGTCCCCCATGAGGATGGCGGTGTTGAACTGCGCGATGCTCCAGGTATTGGGTGCCGTCCGGGTGGCGACGCGGATGCCAGAGGCCGCCGCGCCATCACTGAAGACAACGACGGGCTGCGAGCCCTGCGCGGGATTGAGCGCAACGCTCACCCGCGTCCAAGGCGAGCGGTTCGCGGGGTCGACTTCCTCGCGAATCCAGGCCCCGTTGCTGCGCGTGGCGTAGGTGATGCGCCAGGGCGCGCTCGGCGAGGTGGGCAGTCCCGGTCCCTTCAGATAGGTGATGTGCGGCGTCCCCGTCGCGACATCGAGCGTCAGCGCGAAGTTCCAGACGTAGGTTCCGCCATTGTTGAGGCCTGGTCCATCCACCTGCTCTGTCTTCCACGACGTCCCGTCCCACGTCCCGTACCAGAGGCCGCGGTGGGTGTCGTTCGAGTAGAGCGCATGCCCTGTGCCCGCGCTGTCGAAGGCCAGCTCACACGTGACGCCCGTCACATCGGGCCCCGGGTCGATGGCCGTGCTCGCGACCGCAGCGGCGGCCACCACGTTGAAGTTGAACGCGCCCTCCGCCGTCTTCCCGGACTGCGTCTCCACGGTGACGGACAGGGACGCGGAGCCCTTCGCTGGCAGCGTCCAGGAGACCTGCTCCGCGTCGGTTTCCAGGTTGCCCGCGGTGGCGCTCCAGCGCACCGACTTGAAGACCTCGCCGGAGGCGGTGACCTTGAAGTGCTCCGTTGTCCCCTCGACGTAGGGCCCTTCCCGGCCTTCACGCTCGATGAGCAGCGCCACGGCGCCGGGGCCATGCGAGTCGATGACCTCCACGCGCTTCGGCTCACGGTCACACGCGGCGAGCAGCGTGCCCGCCAGGAGAAACCCCGCGACCATTCCCTTCTTCCAATTCACAAGAACTCCCATTCATGGTGGCTGGCGAGTCGGGCCCGCCGGCTCGGAGCAGTGGCTGCTCCGGGCCACCATCAACGGATGTCGATTCAGAAAGGCTTACAGAAAGTGGTGACTCCCATGAAAGGGCGCCGCGGGACCTCTGTCATTTCGCCTGGAGGCGCGACACCGGAGGCGGCCGGAAAGTTCACCTTGCCGGCGAACAAAGCGCAGACGTCGCGGGAGGGCCCTTCCGGGGGGAGCTTCAGGAGGCCCATGGCGCTCGGCGATGACGAGGCTGCTGCTTCTTCTTGTCCGAGAGTGAGGAGAACAGCCCGCGAACGGTCTCGTCGAGCGTCTGTGAGTATTCGTTGCTGTTGAGTGATTTCGGAGAGCTGTATCGGCGGAGTTGCTCGAGGGGGCATCGACATCCCAGTTGTTGCCGCGCAGCAGCGAGAGGTGCTCGTTGGAAATGAGGCGCTCGTAGTCCGCGTTGATGAGCCGCCGGGTGGCGACCACCTCTTCCTGCTCACGGACTTCGTGTTCCAGCTCGATGCGTCTGTCGAAGTTCTCTGACTGGGATGAACTCCGCGCGTCACGGCTGTGCGGAGAGGACCAGGGAGAAGGGGTGGCGGTCGTTGTCCCGGAGGTCTGGGTCGTAGGGCCCGGTGGGCATGACGGTGACGATGAGTGTCCGCGTCGCATCCGCGGCGAAGCGCAGGAGCTTGGGGCCAGATGCCAGGTCCAGCGTCTCTCCATCCGAGTCGGGCGTCAGTCCCGGCACGGCCTGGACCACGAAGCGGCGCCGCGTGTCGGCCGGAGCCGTGAGCGACACGTAGATGGTGTCCGGCGTCCCTGGCCCCTTTCGCAGTGAGAGATAGCTGCTTCCCAGCATCATCGGCGCGTCCGTCGTGACGGCCAGCGTGCCGGGCCGCGCCTCCACGTCCACGGCCAGCGCGAGCTTCGCGGCGCGGAGGTTCTCCAGTCCGTCCCGGAAGTGGCGGAAGTGCCGGTCGTCGACGTGGTCCCCCGTGTACCAGCGCCAGCGCGAGAACTCCGGAACGGTGTCGACGTAGCTGGAGCCCTTGTTCGCGAGCAGGTCGTCGAGCGCGTCCGCGAAGTCCGGCTCGTTCAGTGACGGGTCGTTCTCAGCGCTCGGCGGGTTTCGGGAGCCCTCCCACATGAGTGACAGGAATTGCGGCTGCCCGTCGAAGAAGCGGTCCTTGAGATAGAGCAGGTACAAGGATGAGCCATACATATACCAGGTCTCGTAGTCGTCGTAGTAGTCGAGCGCCCAGTCCGGATGCGCCTGGAAGTCGTTGAGGTAGGTCTTGATGTAGCGATTGGCATACACCTGGTCGGTGAAGACGGCGGACATCTCGAAGGTGATGGGCGTCTCGAACCAGTCGTCCGCCGCCTGCGAGGCGTGGGCCATCTCGTGGACCACGGTCTCCTCGAGCTCCGGGCCGCCGTAGGGCCCCCAGGCGTCCACGACCATGAAGCCACGCCGGTCGTCCCACGCCGTGTTGGGGTCACTCGACAGGACGTTGACCAGGCAACTGCGGTGCCCCTTCCACACGAAGACGTCGAACGCGTCGTCGGGGCCACACTCTCCACCGTCCAACAGCGCGGGCCGCATCCGAAGCTGGTGGACGTGGTAGTTCCAGCCTTTCTCCACCGCGGCCAGCACCTGCAGCGCCGTCTCTCGTTCGACCTCCTTGTAGTAGTGGACCAGGACGGGGAGCCGCTCGGAGCGCACGGAGTAGGGGAACATCGTGTCGAAGTCCGCCCGGCCACAGATGGGCGTGCCCTCGGCCAGCGGGTGCGTGTAGTCCGTGGGCTCCGGCTCGCTGGAGGAATCGCAGGCCGCGAGAGTCCAGCTCAAGGCCGCGAGCAACATCCCGCGGCTTGCATACGACTGAAAGGCAGAAGGCATCAGGGAACCTCGGGAGAAGGAGCTCCCAGTGTGGCATGTGCTGCCTTCGAAGGGCGTTGCGTCGCTCGGAGTGTCCCATTGTCCCCAACCGCGAGGAGTCCTCGCGGGTCCGCGGGCGTCCCGTTGCACGCGCCTCTGAGGTTGAACCCATCCATGCATGAGGCCGGGGCCGGGTCATTGCTCCGAGTGCATCCGATCATTGGCGGTGTGCCCAGGCTGGGCCTCAATCAGACTGCCCAGCCCGATGGCATGGTTGATGCCAAACCACCATTGCTCCATCACAAAGAGAATGAGCGCCGTGGCGAATGCTTCGCTGAAGTCAGCCCGGTGCGCGGCACCCATGATGATGGCGTGTTGTTCGCAATAGAGGCGGTCCATGTGCAAGATGAACTCGGACGCAGTCAGCGCCTTCATGACGTAGCGCTTCGGGATGACATATTGGTACTCCACGAACTTCCTGAGGTCGGGTCCAATGTCTGCCCAGTCCTGGGTCATCCCCGTCAGCATCAGGTCATCGCGGCCGGTGTTTCCGGGGACACAAGACAGGTAGTGGCCGAACATGCTCGAGTCACAGGCCTTGACGTCGCGCCAGGTGTCTCGGTCTCCGAACACCGACGCCATCAACCCGGTGGTTGGCACGAAGCGAAGCGTGGCCTCGCTCCTTCGCTTCACGTCGACATAGGCCATCTCCGCCAGCAGGTGGGTTTGCCTGGCGCGCAGCTCCGCGGGGAACTCGGGCACCTCCCACAGACATGCGAAGTCACGGAGGAAATGGTTGCGGTGAGGCCCTCCAGCACATCCAGGTTGTACTCGAGATAGAAGCCGTAGATCAGGGTGCAGAGATAGTCTTGTCGCCAGTCTCTGAACTCACCGCTGCTGAGTCCGGCGAGCCACACACCAGACCCGAAGATGGGATACGCCGCCGCACCTCGCAGCCCATACTCGTTCATGAGCTGAATCCACAAAGGATGGAGGCAGCCAGCGAGCGCCGCGGACTTGGTACTCCTGCCGTGGTTGGCACCTGCCTTCGCCCGGTTCCGGATGTCTCGGACGAGCCCATCCTCGCCAGACACGGCGACGAGCCAGGCAGGGCCCCTTCCCGGAGAGGCGCCTGCCTCGGTACCCCGTGTCCTCTCCTCGAATGCCTCCCCGAGGGCGCGTGGGTCATCTCGACTGAGACGCCGAGCCCGCAGGGGGTCGAAGCTCCACGGGATGGGTCTGTCCTTCGCGGACGGCTCTCCGTACAGGCTCTCCCGGAGTCGTGCGATGTGGTCCGCGAAGACCGACCCTTCAATCTGCTTCCGTGCATGGAGCACATCCATGGCGGACTCGTTGAAATGACCTTGGCTGAGGTGATGCTGCCAACGCGGTTGCCACCTCATTCCGTGAACCAGATGGCATCCGGCCCGGCGGTTGCGCCCACGGAAGCCGCATGGGCTGTCGGGAGCGGGAAGACGGTGTCGGCGCGGTCCCGGGTCATCCTTCCCAGGGCATTCGTCTGGTTGAGGGTGAACCCGATTGCTCCGTCCGCGCCCGGGGATGATGCGCGACGCCGGAACGTGCGTCATGGAGGGCTCCAATCCTTCGGACGTCGGGTCCGGGAGGGGCGTCTGAACCTGGGCAAGTGGTCTTTCTCGGCAAGTCATCAGGGCGCCAAGGCGAGGGGGCCCTGAATCAGCAGATGTCGTCATGAATGGTAATGGAGGGAATGCGGCACGCCCCGGAGTGCTGCTTGGCGCAGCCCGTCGCATGTGGGGTCGTGACTCCACGCGCCATCTACTCTCAGGTGTGGGACTTCACTCCTGGTTTGTTTGTCGTGTTATCCTGGACAAGTCGTATACCTCATAGGCTGTCTTTGGAGGCAGGAATGCGGGCTGGAAGGGCTATCAGCGGTGCGTTGCTTGCGACAGGATTGATGATGGTGGGCTGTGGTGGCCCCGTGGTGGAAGACACCGAGGCACCAGACCTCACCTCTCAAGAGGGCGCCCTCCCCAACTGCGAGGGGCGCAATTACGAGTACACGTATTACAGCGACGCGACGCACTCCACGGTCGTGGGCGCGCGAGGCTGTGATTGTTACTTCTGGTCGGCGTGGGGGCGGATTACGGAGTTCCACGACTACGTCAGTGACACCTGTTGGTAGCGCGAGCCTGGCGTCCGCGGTGAACGGAGACGGCCCGCCCCGGAGCACTCCCGGGCGCGGGCTGTCACGTTTCAAGACGGGCGAGGGGCCGCTTTCACGAACACCGCCAGCAACGCGCAGACCGCCAAGGCCAGGTCAAGCCGCTGGCCGTAGCCGGCGAGCACGAGTCCCGCGCCGAGGAGGTTGTAGTAGACGAGACTCAGGATTGCGCCCGCGGTCCCGAGCCGATCCGCATAGGCGCGCAGGGCGATGGCCAGCACATTGGGAATCGCGAGGGCATAGGCGGCTGAAATCAGCGTCACGCCGCTCAGGAATGCCAGGCTTCGCGGCAGAAGCGCCGCGAGGAGGACGACGAGCACGGCTCCCGCTGCCAGGAGGAGGACGCCGAACGAGATCAGCGCTTGCGCCGACCAGCCGCGTCGCAACAGGGCACGGTTCAGCAGTGCGCCTGTCAGCGCACCGGCGGCGAGCAGGAAGCCGCTCTGGCCGAATGAGAGCCAGGGGGACTCCATCCCGGCGAAGCGGAAGGGGCCAAGCTGGTACCAGGAGAAGATCGCGGCATTGAACGAGGCGATCAGCAGGGTGCTTCGCCAGATTCCAGGGTCGCGGAGCATGACCCTGAAGGTGGGCCAGAACGGGGCGACAGCCACGGTCGCGGGGCGGGTCTCTGGCCAGCGCCACAGGCTCAACCCGAGGACGAGCACCGCGAGCAGGCCGAGCGCCGCGAAGACGCCGCTGTGACCGGCCTTGGCCGCGAGCAGCTGGCCCGCGAACAGGCCGACCGCGGGGCTGATGGCCAGCGCCAGCCCCAGCACCGCGAAGACCCGGCCCAGCTCCGGCCCCGCATGGCTGTCACGCAGCGCGGTCTGGGTGATGATTGAACCCACCGCCGCCCCGAAGGCGGACACGAGCCGTGCGGCCAGCACCTGTGAAAAATCATCGGTGACCATCGCCCACACCGCACCTGTCGCATAGAGCGCCAGGCCCGCGAGCAGCGCCGGGCGGCGGCCCCAGAGGTCCGCGAGCCGGCCCCAGGCCACCACGCCGAAAGCGAACGCCGCGAACCAGAGTGACAGCGTCTGTCCCGCCTCGGCGGGGGGGACGCGATAGCTCGCGGCGATGAGCGGCAAGGCCGGGCTGTAGATGGTCTCAACGAACTGCGGAAAGCTCAGGAGCAGGAGGGCGAGCAGGAGCGGCGGACGGCGAGACATGGCAACCTCAACGACGAGTCGCCCTCAGCTCTAGCCCTTCGGGCCTGCGGGTATTACAAACAGAAGGACAATTTCCATCGGAAATCGGACACGTGCCCTGGCTAGCGCCCAGTGACCCTTTCGACCCCGACCAGCAGGCGGCGCCGGTCAGCGGCATCGCCTCGAGGTTGGTGCGCCATGATTCGGGTCTGCACAGCCATCAACGGGGGCAGCTCCTCTTCGCCTATGCCGGCTCCATCCGCATGGCACTCCCCGGGATGATTTCGATGGTGCCGCCCATCCGGGTGGCATGGATTCCGCCGGCGACCCCGCACCGCGTGTTGATTCGCGGTGAGGTGGAGTATCGCTCGATCTACCTCGACACGACCCGCATCGTGCCTCCGACCGAGGGCGCCGCAATCCTGTCGATGACACCGCTCCTGCGTGAGGTGTTCGAGCGAATCAGCCATGCGCCTTTCAACACCGACTGGGACAAGGGGGTGGCGGCGAACCTGCTGGCGGTCTGTCTCGATGAGCTGCGGACGGCGCGGCGCGAGCCGATGCTCTTGCCCGTGCCGGGCGATGCGCGGCTCTCGCGGCTCAATCTGGACGCGTTGCCGCCCGAACTCGCCGAGCTCGCGGACCTGGTGGGCGCCAGTGCACGTACGCTCACCCGCATCTTCCGGCGCGAGACGGGAATGAACTACCAATCCTGGCGGCAGAGCTGGCGGCTCTTGAAGGCGGTGGACTTGCTGGCTTCGGGAGCGCGCGTGACCGAGGTGGCCTCCGAGCTGGGCTTCGCCAGCGACAGCGCCTTCATCGCCTTCTTCCGTCAGATGACCGGCGAGACGCCCAGGCGGTATCTGCACGGCAGGACGTGACCCCATGAACGGGGGACGGGGCTGGGATGCGGCGTCCGTCAGGGCTACATTGTGCATCTCATGGACTCCAGCCCTCCAGGTCGTTCGGGCGTTACGCATTGGTGTCAAGGCTTGGGAAGGGCGGCATGGCCGAGACGTGGCGCGCGCGCCTGGTGGCGGAGGCGGGGGTGACGCGGCCCGTGCTCATCAAGAAAGTGCTGCCCGAGTACGCGCGGGATGAAGGCTTCATCCAGATCATCCGGTGAAGATTGTCGACTTCGGCATCTCCAAGGCTCGCGAGCCGCGAGGCTTCAACACCGAACCCGGCATCGTGAAGGGGAAGTATCTGAGACTGGAGCCCACGGGCCCGTCGGCCAATGAGGTCAGGACGATGCCCAGGACCCTGGGGAACTGAAAGAGGTGGACGAGGAAGGCCGAGTCCCTTCCGGGCGTTGGCTCGGCCTTCCTCCTCCCTGACGGCTCAGGCGTTCACGTCACTGCACCGTGAAAGCCAGGTCGTCCACGTCCGTGAATCCGCCACCCGGGCACGAGCCGGAGAGGCTGGTGGCGCGGATGACGGCTCGCACCGCTTGCTGCGCGCCCGACGGAAGCGTGTATGTCTTCGTCACCCACGCGAACCCCGCGCTCGGCAAGGAGGTCGTCCCCAGGCTCACCCACGTCGGGCTGGCCGCGTTGGACGCCGTGAAGATCTCCAACTGCTCTCCAGCCCCGGACGCGCGGGCGCTGACCTCCACGCGCACCGTCTTGCCCGCCGCGAGCGTGCTCCTGTCGACCGTCATCACCCGGACGCGCTCGATGGAGGCATCCTTGAGGTATCCCAGCGAGACGGAGGAGCCATCCGCGCAGGAGTTGTTCAACGTGTTGGGGTGCTGAGCCTCGGGATGCATCGTGCCTCGGCCCTCGTAGAACATGCCGGAGTCACAGGAGGGCTGCGCCGTGGAGCAACGGCCCGTCTTCAGCGTCGCGTCGTACGTGGCCAGCAGGGCGGGAGCCATCGCGCAGCTCAGCCCCGTGCTCGCGCGAGCACAGAGGTCGGCCCGTCCATCCCCGTTGACGTCTCCGAGCATCAGCGTGGAGCCATACTCCTCGGCGGACCAACCCTGGGCATCACCGAAGTGCGTGTTGGTGACATAGCGGTAGTTGTTGAATGCGGTCGACGTCGAGAAGGCGCAGACGAGCCCCGTCGAATGCCTGCCGCAGACATCCGCCCGCCCGTCGCCGTCGACATCGCCGAGCTTGATGGACTTGTAGCGCGCCGCCGAGGTCCCCCATCCCTGCGCATTGTCGAAGGCCATCTGGGTCCAGATCGTCGGCGTCGCGAACCGGGTGCCGCTGGAGCGGCCGCACCGGATTCCATCAGGCCCCCGCACGCAGAGGTCGGCCTTTCCGTCCGCGTTCAGGTCCCCGAGCTGAAACGTCGTGGCGTACTGTGCCGAGTCCCACATCGAGGCGGTGAAGGCAGTGCTCCAGGTCGTCGCGGCACTGAAGCCCGAGCCGTTGAAGAGGCTGCATACAATCTGGCCCGTCGCGTTCCGGCCACAGACGTCGCCATAGCCATTGGCGTCCCCGTCGACGTTGCCGACGCGAATCGAGCCATGACGCGCCTCCGAGCCTCCCCACCCATTCGCATCGGAGAACTCCGAGGCAAGCCAGGGGGACGGGGAGAACGACGTCCCGAGCGACCGGTAGCACATGTAGCCCGCGCCTCCGCGGATGCAGGCATCGGCCTTGCCGTCATGGTCGATGTCCGCGAGCTGGAACGTCGTGCTGTACTGCGCGGGCTTGTAGCCATCCATGTCCGACACCGTGCTCAGCCAAAGGGCCTCGGTGTCCATGGAGCCATCCGCCTTGGACACGGCGCACCTCAGGCCGGAACCGCCACGCCCGCAGACGTCCGCCTTGCCGTCGCCGTTGATGTCTCCCAGCCGAATCGTCCCGTAGTATCCGACGTCGTTGTTCCAGTTGTCCGCGTCGGACAGATAGGTCGTCGTCCAAGGCGTCGGGGAGGGAAAGCTGAACATCCCCCGGACGCCTGGATAGGCGTCGAGCGGGACGAAGACATACGGAGTGCCGGGCATCGCCTTGAGCTTTTCGACCAGGGACACCACGAAGAGGTAGGCCCAGTCCGTCCCGCCATAGCCGGGCGAAGGACTCAAGTCATGCATCTGGATGATGCCTCGCTCGAGGCCATTCACGGTCCGGGACCCGGTTGGATCCAGATAGGCACCCATTCCGATGTAGTTGTCCGCGCACGCCTCGGGGGTCCAGTGGTTGTCCGTGCAGACCCAATCGTGGGCGTCCCAGTCGAAACAGAACGGGCCACTCAGCTTGGACAGCGCGGGCTCGCTCCGGAGGCTGTTGGCGACCACGGAGGCACTGCCGCACGCGTCGATTCCCCCGATGGGGCTCTGTCCCCAGTTGTCGCCAGGGGCTCGGAAGAGGTACATGCCGTCGGTGATGTAGGGGTCCAGGATGTCCTGGTTGACCTTCAGGGCCGCAATCTGTTGCGCCGGGGTCTGCGATGGCAGCGCGTCATGCTTGTACGTGTGACTGGCCACCCGGTGGCCCATCCTGACGAGCTCCGAGAGGTACGTGGTGTTGCCCGGGTCGTTCGGGAAGCGAGGGCATGAGCCGTCAATCCGGCAGCCGTTGATGAAGAACGTCGCTCGAATCCCTTGCTGGCGCAGGTAGTCGGCAATCATCCAGCTGGTATTGAAGCTGCTGGATGGATTGTCGTCCGGGCCGTCATCGAACGTGAGGGAGACGGTCCGGTAGGGCACGGGAGGGTCCGTCCAGGCATCCCCGAGCTGCGCGTCTGTCAAGACGGCATCGCGGCGCTGGGCCGTCGCGGCGGGTTCAGACGGAGGGGTGGCTTGGGTGCAAGCCATGCTTGACATCAACAGCGGCAGCAGAAGTTTTTTCATGGTGGAGTTCAGACGGGTCCTCTGTGAAGAACCTGGCTGGCTCCTATCATGCCCTGCCGACATCGCCTGTTTTTCAATGCATTTTCGGCAATTCCTCTCAGGAGGACTGGCGTCGATGCGCGTGGGACTTCTTCAGGGCTGCCACCAGCCATGGAACGTGAAGGGGTCGTGGTCCTCCAGCCGCACGGCGGCGATGGGGCCGTCGTCCGGTGCCTCCGAGCGGAAGATGGCGAGTGAGCTGGCCTGGCGCGCTTGCTCGAAGACAGGGACCAGCAGCCACCCGGACTCCGGGTTCTTCCACGCGCTCTTCGGGGCTGGCGCGAACACGGGCTCGCTGAGGTGATGCCCCGCTGGGAAATGGAACGAGGGTGTTCCACCAACGCACGCCGCCTGCTCGCGCTACAATGAACGAGAAGCGTGGTAAGTGGATGCCCATGAACCTCTCGCGATGGTTGCTCGCTGGTGTGGGCCTGGCAGTCCTTGTCTCGGGTTGCGGTGGCCGTCAGGGGAACTCCAGGGTGGACCTGTCCAAGATGGGGCCATCCATGAATGACAAACGCTACGCGAACCTGGAGAAGCTGGCTGCCCAGGACCTCAAGTGCGCCGGGGAGCTCAAGCCCACCTATCTGGGGGAGAACCAGTACCAGATGAGCGGCTGTGGAGCCGAGGGCGTCTACGAGCTGAACTGCCGGATGGGGCAGTGCGGCTGGGTTCCCGACGTCAGGGCCCGCGCCGAGTTCGACATGGGCTGTCCGCGGGCACAGCTCACGACGTCGAACATCGACAAGTTCACGGTGGGCGTCGCGGGCTGTTCGAAGCGCGCGAGCTACCGGAAGGTGGGGACGACCTACAACGTCGGCTGGGTCCTCAACTCGCAGGTCAGCCAGGACGCGGCCCCTGTCGCCGCGCCCATGAGTGACGCGACGACGCTGTAGGCCCGCCTCAGGACTTGGGGATGAGGATCATCTCCTCATCCTGCTCCAGGCGATAGACGCCGTCAGGGCCGAGGCACCGCTCGGCATGAACGCGGAGCTTCCTGTCGAGCTCGCGCGCCGTGTCCGCGTCCATGGCCGCGAGCTGCTCCGCGGTGAAGCAGCCTTCGAGCACGAAGAAGCGGCAGAGTGTGTACATCTCCTCGAAGGTCCGTGCGGCGAAGCCACTCATCGTGGGGAGGACCTCGTGCGGCAGGTGTTTGCCTCGCACGGTGTCCAGCAACATCTCGCCGAAGTTGAGGGTCTCCGCGAAGTCGCGGCACAGCTCATACGCGGGGCCACGGCCCGCGGCCATGATGAGCAGACAATACCCTCCGGGCCGGACGAACGAGAGCAGCCTGTCGATGAACCCGCCCCAGTCGGAAGGGGGCACGTGGTACAGGACGTGGGAGCACAGGACCAGTTCGTGCTGCTCCGTGGAGTCGTAGCGCTCCAGGGGCTCGATGAGGACCTTGGCCTTGTCGAGCCGCAGGTTGGCGATCTGCTCGCGATTGGGCTCGAGCAGCGTGAGGGAGCCGAAGTGTGGCGCGAGCCGCTCGGCGACCTTGCCCGACCCCGCGCCCACGTCCAGCAGGGAAGGGCGGGGGACGAGCCCCGGAAGCATCCGCTCCTCGACGACTCGCGCGATGTTCTCCGGATGACGAGCCGTGGCCGCCACCAACCGGAAGGCCATGGCGTACTCCTGCGGTGACATCGTGATTCCCATCGAAGCCCCCTGCGCCTGTCGAGATGCCTGCGCCCCTCTTGGAGAGGGCCGCCAGTCTACTGCTCCTTCAGGTCCAGAGCACCAGACCGGCCGAGCAGCCTTTCTGACAATCCACGGCAAGCGTGAATCGAGCCGCGGGGCTCCGAGCTCAATCGCTTGACTGTTATTATCTTCGAGTAATAACAAGAACCCATGGACGCGGATGAAGGGCTCGTGGCCCTTGGATTCACGGAGGTCGAAGCGCGGGTGTACTGCGAGTTGCTGAAGGGCTCGCCCGCCACCGGGTACCGGCTCGCGCAGACGCTGGGCAAGGCGCCTCCGAGCATCTATCAGGCGCTCGCCTCGCTCGAGCTCAAGGGCGCGGTGCTCGTCGAGGAGGGAGAGCCCCGCTCCTTCCGGCCCGTTCCTCCGGACGAGGTGCTCGCCGCGCTCCAGCGGGGCTTCGAGTCGCGAAGCCGCGAGGCCGCGGATGCGCTGCGCAAGCTGCATGCCCCCTCGCAGGGCGACCGCATCTACCATCTCAAGAGCACCGCGCAGGTGATGGAGCGCGCTCGCGCGATGATCTCCGGCGCGACCGAGCAGCTGCTCTTCGATCTGTTCCCGCCCCCCTTCGATGCGCTGGCCCCCGTGCTCACGCAAGCGAGCGCTCGGGGCATCTCCATCGCGGGGCTCGTCTATGACGAGACGCCGAAGATGCCGTTCGACTGTGTGCGCTCGTCCGACGCGGCCTTCGTGCGGGAGCGCTGGCCGGGCGCGCAGCTCACGCTCGTGGTCGACGCTCGCGAGTTCCTGGTGGCCTTGCTCACGGCCGATGGCACGGGCATCAAGCAGGCCATCTGGAGCGACAGTGTTTATCTCGCGTGCTTGCAGCACAGCGGGCTGTCCGCGGAGGTCCGCTTGAGTGCTCCCCCTTCCGCGCGCGCACGGCTGGCGCGGTCCAGTTCCCTCATCGGCTCGAGCCCCCCTGGCCTGCGCCAGCTCGTGGGAAAGCCCCCTTCTTCCTCCAAGCGTGGAGACCCCTCATGAAACGCCTCATCCCCCTCTTGATGGCCCTGACCCTCGTCCTCCTCCCGGGCTTGTCCAGGGCGGACACGCTGGAGTCGCTCCTCGCGCGCCATCTCGCGTGGCGCGGTGGTGACGCCTTCGCGCGCCTGGAGAGCATCCACGGCAAGGGGAAGACCGCGACGGGTGGTCTCCAGGGCCCCATTGAGGTCTGGAGCCTTCGGGACGGACGAATCCGCGTGGATGTGGATTACGGCGTGATGCGTGACGTGATGGCCGTCACCGCCGAGGGCGGCTGGAAGGTGAACCCCAGCGGCCAGGTCGAGGATTCGTCGCCCACCGACGTTCGTGATGCGCGGCACCGGGTGGCCTTGGATTTCGGGACGGCCCTGCGAGGCGGCGCCGGCGCGAAGGTCGTCGCGCAACCCGATGAACAGCATGACGGCCGCGGCTGGAAGGTGGTGCGAGTCACCTTCGGCGACGAGGACCTCTATGACTTGTTCCTCAATGACGCCGATGGAGCGCTCCACGGCCTTCGCATCCGGGAGGACAACGTCACGCGCTTCGTGCGGTTGGGAGACTGGCGTCAGGTGCAAGGTGTCCGCATGCCCTTCCTCGAAGAGGAGCTCACGGACAACCCGGACTCGGACTCGCGGACGGTGGTGGAGACGCTGGAGCTGAACGCTCCCATCGCGCCCACGGTCTTCGCGCGCCCCGAGGACACCCGCAAGGCGACGTTCGCGAAGGGGCGGCGCACCACCGGTTTCATGCCCTTCGAGTTCTTCAACGAGAACCGCGTCTTCATCCCGGCCCAGGTGAACGGCAAGGCGACGCAGGTGCTGCTGGACAGTGGCGCCGCGATGACGGTGGTCGACGCGTCCTATGCGCGTGAGCTGGGGCTGAAGACGCACGGGCAGATCGCGGCGGTCGGCAGCGGCGGACAGGCGCCGGCCCAGTTCGCGAGCGGCGTGGATATCATCTTGGGTGACCTGCGGCTGACGGGGCTGACGGTGGTTGTCATCGACCTGGCCGATGTCGCGCGGCAGATGGGACACCCGCTGCCCATCATCCTGGGCAAGGAGGCCTTCAATCAGCTCGTCGTGGATGTGGACTTCCCGAACCGGCGCGTCGCCTTCCACGAATCCGCGAGCTTCAAGGCCCCGCCACGAGCGGTGCGCCTCCCGCTGGTCGAGTCCGCGGGTGGGCAGCGCGCGGTCCAACTCTCCGTCGAGGGCCGGCCCGCCGTCCCGGTGTTGTTCGACGTGGGCAATGGCGGCGCGCTCTCGCTCTTCCCCGCGTACTGGCAGCAGGCAGAGCTGCTGAAGGGCCGCCGCAGCTCCAAGACGCTGTCTGGCGCGGTGGGCGGGCTTCGCGAGCGAGATGTCGCGATTCTGAAGAGCATCCAGTTCGCGGGTGTCACCCTGCGCAACGTGCCCACGGTGTTCGACGACGCGGGTAACAGCATCTCCACCTCGGATCGCCTCTCTGGCAACGTGGGGCTCGCCGTCCTCGCCCGGTTCCGGATGATCACGGACTATGCGACCGACACGCTGATGCTCGTCCCCGATGCCCGCGCGCTGCGGCAGCCGTTCCGCAGGGACCGGTCCGGACTGATTGCCATCCCTTCCGAGGGCCAGCTCGTGGTGAAGCTCGTGGCTCCGGGGAGCCCCGCCGCCACCACCGATTGGAAGCAGGGCGATGAAATCGTGGCCATCGATGGCAAGGCCATCGGGCCTGACTACTCGCGCTCGGAGCTCTCTCTGTGGCGGTATCGCCCGGCGGGACAGACGGTGGTGCTCACGTTGAAGGACGGCACCAAGCGCCGGCTCACCCTGAGCGACTACTACTGAGGAACCCGCCTCCACCCACCGGGGTAGTTCGGAGCTCGCGAGCGCGCACGGGCGCTCGCGGCCTCAGTGAGGGTCGAGCAGCCCCGCGTCGGTGATGTTCTCGAGCCCCCTCAACCAGACCGATTCGTCCGAGTCGATGTCATACACGCTGACCCCGCCGCCCCTGGAGTGCAGGAGGAGCGTCCGCCCGTCCGCGCTGAGGTCGTGCGCGCCCTCGAAGCCCGAGGGCTTCAGCGGGCGGACCTCATCGTGGTCGACCGAGTACTCGTACAACCGGGAGACACCATCGGAGTAGGAGTTGCTCTCGATGAAGTACACCGTCGCACGCCGCGCGCTCGCCGCCACGAACTCGAAACCGCTGCAGTAGGTCTCGTGAATCCGCCAGGCCTTCTCCTGTCCCGTGCGCAGGTCGACGCGGCGATAGGTGCCGGGATTCGACTCGTCGCAGCCTCCGTCATCGAACACTCCCTCTCGGTAGAAGACCATCGTGTCTCGCAGCACCATGGGGGACAGCATCCCGCGCCGCTTCTGTTTCATCGCCGGGCCGAGCCTCCACGGCCGGGTGCCCGTGGGGTCCATCGTGGCGATGCGGACTCCACCGCGCTCATGTCGCATCACGGTGCGCGCTTCTCCCAGCAGCAGGGGATTGCCCGCGGTGTCCGTCACATGCGGCGGCAACACGCGCACTCCCTCGGGCCGGCGTCCGAAGCTCCAGCTCCACCACTCCGAAGTGGTCACCGTCCCGTTCGAGACGAGCACGCGCGAGCCGTCCGCCGTGAATAGCTCGGGTCGCTGTGAGTGGATGACGTGATTGTGGGTCCACTGTGATGGGACCCCCGGGGTGGTGGAGATGACGCCGTCGAGGTCACCCATCACGAGCAGGCTCCCCTCCTTGACGCGTCCCCTCTTGTCGGTGGGGACCTCGAGTCGCTGCCCCGACAGCGTCATGCTCACCAGCCGGCTCCTGTCGGTATCGCCCTTGACGGATGCGGACAGGGCCCATCTCCCCGTGGGGGCGTGCACCGCGAGGAACCACAGGGAGCACGGCTGGGTCTCCTGAAACAGCTTGCCTTTATCGGGGCCGCCCAGCATCCGGCGCTCCTCCACCTGCTCGCAGTCCGCCAGCGTTCGAGAACCCTGCGCGTCGACGTAGACGACCTTTCCAGGCACCCATGCAATCAATGGCACCGGGGACACCGTGGCTTCGGAAGGCTTCGAGGATTCGGCCCATGCCGTCGCGGACGCGGCCAGCAGTGCCGTGAGCACCGTGCGGCTCAAGATGTCGTGCATGCACCTGGTGACGGACACCTTTGCGCTGTATTCACCCTGCGTGTGCGGCGTCTTCGTGAGACATGGAGAGGCACCTGCTCTCCTCCGAGCCCGGTGACGGGGCGGGATGTCACTCCACGAGTCTCGCGCATGCCTCCCGCTCATAGGGGAGCCCCGCCTCCCGGAAGTGCTTCCCGGGGTTGCCGAAGCGCGGGTCCCAGAGGTCCTTATTGCCGACGAGCGCGGTGAGAAAGCGGCGTTGCGCCGCGGTCGTCACCACGCCATCTCCTTGAGGGAAGGCTCGCGCCACCGGCAGCCCCCACTCGGAATCTACCCAGGCCTTCTTCGTGGTCCGCGCGACGGCCAGGGCCGCTTCGGCCAGGGGCTCGAAGTCATGGACTCGCTCCAGGAGCCGCTGGACGACGGTGAAGCGCGGCTGCATCGGAAGCTGTGGCGGCTTTTCGGTGAACCAGTCGTTGATGGCCGCCGCGACCTGGGCACAGGCGAGCAGGGACTGCGCGAAGAGGGCATTGGACGCGTCTTCGTCCTCGTAGAGCGCGTCATCGTCCTCCATGCCCTGGTGGATGATGGCCGACCATGGATGCTCCATGGCCTCGTGTCGGCCTTTCGCGTCCTCGGCGAGCAGCGCACGCACGTGTCCGTGGCGCGGCCGTAGGCATGCAACAGCTTCGACCCATCCGTCGCGTCGAGGGCGGGAATCCCGATGAGCATCCGCGCGACTATCCTCCACGAAGGACAGCGCCTCGATGCTCGCCGCCAGCACGCACCTTCTCGCGGGATGCGTGAACCCGTGAGCACGGAGGAACCAGGTGACGTGGACCTGCTCGATTGGACGAGCCTCGCGCGATGAAGGCCACTACCTTTCCCGGCATGTCCCTCGACATCGACATCCAGGAGTTGACCCCTGTCCAGTGGCCCGCGCTCGAGAAGCTCTTCGGGAAGAACGGCGCCTGTGTGGGCTGTTGGTGCATGTTCTGGCGATTGGAGGAAGGCGAGCGCTTCCAGGACGTGAAGGGCGCCTCCGCGAAGCAGCGCATGAAGGCCCTGGTGGCGCAGGGCCAGGCGCGGGGGCTCCTGGCCTACGTAGAAGGCGAGCCCGTGGGGTGGCTCACCTTCGGTCCGCGCCGGAGCTTTCCTCGCCTGGACCGGGCACCCAGCCTCAAGTGTGACGACGCGGACGAGGTCTGGTCGTTGCCTTGCTTCTTCATCCACAAGGACTTCCGGAACCAGGGCGTCGCCACGGCGTTGCTGAAGTTCGCGATGGACACCTTGCGCCAACGTGGCGTGAGCACGCTGGAGGGATACCCCGTGAAGGTGCCCGCGGGGGCCACGCGTGTCGCCAATTCGTCCGCGTACACGGGGACCGTGCCGTTCTTCGAGAAGCAAGGCTTCAAGAGCGTCGCCGAGCGGCCCCAGGGAAAGCAGCGCATGCGCAAGTCGCTGGTGCTCCGCCGCTCCGCGCGGAAGCAGGGCAGCTGATGCCCGCTGTCTTCCTGTAGAGCCTCGGTGCGAACGTCCCCTCGAGGACCCATGCGGGCATCGAGGGGATGTCGCTCTTGGCGGGGCAGCGTCATCGAACCCCGAAGCAGGGCGCGCTTCAGGCGCATCCAGTGTTCGTCGGCGGTGCCATGAGCGAGGGTGGGGTGCTCGAGCTCCAGGGCGCTGACAGGCGGAGTCGTCACGCCTCTCGTGGCGGGAATGACGCCCTGGCCCAGGCCACATGCCCATCCGGGCGCACAAGCAATCCGTCCACGCCGCGCGGTAGACCTGCCTCCGCCGATTGCCGAGCGGATGCGCGCGTTGGCCACGAATCGGTTCCCGCGGGTCGGGCGCGCGGTGAGTCCGCGTTCGCTCGGAACGCGTGCACGTTCGCCCTGAACGCGTCCTTTGGCTCCTCGCGCGATGAAGCGCGAGGCCCCACCGAGACAATCCAAGCCATCCCATGCGATGCGTGCGTGCGGCACGCTGCCTGCAGTGAACCCTGGAGGCCACTCCGGTTCGTCAGGCCGCTGTCAGCCCATTCTCCCCCTCGGATGGAAACCATGAAACTGTTACGCCTCCTCGGTGTTTGTCGTTGTCTGCTCGCGGCGGGACTCGTCGCGGGGTGCTCCAGCACGACGTTGGAAGAAGCCGAACCGCTCGCGGTCGCCGAGCAGCACGTCGACCCCCTCCTCGGGAGGGACTACGGCGGTGCCTTCGGATACATCGACGGGGGCACCCTCGCGCCGAACCCAGCGACGGGCGGCGCGTCGTGTCCGTCCGGATACTCCGCGACGAAGGTGCTGGGAACCACGGGGGTGGATTGGGCCGCTTTCATCTGCTCGCGGCCGACCCAGTCCGGTGTCGAGCCGCTCTATGACTTTGGCGGCATGTGGGGTTACGTCGACGCCAAGCTGGCTGTGAATCCCATCACCCGGCAGGGCGCGTGCCCGAAGGGCTACACGGACCAGCGAATCCTCGGTCAGCCGGGGACGGACCGCGAGCTGCACACCTGCTACACGCCGCACGCCGCGGGGACTGCTCCGGCGTATTACTTTGGAGGCGCGTGGGGATACGTCGACACACGCGAGGTCCCGAATCCCGCGACGGGCTCCGGCTCATGCCCGGCGGGTTTCACGACCGCCAAGGTCCTGGGCACGGTGGGGGTCGACTACGCCATGTTCTATTGCATCTCCCCCGCGCCGCGCTGGGACTTCGGCGGTGCGTTTGGATACATCAACGGGGGCGTGCTCGTGCCCAACCCCTCGACGGGGGGCGCGTCGTGCCCGGCCGGATACACGACGACGAAGATCCTGGGGACGTCCAACGTGGACTGGGCGGTGTTCGTCTGCTCCCGTCCGTACCGGTTCGGCCGCGAGCCGCTCTATGACTTCGGCGGCATGTGGGGTTATGCCGACGGCAAGCTGGTGGCCAATCCCATCACCCAGACAGGCGGCTGCGCGCCGGGCTACACGGACCAGCGGGTGCTGGGGGTGTATGGCACCGATTATGACATGCATGTCTGCTACAAGCCCCACGTGGCGGGGACGACGCCTCCGTATCCCTTCGCGGGTGCGTGGGGTTACGTGGACGCGCAGCAGGTGGCGAACCCGGCGACGGGCGCCCCGTCGTGCCCGAGCGGCTTTTCGAAGACGCAGGTCCTGGGGACCTTCAATGCCGACTACCCGGTGTTCTACTGCGAGCCTGTCGCCATGAAGTTCGCGCCCCGGCTGCGCTTCGACGGAGAAGGCAACGGCTATCCCATGTCGGCGCAGACGTATTACGACGCCGTCATCCGCGCGACGACCCCGGCGGGAAGAATGGAGAACGTGGATGTCTCCACCCTGGGGTCGGGCAACCTGCCCACGTACTACCAGGAGATTCAGTGTGGAGATCAGGTGCGCATCAAGTACTGGTGGTTCTATGGCTACCAGAGCCCCTGCGATGCGGGCGGGAAAGGCTCACACCACGGGGACTGGGAGAACATCGTCGTCACGCTGAGCGAGGACCGGTCTTCCATCGCGGCGGTCACCTACACGATGCACGGCTTGGATTACACCCGGCTCGCGTCTCGCGGAGGCTTCGAGCTGGAGAACGGCTCACACCCGGTGGTCTACGTGGGAAAGAACTCGCATGCGGCGTTCAACAACCAGGGGGGAAGCGGGGGAGCCTTCGACAACTGCCTGCCCATGGAGGAGTACCGGAACAACACGACGGGAACCCGGCTGGATTCGTGGTCGAAGCTGGTGCGGCTTGAGGTCGGACAGGAGCCGTGGATGGAGGCCGACTGGAACTCCCGCTTCGGGGAGTGGGGACCGAACGGGACCGACGGCGTGGGGACCCATCCGACGCAGAAGGCCCCCACCTGCACGATGAACGCGGCCAGCTGGGCGGCCGAGACCCCGACGTGGACCCGCAGCCAGTGCAAGATGGGCGACCGCGATGATGGCACGAGCTGCCACTCCCAGTGCCGCTCCGGCTATACGGACATGGGACTCACCTGCACGAACTGGAGCATCGACTCGCTCCATACGTACAGCCAGAACATCTATCGGTACGACTATGAGATACCGACGACGGACCTGGGCCTGCTGAGGGCGGACCCCCGCTGACCTGAAGAGCGTGCATGGCCCCGTGGATTTCCGCGGGGGCCATGTCGATCTCTGACCTCCAGGGTCGTCGCGGCTCAGGAGGTGCCCAGGGCACCTCCTGGCTCAACCTATTCCCGGAGGTTCACATGTCCTACATCGATGGTTTCGTTGCCGCTGTTCCGACCGCGAACAAGGAGAAGTTCCTGGAGCACGCTCGCAAGGGCGACTCCGTCTTCATCGAGTGCGGGGCCACGCGGGTCCTCGAGTGCTGGGGGGACGAAGTGCCGGTCGGCAAGGTCACCGACTTGCGCCGGGCCGTTCAGGCCAAGGACGACGAGACGGTGGTGTTCTCGTGGGTGGAGTGGCCGGACAAGGCCACGCGTGACGCCGGCATGGCGCGCGTGATGAAGGACCCGCGCGTCAGTCCGGAGCACAACCCCATGCCGTTCGATGGCCAGCGCGTCATCTACGGTGGGTTCGTGCCCGTGGTGGAGCTGCGCAAGTAGCGGGCGCTCCCTCGGGCAGGGCCTGACTCCGGCGCCTGGGTGCCTCAGCTCATCTTCTCGAGAAGGGCTCGCAGCTCCGCTTGCTGCGCGGCACTCAGGCGTCCGAGCTTGAGGGCGAACGCCTCGGACAGCAGGGCGTTGCCCTGCTGCATCACCTTGCGGCCGGCCGAGGTCAGGTGCAGCCGGTGCCGCCGCAGGTCCGCGGTGTCAATTTCACGACGCAGGAAGCCCGCGGCCTCGAGCCGCTTCACGTACAGCGTCACCGAGGGCTTGGGGATGCAGAGCGACGCCGCCAGCTCGGCCGGGTAGGGGTGGTCGTCTACCTCCGAGAGCACGAACAGCTCCTTCGTCTCAAGGCCCAACGCGGTGATGTCGGAGGCGACACTGGCTATCACCGACATCAACAGCCGGTGGTTGAGACTCCAGATTCTCGCGGGGTCGATTTTCGACATGGCTCCTTGCGTGGAAATTGGTTCAGGATTAACCAAGTTCCAAGTTGAACGAGTTCGCCGTCCTCACAATGTAGCACCCATGGGAGCCCACCATGCCGCTCAACCACTACGTGACGCTGGGCCGCTCCGGCCTGCGCGTGAGTCCCCTCTGTCTTGGAGCCATGACGTTCGGTGAAGACCTCGGCTGGGGGTCCAGCGTCGAGGAGTCCCAGAAAATCATCGACCGGTACATCGAGCTCGGCGGCAACTTCATCGACACGGCGAACTTCTACACGAAGAGCCACTCCGAGAAGATCCTCGGGGACCATGTCGGGCGTCACCCGGCGCGCCGGGACAGGCTGGTGCTCGCGACGAAGTTCAGCGGGAATCTCTACCCGGGGGACCCGAATGGCGGTGGCTCGGGCCGCAAGTCCATCGTCTCGGCCTGCGAGAATTCGCTCCGCCGTCTGCAGACGGACTACATCGACCTCTACTGGCTCCACAACTGGGACGTCCACACGCCCATCGAGGAGACGATGGCGGCGCTCGAGGACCTCGTGCGGGCCGGCAAGGTCCGCTACATCGGCGTCTCGGATACGCCCGCGTGGAAGATTGCCCAGGCCAATGTGATGGCGCACTTCCGAGGATGGTCCTCCTTCGTCGGCCTCCAGATTGAGTACTCCCTGCTGGAGCGCAGCGTGGAGCAGGAGCTGGTGCCCATGGCGCTGGAGTTCGGGCTGGGCATCACGCCGTGGTCTCCGCTCAAGAGCGGCGCGCTCAGCGGCAAGTACACCCGCGCGAACGCCGGAAAGCAGAAGGGCGACCGGGGCGTCTTCCTGGAGTCGTTCCTCAACGAGAAGACCTACGCCCTCATCGACGCGCTCGAGCTCATCGCCCGCGAGCAGGGCAGCTCCGTGGCGCGTGTGGCGCTGGCGTGGGTCCACGCGCAGCCGGGCGTGAGCTCCATCATCATCGGGGCGCGGCGCCTGGCTCAGCTGGAGGACAACGTGGGGGCGCTCGACGTGAAGCTGACCGGCGACCAACTCGCCCGCCTCAACGCGCTCACCCAGCCGACCTTCGGCTTCCCCCAGAGCATGCAGCCCATCTTCCCCGCCATCCACAACGGCGGCACGATGGTGAACGGCGTCTTCGCCGAGCCGTCCCCCTTCGGGGTGGCGAAGGGCGAGAAGCCCTACTGAGGCATCACACCGCGGCCTCCCGGCTGGAGTCCGCCGCCCTGGTGCGGACTCCAGCCAGGTGTGAGGTCCGGTGCCCCGGCTTCATGGTTCCCATGAGTTGGCTTTGACAAAGCGGAAGCGTGAAAGCCTGAGCTATGTCGAAAGTCCGACAGTCTCAGGAATCCATGGGTCTAGATTGGCGGCGTCTGTCTTCATCTGGCGGTACACGACAGACTGATTGCCCATGGAGCCCATGAAGACTTCCGAGCTGACACGTTTCATTCGGGGAGTGGTGATGAGCCTGGCGTTGGTGGGTGGCGTCTCGCCCGGCCTGGCCCTGGCGCAGGAGTCGCGCGTGGTGCAGCCTTATGTGCTGGCCGCGAAGCGCCTCTATAACGACCTTCAATACGAACAGGCGTTGGAGCAGGTCTCCCGAGGCAAGCGCCTTTCCCAAGGGCAGGCGGATGACACGGTGTTGTCGCTCTACGAGGGCATCATCCAGGCCGACCTCGGCGAGGCGGACTTGTCCGACGCGGCCTTCAAGGCCGCCCTGTTCCTGAAGCCGGACGCGAAGCTTCCGCTGACCGTCTCTCCCAAGGTCTCCGAGCGGTTCGAGACGCTGCGGGGGCAGGTGAAGCGTGAGCTGGACGCGACGGCCGCGCGGCAACGGGAAGTCGCCCCACCGCCCATCATCGAGGCCCCGGTCGTCCCTCCCGTTCCTCCCTTGCAGGAGCCGCCGCCTCGCGCGTCGAGCAAGGCGTGGCTGCCCGCGGCGATTGGAGGGGGGCTGCTCGCGGGCTCGGGTGTGACGTGGCTGATGGCGAACGGGCAGCATTCGAAGCTGACCCGCAAGAGCGGGGGCGCGGGCAGTGTCCAGGAGATGCAGGACGCGGCCTCGAAGGGGAAGGGAATCCAGACGGTGAGCGCGGTGCTCGCGGGCGCGGGCGTGGTGGGGCTGGGCGTGGCCGCGGGGATGTACCTGTGGGGCGGTTCGTCCGACACGGAGGGCGTGGCGCTCTCGTTAGGGACCGACGGTTCATCCGCCTTCGTGTCCGGGAGGTGGCCATGAAGACGGCACGTGGAGTCATGCCCCTGCTCGTGGGGGCGCTGGTGGTCCTCGGAGGTTGCTTCGACTTCGACGAGGACCAGAAGGTGTGGTGCAAGCAGCATCCGGACCGCTGCGCGCCCACCTTCGAGGAGACGCCGGCCTCGGTGGTCTACGTCGAGAAGAAGGGGGCCGTGCGGTTGCGCGTGCAGGCGAAGGACCCCGTGGGGGACGCGCTCAAGTTCACCTGGTCCGCGAATGCGGGGACCTTCAGCGCGCCGACCGATACGGGAACCACGACGGACATCACCTGGACGGCGCCCGACTGTGTGCCGGCTCCCGCCGCGGCGCTCACGCTCACCGCGAGCAGCACCCGCGAGGCCACCGCCAGCGTGACGTTCTCCGCCATCGGCATGCCGGAGTGTCCGACGCTGAGCGCCTCGGGGCGGCTGGCGACGGGGCGTTCGGGCCATACGGCGACGCTGCTGTACTCGGGCTATGTGCTGGTGTTGGGGGGCGAGGCCGGGGGCACGGTGCTCAACAGCGCGGAGCAGTATTCGCCCAGGGACCAGGCGTGGTCTCCCTCGGTCGAGTTGACCTCGCCGCGCGTGGAGCATGCCGCCGTCCGGCTTGATTCGGGCTTCGTGCTGGTGACGGGGGGACGCAATACGAGCGGCTCTCTCAAGAACGCGGAGCTTTTCAATCCGGACTCGCGCACCTGGGAGAGCATGCCGCCGCTGGTGACGGGCCGTCACGGCCACGCCGCGGTCCTCCTTCGCAGCGGGAAGGTGTTGGTGACGGGCGGCTCGGATGGAAAGGACGTTGTCCGCACCACGGAGATCTTCACCCCGGGGGCGCAGCCGGCGTGGGCCCCCGCGAACAACGCGTTGGTGGCGCGCAGCCATGCTGTCGCCACCGTCGTGAACTCGGGGAAGGTGTTGGTGACGGGCGGCACCACCGTGGGTGGGACGTATCCTGCCAGCGCGGATGTCTACGACCCCGACACCGGAGCCTGGACGCAGGTGGACTCCGCTGGCGACGGACGGACCGGACACACCGCGACGACGCTGCCGTCGGGGCTGGTGCTGGTGACGGGTGGGGCGAATGCGGCGGGGGCACTCGACTCGTGGGTGTTGATTGACGTGGAGGCCCGGCGGGTGACCCAGAGCGGGCGCTTGTCGACGGCGCGCCACGGACATGCGGCGACGTTGCTCTCGTCGGGGCTCGTCCTGGTGACGGGTGGGCGCGACAGGAGCGGGAACGCCCTGGCCACGGCGGAGGTCTTCGACCCGGGGACGGGGACGTGGTCGCAGGCGCTCTCGAACGCGACGGCGCGCTACGGCCACTCGGCCATCCTGCTGGCTTCCGGCAAGGTGTTGTTGTTGGGCGGAGTGGGGGCGGCAGGCGCGCTCACCTCCGTTGAGCTCTATGACCCGGGGACGAGGACGTGGACGGCGACGGAGCGCCTGCTCACGCCGCGCGATGGCCACACGGCCACGTTGCTCCCGACAGGGCAGGTCCTGGTGGCGGGAGGCCATAACCTGTCATCGACCAGCGCCAATACCTATCTCGCGGCGGCGGAGCGCTTCGACCCCGCGACGGGAAAGTGGAGCAATGTGCCCTCGTTGCAGGCGGCGCGCTCCCTCCACACGGCGACGTTGCTGCCCACGGGGCGCGTGTTGTTCGTGGGGGGGTACAACGGCATCCGCGCCGTGACGGCGGTGGAGCTCTTCGACCCCTCCACGGGGACCTGGTCCAGTGGAGGGGCGCTCCAGGACGGACGGTTCGGCCATTCGGCCACGCTCCTGAAGTCCGGCAAGGTCCTCGTCGCGGGAGGAAGTGACGCGACGGGGGCGCTCGCCTCGGCGGAGTTGTACGACCCCGCCACGGGCACCTGGGAGCGCACGGGAGCCATGGGCTCCGGCCGCGTGGCGCACACGGCGACGCTGCTCCCCTCGGGGAGGGTGTTGGTGGCGGGAGGCGCTTCGACGGTCGTGGACCCTCGCGTCGTGCTCGAGACGGCGGAGGTCTATGACCCGCAGACAGGCAAGTGGGCCTCGACGGGGAAGATGGCCTTCACTCGCGACAGTCACACGGCGACGTTGCTGCCCACGGGGAAGGTGCTCGTGGCGGCGGGATACAGCAGGACGGGGCAGGTGGGGACCCTGCGCTCGGCGGAGCTCTATGACCCGGTGACGGAGAAGTGGACGGCGGCGGAGAGCCTCACCGAGAACCGCAGGAACCATACCGCCACCCTGCTGCCCTCCGGGAAGGTGCTGGTCGCTGGAGGCTTTGGTGGCTTCGAGGACCGCTTCTACCTCTCGCCTTGTGAGCTGTTCGACCCGGCCACGGGACGGTGGGAGCTCACCACCGGCCTGCTGACGCCGCGTGAGTTCGCGACGGCGACGCTGCTGCCGTTGGGCAAGGTGCTGGTGACCGGCGGCTTCGGCTACGAGGACATCCAGGGCGAGGCCGAGCTGTACATGCCCTGAGGCCCACTGAGTGGACCGCCACGCGCCGGAAGGTCCCTGCGCGTGGCGGTAAGGCGGCTCCCGCTCTCAGGCTTGGGGGGCGGCGCTTGCCTTCCGCCACTCGATGTCGATGTTCTTCACCCAGGCCTCGCTCCGGCCGTCTCCGCGGTCCTCGGCGTGGAGGGAGACTTCACCCGCCTCGGCCTCGAAGACACACGGCTTCGACTGCGGCTGTTCCTCATTCACCTCGAACGTGGCGAGGACGCGGCCCTCTTGTTTCACGACGAGCCTCCCGCACCACGCATGGGCGTGCGCCTCCAGCGTGACGGTCCCCGGGCGGGCGAGGGTGAACTTCGCCGACTCGTGGGCACCCGCGAGCACCAGGAGCATCCCGTCCCGCCGCGTGTAGCTGCCGCCGATGCGCTGGGGCGGATTCGGCTTGCGCAGCAGGGACAGGCAGTCCAGCTCCGGGTGGCCGCCCCACTCAATCACTTTCTGGGAGACGATGGTGAGGCCCTCCTTGTGCGCGTAGTGCGCGAAGAGCTCCTTGCTCATGAAGTTGCGGATGTTGGGATTGTCCATCCACTTCCCGCACGGGTTCCCGGTGTAGTTCGAGTGGTGGATGAACGCATGGGAGCCCGGCTCCAGGATGCGGAAGAACTCGCGCAGATAGTTCCGCACCACGTCACTGTCGAAGTGGACCATGGCGTCGAAACAGTAGACGAGCGTCACCGAGTCACCTCTCAGCGCGGAGAGCGAGGAGCCGTCGTTGACGACGTAGCGAATCTTGGAGTCCCGCCCCTTGAAGCGGCGGCGACAGAACTCGATGTTCTCCTTGTTGATGTCCACGATGTGGAGCGTCCGTGCGAGCGGAAGCAGGAACTCCGTGTTCCGGCCGTGGCCTGCGGCGAGGTCGACGGTGGTGGTGAAGTCACACCCACCGATGACGGGAAGGATGAGGTTCTTCCAAGCGTCGGGCATGAAGCGCTCGACGTCTTCGTAGTACGCGTGCTCCTTCCAATCGTCTCCCACTTCTTTGGCGAGCGCGCCGATGGCCTTGTTCGACATAGGACTGACTCTCTCGTGGATGGAGTGATTCCGAGCGGCGGCGAGCAGACCCAATCACCTTGGACACGGCAAGCGAACTCGACGCTCGCGCCATCGCCACGGCGATTTGGTGCGGTGTAAGCCCGGGTGCCACACCGAGGTTGTCAACGTTGGACCGCCCTCACTTCGCTGGGACGGAGACCGAGGAGGCTGCTGGCAGCGGCTTTTTCCACACGGGGAGGTCCACCCGGCTGCCGCCGAGCCAGGAGATATCGAGGGGGACTTTCGCGTCGGTGAGGGACTCATCGCTGACGTCCTTGCCGGTGCCGTGGTTGAGCTGGGATTGGGCGTGCTTGTTGATGCCCAGGACGACCACGAGCTGGCTGCCTGTCTCGAGCCGCCGGCTGGTCATCCTGCCACTCTGGAACGCCAGGCTCTGGCGCTTGCCGGGTGTGAGCAGCCGCCGCCGGGTGCGGTCTCCCACGTGGCTGGCCCGGGCCAGCAGATAGGACAGGTAGAAGTATTCCCCCTTCGCCGTGCGCTCGTAGAGCACCACGCTGAAGTCGAAGTCCTTCTTGTTGGTGATGAAGTCGAGCCGCCCGGAGAACAGGCCGTTCAACTCCAGGGGCTCGGTGAGCGGCTCGTTGGTGAAGGCGAAGCCGTTGCGTGTGTCCACCGTGGTGCCGAGGATGTTCTCGGGCTCGTAGTGTCGTCCCGCCGAGCGGTCCTTGAGGTCCACGCGCTGGCGCAGGACCGTGCCGGGGGCGGGAGGCTGGGTGGTCAATGCGTGGGCGTCTCCCGTAGGTGCGGGAGTCAGGTACAGCGTGAGCGTGTCGTTGCTCACGCCGTTCAAGTCCCGGGCGTGCTTCCACGTGTTCGCCCCCATGACCTGATAGTTGATTCGGTCCTTGAGCAGCGCGGGGCGGGGGCCACCGCGGAGGACATGGTCCAGCCACTGGTAGCGCAGGGCCTCCACGTCGAGCCGGGCCACGGGGTCGATGCGATAGCCGCGCAGTTCATCGCTGGAGGCGTGCTGCGCGCCGATGTGGTCATACGGCCCGATGACGAAGGTGTGGTTGGCGTCCTTCGCGTACTTCAGGTGCTCGGTGAGGTAGTACATCGCGCTCAAGGAGCAGCCGTCGTAGTAGCCCGTGGTGGTGAGGACGGGGATGCGGACGCGTGCGAACTCCTCGCGGTAGGGAATCATCTTCCGCCAGTACGCGTCGTAGGTCGGGTGCTTCAGCCAGCGCTGGAAGAAGGGATTGGGGCGGCCGTCCAGCCGCTCCAGGGCGCGGTAGGGCTCTCCGCTCGTGAACCAGCGCTCGTCGAGTGCATCCCAGCGCGCGCCATCGAAGTAGTCCGCGTCCGCCAGTCCCTTGTCGAGCGTGACGTAGCGGGGCCACTTGTAGAAGAAGTTCTGGAAGACGTTGCCCTGCATGGGTACGTCGATGCCCGGGGCGACGGGGACCGACGGCATGAGGGTCTTGAGCGCCGGGTGTCCGCGCTTCGCCGCGGACCACTGGGTGAAGCCCTCGTAGCTGCCGCCGAACATGCCGACCTGTCCATCGCTCCACGGCTGGCGGCTCACCCAGTCGATGACGGCGATGGCGTCGTCTCCGTCGTGCTCGAACGGCACGGGCGCCTGGGGGCTGTTGCGCTTGCCACGAGCGTTCGCCGTCACCCCCGCGTAGCCGTGGGCCGCCGAGCGCATGGCCTCGGTCCGGTTGAACGCGTTGGCGTAGATGGTGAAGCTCATCGCGGTGGGCAGGCGGCCGGTGGCCTTGCGCGGGCGCACCACGATGACGGACACGGAGGCGCCGTCGGGTGTGGGCACCAGCACGTCCTGTTCGATGACGTAGCGGCGGTGCTCGTCCTCGGCCCACAGCGCATCCGATTCCGGGAGCAGGGCTTGATAGGCGCGGTGTGCCTGGTAGCGGCGCACCAGCTCCAGGGCCTGGGGGAGGGGGATTCGGCCGGACTTCCGCGCGTCCTCGGCGGCGGTCTCCAGGTCCACGCGTGCTCGTTCCAGGTCGTAGCGGAACATGCCCGCGGCTTGGAGGGCCGTCAGGTCATCGAGGGCGCCGAAGGACTCCTGGAACGCCGCGCGCAAGGCCTCCGCGTAGGGTGTCCCGTGTGCGGCCTGCGCGAGCCGGGCCTTCGCGTGGACCTCGTACTGGAGAAAGGTGGTGCCCTTCACGGGCGAATGGGCCTCGCGCAGGGGCCGCAGGGCGCGGAGGGAGGTGAGCGCGCCGCTGAAGTCTCCTGTCACGAGCTGGAGCCGGAACAGGTGGCCCAGCCGCGTGTCGGTGTCCTGCTCCGGGTACACGGCCAGCACTTCGCGCGCGAGCGTGGGGATGGCGCGGTCCAGCTCCTCGGCGGTGGTGGAGGCGGGCGCGGCGAAGTCGCGCGGCTGGGCGTGGGCGAGAGTGGAGAGGAAGAGGGAGAGATAGAGCAGGCGGCGCATGCGGCCTCGGCGAAGTGCCATGGACCTTACTCCTGGCTCCGGACTCCGGGCTGCGTCGTCCCCTTGTTTTCGCGGGTGAACGACCAGTGGCCTGGGTTGCCCGGCCCTTCTTGAAGGGGGCCGGGCAACCGTCAGGCCCGCCGCTTCTCAGCGGCCTCCTCGGGGACCCATGCGAGGGAGTGGTGGCCCGGGGTCAAGTCATGTCAGGTGACAGTGCCTGGGGGGGCCGCCTCCGGGACACCGTCGCTAGCACTCCCACGTATTGTTGGGAGCCGCCGGGCAGACACAGACGCCCGTGCCGCCAGCTTGATAGGTGCAAAGGGTGTTGCGCCCCGGCGTACACGCCGTCCCCTGAAGCGTCTCACAAATTCCAGCGAGTTCGGAGGTGTTTGACTGAGATGAATTGGAGCCCTCAAGGTCTTCTGATGACGCGGGTCCACCACACGCAATACCGATGATGGACACACATGCAACCACGAACATGCGAAGGCGCACGCGGAATACCTCCTACGGCGGGTTGGACTGAGCGGCGATTGCCATTGTCGCTGTCTGAGTGTGGTGATGGGAAGTCTGTTTTCCCATCCGCGGTGCGCATCGCCCAGGCCGAGACCGCTTGTCATTGAGAGAGGGACGAGGACGAAGCCAGGTCTTGGGCCTCGCTTCAAGCGCGGACGGGGACGCGTTAGGGTGGCACGCGATGCGACCTTCTCCAGTCCTCCTGTGTACCCTGTTTCTTGGGCTTTCCGCGTGCCGATACGCCGCCTGGGTTCCGACCCTTCCGGCCCATCATGGACACCTGTCCTATGCGCTGTCGCATCACCGGAGCGGTAGGCCCGACGCGCCGCAGGTCTATAGCGGCGAGCCCACCTCGGTTCGCGACGATGAGCCCGTCAGTGTCGTGACGCCCGAGGAGGCCCCTGCTGTCTTTGCCGAGGCCGTGCGGGTCCTGGCGGGGGAGGCGACCCAGGAGCAGGTCGCGCAAGCCCATGGGGACCTCACGGCCGCGTGTGACCCGGGGGGGCTGACCGAGGCGTGTGACTATCTGCGCGAGAAGTTCAGTCCTCCCATCCGCTATGCGATGGTGCCTGCCACGTTTCCCGATGAGGTCAATGAGAAGCGGACCGTGGCCATCGTCATCGCGGATAGCACCCTTGGAACGGATGGCCGCCCTCGGGACATCAAGGTCGTGGAATCCGCGAGCCCGGCGCTCACTGGAATCGTGGTGAGGTCGCTGGCGAGCATGCGGTTCCATCCGGCGACCCTGGCGGGGCATCCCATCGAGATTCGATATGGCATGCAGGTCAGCACCCATCCCGCGACCATGAACCTCACGCCGCAGGAGGAGCTGGCCTGGGGGTGGATTCGGGCCAAGACGTTTCCCAGGAGTCACCGCGCGTGGCTGCACGTGGCGCGTGTGCTGGCCAGGGACAACCCCAAGGACCCTGGCTACGAACAGGCATTGCGCGAGGTGAACTTTCTCGCGCCGAAGTACTGGTGGAGCGCGACTGAGCTGGCCTGGCTGTATGCCGATGCCGGGCGCTATGAGGAAGCAGCGCCGCTCGCGCTCCTGGGACGCCGCAAGGCCCCTGACAACTCCTATGCGCTGGAGACCTCGGCCCGGGTGGCGTTCCACCAGAACCGCTGCCAGGAAGCCATCCAGGAGCAGCAGCAGGCCCTCACGAAGCTTCCCGAGGCGTGGCCTCGCGAGGAGCGGGAGCGCTTCTCGCGCACACTGGCTGACTACCAGCGGCAGTGCGCGGCGGGCTCCTCGCCTGTCCGGGATGGGTCTGTTCCGGGGACCTGACACCCCGGAAGTGGGGGCGGAGCGCTGAAACACTCCCACCTCCCTCTGGGGACTGCTTGAGTGACAATTCCTTGCCCCCTACCTTCCTCCCGAGCCGGGGGAGCGGACATGCGAGTGAGGAGTTGGGGCGCCTGGGTTTCATGGGTGCTGGCGGCGGGCTGTGGCGGCTTTCCAGACGAGACGTCCCAGGAGGTGAACGCACAAGCCTGTCCGCCTGGCGTGGCGTCGAGGACCCGAATCGTCAATCTCCCGGGCCTGGCTCCCCTGGGGCGCGTGGAGGGCCTCACCGACGTCCAGGGGACGCTCTTCTTCACTGTCACCCCCGTGGGGCCCGGCGGCGCCGTGCTGTGGCGCAGTGATGGCACGGAGGCCGGCACAGTCCCCGTGCGTGTGTTTCCAGATGGGGTCTACGCGACGGGCACTCCGGTGGCGGTGGGCTCCCAGCTCTTCTTCCAGCTCTTCGACCGGGTCTCGGGCATGGTGGAGCTTTGGGCGAGCGATGGCAGCGCGCGGGGAACCCGGTTCATCAGGGCCTTCACGCCAGACATCTCGGGCCCCGCGCTGCGCGCCGTCACCGCCCTCCATGGCAACCGGGTGGTCTTCTTTCACCGGACGCCATCGAGGACCACGGAGGTATGGAGTTCGGATGGGACGCGCGCGGGCACGATGCTGCTGTCGGACCTCACCGGTGTCCTCGACCTCGACTTCAACGCGACCTTGCGGGTGGGCGACGTCCTGCTCTTCTTCAGGGTCCAAGGTGGGGTCACGACCCTCTGGCGCACCGACGGTTCGCGCATGGGGACGGGGGCCTTCAAGAAGCTGGACTCAGGGGAGGTGCACATCGCGCAGGTGGGCCAGGCAGGGGACCTGGGCGTGTTCATCCTGCAGGATGGCTCGAATCAGGAGGTGTGGAGGACGGATGGCACGGCGGGGGGAACACTCCGGCTGGACACGTTCGGGGAGGAGGTCCGGCTCCTCGGGGGACTGGGCTCGAAGGTCTACGTGGTCCAGGAGTCGCGGCTCTACAGCCTCCTGTTGAGTGGCGGGGGACGGACGCTGGTGACCACGCTGCCTCACGACAACACGCAGCAGCTCCTCTGGGTCCAGCGAGCGGTGTTCTCCGGGGAGACCCTCTACTTCGCGGTGGCGGTCGAAGGGGACGGGCCCAGGCCGGTCGACGTGCGGCTGTGGATGACGAATGGAACGGCCTGGGGCACCCGCGAGCTCTTCCGCTCGCTGCAACGCGATGACACCTCCTACTCCCCCGTGTTCGCCACCGGCACGGGGACCGTCCTCTTCCTCGGCTCGCGCAGGAATGAGCCGCTCTACCCCTGGTTCACCCGAGGCACTGCCGCCACCACCGGCCAGTTGGCGAGTGTCGCCGTCCCGGTGGTGCAAGGGCTCGGGCCGGACCCCTTCGTTCGCGCGGGGGGACGTGTGTTCTTCCCCGCCACCGACGAGACCGGACTGGAGCAGCTGTGGTCCGTGCCGGCCTCCTTCTCCTGTCCACCGGGGCTGCGCGAAGCGCGGTAGCCGCCCGGGGGCTACTTCTTCTCGCGGAGCACGCGGAGCACCTCGCGCGCGGTGTCGGCGGAGGAGGCCGGGTTCTGCCCGGTGACGAGGCGCCCGTCGCGCACGGTGAAGCTGCCCCACAAGGGGCCGGACTCGTAGCGGGCGCCCAGCTCGCGCAGGCGCGTCTCCAGCGCGAACGGGACGATGGCGTCGAACTTCGCCGCCTTCTCCTCCGCGTTGCTGAAGGCCGCCACGCGCTTGCCGTTCACCAGGGGCTTTCCATCCGGCCCCTTCACGCCCACGAGCGCCGCGGGTCCGTGGCAGACCGCCGCCACCACCGCGCCTCGCGCGTATCCGGAGGTGAGGAGCTGATGCGTGGGCGCATGCGTCGCCAGGTCCCACATCACCCCGTGACCTCCCACGACGAAGTATGCATCGTAGGTGTCCTTCACCTGTCCGAGCACGAGCGTATGGGCGAGCTTCCGCTTCGCCTGGGCATCGGACAGGAAGGCCTTCGTGGCCGCGGAGGACTCCTTCTCGCTGCGAGGGTCCACGGGCGCGGTGCCTCCCTGGGGCGAGGCGATGTCCACCTGCGCTCCCGCCTGGACGAACTGCTCGTAGGGCGCGGCGAGCTCCTCCAACCAGAAGCCGGTCTTCTCTCCGGTGTCTCCAAACTGTGAGTGGCTGGTGACAATCAACAGCACCTTCACGGCGGTCAGCGCTTCCATGGCGTGGCTCCTCTCGGGCCCGCTCGAGGGGCCCACGCCGCCAGGGATATACGCCGGGCTTCCACCAGAAAACCGAGAGCGTCTTCACAGACACTCAAGCCCTGCTTGGTGATGAGGTAGCCTCGGGGTGGAACCGGTTACGACGACCACCGCACCAGCGCCCAGCAGAGCACCACGAGGCCGACGATGCTCGCGATGGCGTAGGCCCTCATGCGGCGCTGATACCGGTCGGGGTCGTAGGTCTCCGCTGTCGGGCCGGGGTAGGGGTTCACGGCCATCTCCTCGGTGTACGCCATCGTAGGGCTGTCCGTCGGCGCATCGAGCAGGCTCACTTCATACGAGGCGTTCCGGAACTCACCCTCGCGGGAGTTGAGGAAGACCTCGACCACGGCGGCCCGCTCCAACTTCTCGGGGTCCGTCCAGAAGACCCCGCCGGGTTCGACGTCATCGTCATCCCGGCAGACATCGACCGTGAAGGAGACCGGGTGGCTGAGCAGCGAGGGGGCGCCTCGGAACAGCTGGACGATGCGGCCTGTCACCACGGCGTCGCCTGGCGTGGTGAGGGGAAGCTCGACCCGGTCCACCGCGACCTGCACATGCAGCTCCGCGCTCAGCGCGGCACGGGCGTACTCATGGGGAGGAAGCATGGCCCCAGCCTAATCTGGCGCGAGCGTTCGTGAAGGTGGGGCACGCCCGCGCGGGTCGATTCATTCCTCGCATCGACCCGCGAGGCGCCTTCGCTCCAGCTACCTGTTTTCGTTCAGGAACTCATCAATCATGACCGCGGTGAGCGTGGGCACCTGGCTTGTGGGCTTGTGTCCCGCGGACTCGGCCGCGCCCATGTACGAGCCGTGCACCGCGCCCGGAAAAATCGCGAGCTGCGCGTGAGGGAAGAGGCGCATCATCTCGACCGAGTGCTCGGGCCGGATGACGTCTCCGTCGGCGGTCATGATCAACGTGGGCACGGTGACCTTGCGGAGCGCGGCCGCGTCCAGGTCCTTGAAGCCCATCATCATGGTGACCGTCTTGCGGAACAGGGACTGGAGTCCCTCCGGGTTCGGGGCCGCCTGGAGGTAGCTGTCGCGAAGCACCGCTGGCATGACGTCCAGTGTCGCGCGCGGGAATCCCTCCCACATGTACGCGTAGCAGCCGTCCCGCGTGGTGTGGGTCGACGCCAGGATGAGCGAGTGGACGAGCTGAGGGTGCCGCATGGCCACCTGCATGGCGACGACTCCGCCATTGCTGAAGCCGAGGATGTCGGCGTCCTGGATGTGGAGTTGTTGGAGCAGGGCCGCCGTGTCGTCCGCCATCTGCTCGAAGGACAGCGGGCGGTCGATGTCGGCTGTATGTCCATGGGCCTGCTGCTCGACGCCGATGACGCGCCGGTTCCGGGCCAGCAGCGGGAGCAGCTTCCCGAAGGAGGTGCGAATCGTCGACCCTCCGCCGTGCAGGAGGACCAGCGGCCGGCCTTCGGTCGGACCGTGCGCCTCGTAGTACATGTTGAGCCCATGGACCTGGGCATAGGCGCCAGGGGAGGACATAGCCCCCGCGGGAGTCTGGGCCGCCGAGGCGGCACAACCGGTGGCGAAGACAGTCATCAGGACTCCCGCGAGGAGGGGCGCGGCAAGATTCGAGTTCATGCCGCGAAAACGCAGAAGGCGGTCCGAAGGATACGGCGGCCCGCGTTTTTTCGTCGCCGCCGCTCAGTGGTGCCCCTCCGTCATCGGACGGGCGACCGGGTCCGCACTGCGTCGGTCCGCTGGCGGCAGCCCCTGTCCCCCTATTCGAAGTGGGCGGTGGAGGACGGCGCTGAGCGAGGCAGACTCAGAGGCAATCCCATCTCCCGAGACCACACCTGCAGACTCCCTCCTGGCCGTTGGACCAACAGCACTTGAGCTCGTAACCAGGGACCGAGCACATCTTGGTGTCTCTCTGCTCACACTGGCTGGTGGAGGTGCACGTCGGGCAGGCGTAGAACGTGCCATCACACGTCACCCCCTGGCCCTGTGCCGCCGAGCAGTTCGCCGTCCCCGCCGGACAGCTGACCGAGCCCGTCGCGCAGGATGCCGTACACTCCGAGAGCTCCTGTGCCGAGGAAGTGGGTTCCTCGGCGTCCTCGATGAACCCGGCGGATGGACTCCCGCACCCCGCCGCGAAGCCGACGGCGAACACGAACAGCAATCCCTTCAACGCCTGCATGGCATTCCTCCTGCGCCGTGGACAGTGTGCGAGCGGAGTGCGACCGGGCTCCCGCCATCTTCTGTAACCGAGGCGTCAATGGCAACCCTGAAGCCGTCGTGGGGGACGAGGGCGTCCGTGGCTCAGGACGCGGGCCCGAGGCTCCGGGCAATCCGGGCGATGTGCTCCCTCACGAAGCGCAGGGCTTCGTCGTCCTCGGACGTGACGCGCCAGAACAGCTCCAGGGGCGAGCCCTCCAGGACGAAGGGTGTCTTCACGGTCCGCAGCGCCGGGCGGAGCGCCACCACGTGCCGCGCCACCATCCCTGGCACCGTGGCCAAGAGCGCGCTCCCCTCCACCAGCGCTCCCACCCCCTGGAACGATGGGACGGAGACTCGGACCTTGCGCTGGTGCCCCAGGATGTCCTCCACCACGCCGCGCAGGTCGCCGTTGTATGAGACGATGACGTGCTCGTGCTCCAGGTAGCGCTCGAGCGTGAAGCGCTTGCCGGGCCGCGCGTGGCGCGGGTCAAAGAGGCAGACGAAGCCTTCGTGGAAGAGCGGGAGCCTTCGGATGTTCGGCGGCAGCTCGTCCGCCACCGTCATGGCCACGTCCACGGCGGACGTGCTCAAGAGCGCCCCTACGTTCCTGAACTGCGCGGGTAGCACCACGAGCCGCATCCTCGGCGCCTCGCGCGCGAGGACCTCCAGCAGCCGGGGCAACAGCCAGGACTCGCTCGCGTCGGAAAGCCCCAGGCGCACGGTGCGCTCGCTCGTGCGAGGGTCGAACGTCCCAGGGGCCAGCGCCGCCTCGACCAGCGCCTCCAGATGGGGCCGCGCCGTGGCGAGCAGCCGTCGCCCCCTCGCACTCAACTCGAGCCCCCTCCCGCTGCGAACGAACAGGGGCGCCCCCACGGCTGAGGTCAACCGCCGGAGCGCCGCGCTCACCGCCGGCTGGGTGAGGTACAGCCGGGCGGCCGCGGCCGTGACGCTGCCCGCCTCCGCGACCACGACGAAGACTCTCAGCAGGTTCAGGTCGAGCGACTTCTCATAGAGGGCGTTCATGTGAGGAATGCATCCTATTGATTGGATTCAAGAATGGCGATGCATGACATTTCCCATGGCGCGACGGACCAGGAGACGCACATGGACACGACGAACAGGGTGAAGCTGGGGAGCACGGGACCGGAGGTCTTCCGGCTCGGGTTGGGTTGCATGGGCATGTCCGGGATGTATGGGGCCACGGACGAGGCGGAGAGCCTCCGCACGATTCACGCGGCGATGGAACGTGGCGTGACGCTGCTCGACACGGGCGACTTCTACGGCATGGGCCACAACGAGATGCTCGTGGGCCGAGCCATCGCTGGGCGCCGCGAGAGCGTCCAGCTCTCCGTCAAGTTCGGCGCGATGCGGGGCCCGGATGGTGCATGGGGAGGCATGGACCTGCGCCCCGCGGCCGTGAAGAACTTCGCCGCCTATTCGCTCAAGCGGCTGGGCGTCGATGTCATCGACATCTACCGGCCCGCGCGGTTGGACCCGAACGTCCCCATCGAGGACACCATTGGCGCCATCGCCGAACTGGTGAAGGCGGGCTACGTGCGGCACATCGGCCTGTCGGAGGTCGGCGTGGAGACGGTGCGGCGCGCCCAGCGCATCCATCCCATCGTCGACGTGCAGCTCGAGTACTCCCTTGCCAGCCGGGGGCCGGAGGCGAGCCTCTTCCCCGCGCTGCGAGAGCTCGGCGTCAGCGCCACGCTCTACGGCGTCCTCTCACGCGGTCTGCTCACCGGGAGCAAGCCCGCGGCCTCGGGAGATTTCCGCACGTGGCTGCCGCGCTTCAGCGGCGAGAATCGCGAGACGAACGAGGCTTCGGTGCAGGCGCTGCACCGCTTCGCCCGGGAGCGCGACATGTCCCCCGCCCAGCTCGCCATCGCCTGGGTGCTCGCGCGTCAGCCGGGCTTCGTCCCCGTCATCGGCGCCCGACGCGTCGCCCAACTGGAGGACGCGCTCAGCGCGCTGTCACGTCCCCTGTCTCGTGAAGATGTGACGGCCCTCGAGTCCTTGGTGACGTTCTCGGGCGAGCGGTATGGCGCCGATCAGATGCGCATGCTCGACAGCGAGCGGGCCTGACCTGGCGTGACGTGTGACCTGGAGGTGTCCGGCTGTGTCGGCGGAGTGGCTTTTCAACGAGAGCCCCCGCGACGTGGACAGGTCCGCCGCCGCACGAAACGCGGCAGCGGACCTGTTGACCTGGGTTGCTCACGGACGCCGTTCTGGGTGCAGGGCGTTGCGTGGTGGGGGGGGCTGGGCTCGCGGCCTTGGGATGCTCGTGGCCCAGGGGACACTCACGTCCGTCACAGCCGGTTCAGGAACTTGAGCAGGTCCTGCTTCTGCGCGGGGCTGAACGACTCGGGGAGTCCGTTGGGAGTCTCGGGCGGGTGGACGGGTGGCAGGTTCAGCGGCGCGGTGACGGGGAGGACGAACTGGCTGTAGACATCGACGACGTCCTTCAGGGTCGCCATGCTGTTGTCGTGGTAGTACGGCGCCGTCCGCGCGATGCCTCGGAGCGTGGGGATGTCGAAGGCCTCGAAGTCCAGCGGGTCTCCGGTGATGAGGGCTCGGCCCGGGTCGGTGGTGAACCATTGCGGCAAGAGGTTGGGGCCGAGGATGGGCGCTCCGTTCTCGTCGACGGCCGGCACCGGGTCATAGGGCTGGCCGCTGGCTGTCACGGGGATGGGTGGAAGGTCCGTCACGGGATGCTGGCGCGTGCCGTCCGTGTAGAAGCGGAACCGGTAGCGCGGCAGTGAGACGGTGGTGTTGTACAGCACGGGGAACTGGCCAATCTGTCCCAGGTACGAGAAGGCGCCGAAGCCGACGTTCAGGATGTCGGGCGTCGAGCGCTGGCCTTGCACGGGCCGGGGGCCCACTCCGGGGACGAAGGTGAACACGACGTTGCCGTCGGGTTTCGTCACCGGGAACTGCGCCGCGTTCTCGCGCATGGCGGGCGCGGAAATCCGGCTCAGCGTCGGGCCGCCGTGACAAGGCTCGCAGCCGACTCTGAAGACTTCTCGCCCTCTCTTCTCCGGGGGCGTGAGCCACATGAAGTCCTCGGGGATGGGAATCTGGGCGGCGGGCACCCCGTGCTCCATCAGGCCCGCGACAAAACTCGCGCGGGCCGAGGTGAACTCACGGCGCTGGAACTCCGCCACCTGGCGCAGCTGCGCGCGGGGCACGGGGCCTCCCTCGCTGTGACTGGTGATGGCGGATTGGGCCTGGTCCTCGAGGTTCGACTCCCGGCCATCGAGCTGGAAGAGGGGGCCCGTGAGGGCGACGTCCTGGATACTCGGCACGCCGCGCCAGACGGCAATCTTCCGGTCGGGTGAGGTGATGACCTGGCCCTGGGTGTCAATGACATCCATGTTGGCGGGCAGGGGGATTACGACGCGCACGAGCCCTTTCTTCAGGTGCTCGTACGTGGGTACCGCCGCGCCAGGGTCATCCGCGTCGATGCGGTTGAACAGCACATCATTGGGATTGGAGGCGAACCGGGCCTGGACATGCTCGGGCCGGAGCGCGGTGCTGTCTTCGAGGACGTGGCAGGTGGCGCAAGAGCGTCCGTTTGTGTTGGGGAACGCCTGGCTGAAGAGCGCCTTGCCGGTGGGGCTGTGGTGGAGGGACTGGGCGTCGGTTGTCGCCGTCACTTCGGTCGCGGTGGCTTCGTCCTCGCCTGGGGTCGAGGGGGTACACTGCGTCAGTCCGCCAATCGCGAATGCACTGGCGAGCCGCGCGATGAGGCGCATGGGCACCATGGGGATATCTCCGGGGCGTGTGGCTCCACATCGAACACCGGTGATGTACGGGAGTGTCACCTGCTCGAAGAGCGCTCATTCCCGCCGCCTCCCATTTCAGGAGGCCAGAACTCGATGACACCCGTGGGAGGTAGGAGGCGAAGGCACGTTTACATTTCATGTCGCCTGGAATCACATCCACGTCCATGACGCCCCTGCTTCCGGACCCCGATGAAGCGCTGGATGAGCGCAATCCGCTGGTCATGACCGTCGATGACCTGCTCAACGCCGAGGAGTGCCGGGCGCTGGTGGCGCGAATCGAGGAGGCCGGGCCGACGGCGGCGCCCATCACCACCGCCGCTGGCTTCGTGATGCGGCCCGACATCCGGAACAACACCCGGGTGATGTTCGACGACTACGAGCTGGCGGACCTGCTGTTCCAGCGAATCAAGCCCCACGTCCCGCCCCGGCTGGAGCGCGGGTGGGAGCTGTGCGGGACGAACGAGCGGCTGCGCTGCTACCGCTACGAGGCGGGGCAGTACTTCGCCCCGCACTTCGACGGGGCCTTCGTGCGGCACCGGGACGAGCGAAGCCTGCTCACCTTCATGGTGTACCTGAACGACTGCACGAACGGAGGCGCGACGAACTTCCTCTACCTGGAGCGCTCCGTGACGCCGCGCATGGGCGCCGCGCTGCTCTTCAACCACCACGTGTACCACGAGGGGGCGTTGGTCACGGCGGGCCTGAAGTATGCGCTGCGCACGGACCTGATGTACCGGCGCATTCGCGCGTGAGGCACGCCCGGCTCCGGAGCACGAGGGCCCCGGAGCCGGTGGCTTTCACTCTTCAGCGAAGCTCCACCTTGCAGGTGGCGCTGCAGCCGTCCCGGTTCTGGTTGTTGCCGTCATCGCACTCCTCGCCCGACTCAGCCTGGAGGAAGCCGTCACCGCAGCGAGGCCCCAGCACGCAGCCGGGCGCGCATTGGCCATAGCCGCCGTCATTCACGCCGTCATCGCACTGCTCGCCCAGGTCGACGAGGCCGTTGCCGCAATGGCTGATGCACTCGGTACGGCGAGTGGCGAAGTTGCTGAGGGTGATCCGGTATGAGGACCCGGTGGTGTAGCGCTCGGCCTGGAACACCGCGACCTCGTAGATTCCGCCCGGCCTGAGTCCGAGCCTCGCGGCGTGCTGCGACAGGGGGAGGGTGCGCTCCTCGGGCTCGTGGACCCCGCCCAGGTCGACCGCCAGGATGCGATTGACGAACACCCAGACGTCGTCGTCGCCCCGGAAGTTGAGGACCTCGGTGCCCTTGTACTCGAACCAGTAGCGCGTCTCGCTGGTGAAGCTGAAGTTCCGCGGCCGGACGGGCGAGCCGGAGTCGTTGCGCGACGGTTCGAGCCCGGCGGCCACCCAGCCCAGGTTGTCCAGCGGGAAGAACCTCGGCGCGTCGTAGAGGTACGAGCCGTTCGGATGCCGCTGGAGTATCAGCTCCGCGACCACCGGCCTGTTCACGAGGTCCGTGTCGACGAACCACTGGGCGAAGGCCGTGGCGCCGTGGGTCGTGGCGGAGGGCATGCCCTCCTTCGCGTAGTCGGGCTTGCCTGACGCATTCAGGAGGTTCTTCACGATTCCCAGCTCCAGGCCGCCGTTCTTGTTCTGGAAGTCAATGTGCCCTTCCGACAGGTCATAGCCGCGGAAGTCGCGGTAGACGATGGGGAGCCTCACCGATTGGGGCGGCTCCTGGTCGATGACCCGGCAGGTGAAGCCCGGCTCCAGGTTGCACGTCGGCGAGCAGCCGTCATGAGCGCGCGTGTTGCCATCGTCGCACTGCTCGGCGGTGCTGCCGGGCAGCATCACTCCGTCACCGCACGTGGCCACACAGACGCCGTCGGTGCAGCGAGGCTCCTTCATGCACAGCGGCGAGCACCCGTCACCCGTGTCCGTGTTGCCGTCGTCGCACTGCTCGGTGCCCTCGACGACCAGGTCGCCGCAGGTGGTGCGGCTGCAAGGCTGGCCGATGACCGGGCACTTGTACCCCTGCTCCAGGCGGCAGGAGCTGTTGCAGCCATCTCCCACGACGCTGTTGCCGTCCTCGCACTCCTCTTCGCCTGCGATGATGTTGTCGCCACACCCCGCGGCCTGGCAGGCACGCCCGTTCGTCGGGCAGTTCCACCCGGGCTCCACGACGCAGCTCGAATTGCAGCCGTCGTTGCTCGTCGTGTTGCCGTCATCACAGGCTTCCGGCTGCTCGCGCGTGCCATCGCCGCAGATGGGGCTGGGGCTTCCCGCGTCGACAGGACCGGCGTCGGGTTCAGGCTGGGGACCCGGGCCCCCATCCGAGGGCGTGCCCGAATCCTCTCCGGAGTCGGGCGCGCCCGCATCGCCACCGCTGTCGGGCGTGCCTGCATCGCCACCGCTGTCGGGCGTGCCCGCATCGCCCCCGCTGTCAGGCGTGCCTGCATCGCCACCGCTGTCGGGCGTGCCGCTGTCCGGACTGGACGCATCCGGGAGAGAGAGACCGGCGTCCTCTCTGGAGGGAGAGTCGTTGTCTCCGCACGCGGAGAAAGCAAGGAACAGAGCGGCGAGCAGGGCTCTCAGCGGCCGTGAAGTCACGCGAGTCATCGGCATGGGTGTTTGGGAACTCAGTAGGGGTGACGCCGGGCTTGAGAGTCAGTGGACGCCAGGCTTGGCGGGATGATGCCTGGGGGGGCCGACATCACCGGAACCCGCGAATTTGTAGCACGGTGACAGGTGCCATCCTGGTCAGACGCTCCGGCGGGAGGTGTGCCGGAGTGGGCGCGGACCCGCGTGCTCCCCGCGGTGCTAGAGGATCGGACCCGATTCCCGCCGCCCGTGGACTCCAGCTCAGCTCGCCGGGCTCGGGTCGGGACAGCGCCCACTCGACCCACAGGCCACGGAGTTGAAGTAGCCGTTGACTCGGAACGGCACTCCCAACTCCTGACACACCTCGGCGATGACCTCCGGGGTGTAGAAGTAGTTGTGCAGATGCGACACCAGGCCACTGTCGTCGAACGTGAGCCGCGTGACGGCGCGCACCGCTTCTCCGTCCTCGTGGGCATACCAGGAGAGCAACACGGGCTCGCCACGGTGGATGCGGACCTCCGCGCGGGGCAGGGTGGGGAGCGCTCCATGTCGGTAGCGCAGCTCGACTCCGCAGGCGACGGTGAGGTCGGCCAGCACGCGGCTGCCGAACATCATCCCAGGGAGCACTCGCTTCCGCGCAACCTCGCGGCCGTATCCCGTGGACGCGCTGACCACTTCGATGGTGGCGGTATCCAGGAGCATCGACGCGAGCCGGTCGATGTCCCTCGCGTTGAACGCCTCGCAGAACGCGTCGAGCTTGCCGGGCGCCACCATCAGCCCCTCCTTCGTTTCAGGGGTATCGACCAACTTCGTCCGCCCGCGATGCAGCGCCGCCTTGATGGCCCCCACGGTGGTCGACAGCGCCTCGGCAATCTCCTCGAGCGTCAAATCGAAGACGTCCTTGAGCACCACCGCCGCGCGCTCCTGGGGCGCGAGCAGGAGGACCAACGTCCCCATCGCCTCGCGAGGCGCTCGGGCCTCCGCGGACACGGCGGATTCCAACGGAGCGCCCGAAACGTCGCGCCTGCGCCGCAACTGGTCGACCCAGAGGTTCGACGCCACCCGGAACAGCCACGCCCGAGGATTGGGCGGCGGCTCGATGAGCCTCGCCAACGTGGCGAACGCACGCGCCATGGCCTCCTGGGCGAGGTCCTCCGCATCCCACGGGGACCCCGTGAGGTGGCGGCAATAGCGGTACAGCTCCGGGCGCAGCGGCTCGTAGACGTCGAGGAACCCTCGCCACGAACCGCGGACGGACTCGGTGAGTCCTGGAATGGGGTCGGTCATATGCCGGGAAACGCAAGAGGCCCCCCAAAGGATACGGCCCTCCCGCCTCACTCGGCCCCTTTTCCGGCCGCTCCCCAATCAAGGCCCTCAAACTCGTATAGTGAGCAAGCCGCACCAACCCCGGACAAGGAGCAGTCCATGCGTGGAATCCAGAAGGGATTGTTGGGCCTGATGGCCGTGCTGACGCTGGCGAGCTGTGGGGGCGCCCCCGAGGCGACGCCCGAGGAGACCCTGGGCGAAACGACGCAGGGCCTCGCGTGCCGCCATCCGGACGACTGGTGTCCTGGCAGCACGCAGTGCATCGACGGAATGTGCTGGGACTGCGAACTGCAACCGGAGCGCTGCCCTTGGTGATTCGCCGCCGCGGGGGCCCGTGACTAGAGGCCGACGTGGAACGTGGTGATGGCTTGGCCCTCGTCGTGGTCGGCGAGGGTCAGCCGGGCGGTGGGCGCTCCGGCGTGCTGGAAGGCGTAGGTGAGCAGTCCTCGCGCGAAGTGGGGCGGGTCCGCGTGACGGCGCGGGTGGCGCTCGAACTCCCGAACGGGATGCAGCCGAAGCTCCCATCCGCCGTCGTCGCCATGCGGCTTCAGCGCGACGTCGAGGAAGTTGTTGGTGGAGCGCAGGGTGCGCGACAGGCGCAGCAGCATCTGCTCCATGCCGACGACCTGCGCGAAGCCCTGGAGCACCGTGCCCATGCGCGCCTGGATGAAGCGCTCGGCGAAGCGGCGGCCCAGCTCATACTCCGCCTCCTCGCGCTCCAGGTGGGGATGGGTGGCGCCGGCCAGCAGCCGGATGACCGCGGGCCACACCGCGGAGGGATAGGCCGTGTGGAGTGGGACCCCCGCGAAGAGCCCCTGCCGTTCCAAGGCCTTGACCGTGAACGGCAACAGGGGCGTCGCCGAGGTCAGCAGGGTCTCCAGTGCGTATCCGAACACCACGGGTTCGCGGGCCGGGGCCCACATCATCGTCGCCAACGCCATGTCCATCTCTCTTTCGGGTCGGGAGCACCTTCGCGCTCCAGTGAGGCGGGAGGCAGACTGCTCGGCCCGGCTGACGGTGGCGTTGCGCCTGTGTGAAGAAGCGTTAACGGCCCCGGGAGGCAGCGGTCTCCCGAGGCCGTCCTGCTGCTACCAGGGCCTGGGGCCTATCAGGCCGCCGTTGGCGGAGGCCTTGGAGACGTCATCCCAGTCGATGATGCCGTTGCCGTTGACGTCGCGCGGGTCGCTCGAGTTCACGGCGGTGGGCGGCGTCGTGACGTAGGGGCCGATGGCGGTGATGTCCGCCCAGTCGATGTCGTTGTCCCCATCCGTGTTGCCGGCGGCGAGCGTCACCGTGGGCAGCTCCACCGTCGCCCCGGGGGCCAGCGAGAAGCTGGTGCGCTGAAGGGGCAGGTAGCCAGGCCGTCCCGCCGCCACGCTCGACACGGCGCCCGCGGGCACCTGCAGCGAGAACGCGCCCGTTGCGTCCGTCACCACCGTGCCCAACTGGGTGCCGCCGTTGTTCACGACCACGGTGATGCCCCCATGCTGGGTGCGGTGCTGGCGCAGCAGCGTGCCCCGCAGCAGCGCCGTCCGGGGCGCGCCGGCGATGTTGAGGAGCTTGCCGTTGCACGCGTCATAGGGGAAGGGCGGCGTTCCCGTTCCGCCCCACGACGCCCCCGTGTTCACGATGGCATAGGGAATGCCGTTGACCCGAATCTCCACGTTGGCGTTGGGCGGCAGGTTGTAGAGCGCGTGGGGGCCTGGAGTCGTGACGACGCCCGAGCGGCTCTGCGGCCAGCCGATGAGGTTCATCGTGATGTTGGCGGTGGCGCCCAGTCCGTTCGGCGCGGGCGTGTAGAAGTACACGGGGTCGAACATCACCTTGATGCAGGCGGGCTGCGCCAGCTTGACGTCGAAGTTCCACACCGTGAAGTGAGAGACCTGGCCGGTGGCCACTCCGTCCGTCACCGTGCCCGCGCCTTCCTCGACCCAGACACCGCGGACCTGGTCGTACCACCAGAGCGGCACCGAGCCGCTGTACGTGCTGCCCGGGTCCGCGCGCAGGCTGATGCTCGCGGTGCGTCCGGCGGCCAGGTTGTAGAGGGCGCCGTTGGCGTCGCGGAACTCCACGGAGAGCGCGCCGACGCTCAGGAGGGTCACGGTCTGCCCGCTCGAGTCGATGGCGCTCATGTCCCCGACGAGCTGATCATTGCGCAGGTCATACGTGTATATCTGGAGCTGGAGCGGCGACGGAGCGGGACGTCCCTGGGCGTCGACCAGCGAGCCCGCGGGGATGGAGATGCGCGTGCCCCGGCTGTCGGTGACGGAGATGCTCTGCGTCGGGTTGACGGAGTAGACCTCCGCCCGCTGGAGCTTCACGTCCAGGGACTCGGGGACCACCGTGTAGATGAGCGACGTGGGGATATAGCCCTTGAGTCCCGCGTCCACGACATACCTCGTGGCCGTGGGGACATAGAGTTCGAACACGCCGTCGGCGTTGGTCTCCTTTCGGACGCCATTGACGGTGAGGGTTCCCGCAAGTCCCACCGACGAGGCCCGGTCGGAGAGCTTGCCCGCGAACCGCTGGTACTCCTGCGCGGAGGCGCTTGAACCCAGACTCAGACACACGGCGATGACGAGCGTGGAAAGGAACCGTGACAACAGTTTCGGGGGCTGCCATTGCATACACGTCTCCTCTGGTCGGGGCGAAAGGGCCCCGGCGGTCCTGTGAGGGTTGGTTGTGTCTGGATTTGATTGAGTTTGTCTATTCTGGAGGGTGGTAGTCAATGCCGGAGCGGCTGTTTGCGAAAGAATGACGCGCGGGTCATGCGGGGCAGCGGGCGCGCCCGGGACGTGGGGTGTGCGGGGTGTTGTTGCCCGGAGGTCACACCCGGTGGGGGCGGGTGTTCATTGCTGGGCTGGAGGTCCGCCCCGATGCTCGGAGGAGGCGCCGCGCGCACCGGAGCCATGCGAACAGGGGCACCTTCTCTTGCAGGAGGCCTCGCGAATGAACCTCTTCATCACTGGCGCCACGGGTTTCATCGGTGGCTCGTTGGCGGTCGACCTGAAGGCCCGGGGGCATGCGATTCGGGGACTGGTGCGTGACGAGGCCAAGGGCCGGAAGCTGTCGGCGCTTGGCATCGAGCCGGTGCTCGGCGACCTGGACGACGCGGCCTTGCTCACGGCGGAGGCTCGGCGCGCGGAGGGGGTCATCAATGCCGCCAGCAGTGACCATGTGACGGCCATCGACGCGCTGCTGGAGGGGGTGAAGGGGTCGGGCAAGCCGCTGCTGCACACCAGCGGCTCCAGCGTGATTGGCGACGACGCGAAGGGGGATGTGCTGTCACCCCACATCTTCGATGAGGACACGCCGTTCATCGTCGAGCCCGACAAGCAGGCGCGGTACGCCATCGACAACCGGGTGCGCGCGGCCCAGGGGGCGCGAGGCATCGTCCTGTGCAACACGATGATCTACGGCACGGGCAAGGGGCTGAGCCGGGACAGCGTGCAGATTCCACCGCTCGTGGCGCAGGCTCGGAAGAGTGGGGTGGTGCGCATCGTCGGGAAGGGCATCAACCGCTGGTCCAACGTCCACATCGACGACGTCACGATGCTCTACGCGCTGGCCTTGGAGCGGGCCCCGGCGGGAGCCTTCTACTTCGTGGAGAACGGCGAGGCGTCGTATGCCGAGATTGGCGAGGCCATCGCGGCGAGGTTGGGGCTGGGGCCGGTGCGGTCGTGGACGGTGGCGGAGGCCTCGCGCGAATGGGGGGAGGGACATGCGCGCTACTCTTTCGGCTCGAACAGCCGGGTCCGAGGCAAGCGGGCGAGGCGGGAGCTGGGCTGGGCCCCGCGCCATGACTCGGTGACGCGGTGGATTCGCGAGGAGATGCCCCTGGATTGAGATGTGTGCTACCCCAAGGGGGAGATGACATCGGCTCGCGGAAATCTGACAGGGAGCTGGGCGGCGCGGTGTCCGGACCTCGGCTCCCCCTCGCGGTTGCGGAAGGTGGTGACTCCATGAGCGGCGCGGGCGACGAGCTGGTCGCGCTGGCCACGGGGCTCTCGTTGGTGGAGGAGGGGCTCTGGGTCTCGAATCGCCAGTCCGTGGTGTCCTTTCCCGAGGACGGCCACGAGGCATGCCTGGGCGTGGAGGACGGCTCCTACTGGTTCCAGCACCGAGGTGAGTGTATCGCCGACGCGGTGCGAGCCTATCCACCCCAGGGGCCCATCCTCGATGTCGGCGGTGGCAACGGACATGTCGCCCGGGGATTGGTGGACGCGGGCTTCCCGGCCGTCGTGCTCGAGCCTGGGCTGGCGGGGGCGAAGCAGGCCCGGGCTCGCGGGTTGTCTCCGGTCATCTGCGCCACGCTGGAGGAGGCGGGCTTTCCCGCCGCGCGGCTTCCGGCCCTCGGGTTCTTCGATGTCGTCGAGCACGTGGCGGACGACGCGGGACTGCTGGCGCGGGCGCGCTCGTTGCTCATCCCAGGGGGGCGGCTGTACCTCACGGTTCCGGCGTTCGGCTGGCTCTGGGCGGAGGACGACGTCGTCGCGGGACATGTCCGCCGCTACACCGGTACGGCGATGCGCGGGCTGTTGGAGCGCACGGGCTTCACGGTCGACTTCCAGACCTACCTGTTCGCGCCGCTGACGTTGCCGCTCTTCCTCCTGCGCACTCTCCCGAGCGCCTTGGGGTTGCGCAAACAGGAGACAGTCCGTCAACAGATGGGCGCGGAGCACGGCGTGGGAGGTGGACCTGTCGTGGCGGCGCTGCGCCGGGGCCTGGCGTTGGAGCGGGCCTGGATTCGCGGCGGCCGCTCCATTCCCGTGGGCTCCAGCCTCCTGGTCGTGGCCCACGCCAACTGAGCTCGCGGAGGCGTTCCCCGGTATGATCCGGGGCATGGCATTGACGACCCGAGCTGTCTCGCAAGGGGTGTTGCTGGCCAGTCTGCTCACCGCATCGCCGGGGGCCGCGTTTGCCGCGCACGGGGTTCATCCCGAGGACGCCCCGCGCACGGTCTTGAAAGACAATCGCGCGCTGGGCGAGCTCCTCCAGCCGGTGGTCGAGGCCCTCATGGAAGGGCTGGTCCACGCGTTCCAAGACAGTGGGACCCATCGCGCGAGGGCCGCTTCGGAGCCGGAAGGCGCGGTCTCCGAAACACGCCACGCCGCGCCCGACACGTTCCGGACGGGAGCGCAGGTGCTGTTGTTACGAGGTGGCGGCGCCGTGGATGTCTTCCTGGGCATGGACTTGCACCGCGTCGGCGTGGCGGCGCGGGTGTTGCGCTCGGCTCCCTGGAAGAAGCAGGTCGGCTCGGCCCTGACGCTCGCGGAGCTTCGCGTCTCGTATGCGCTCCATGTCTCCGAGTTCGCCCGGTTCCGGCTCGAGGCCGGGGCGGGAGCGTTGCTGGCTCCAGACAAGGACCAGGTGGGCCCCATGGGCGGGCTCTCCTTCGAGGCGTGCATGTGGGGGCCGCTGGACCTGGAGGCCCGGGTGCTGGGGACTCCCCTGCCGTATCGGCAGGTCGATGGGACGTTGGGGCTCGCGGCACATCTGGGGGCCCTGGTGATTCGGGGTGGAGGACGAGGCATCTACCTGGACCGGGCCGGCGCGGTCGCCGCGCACGCTCGCGAGGGTGGGCTCCTCGGGCTCTATCTCGGGATGGGCGTGGACTTCTGAGCAGGATTTCCTGTTCTCTCCTGTGTCAGTCAGCCGCTCTACACTTCGCGCCATGACACGATGGCTGCTTGCGCTGTTGCTTCTCTCGGGTTGTGCGGGGTCGAGTTCTCCGGCCGGGGCAGGGTCTTCCAACGACGCAGGTGAAGAGCTGCCCGACGCGGGTGAAGAAGTCCCCGACGCGGGTGGCCGCGACGCGGGGACTGCCGACGCGGGCTCGTCCGCCGACGCGGGCGTTCGTGATGCCGGTGTCTCTCCAGGCTGGGGGCAAGGCACGCAGACGGGCAGCTTCAGCAATGACGTGTGGACGCCGGGGCGCGACACCGATGGCCGGGTGAACGCGGCGAGCTGGGCGCTGGTGCCTCGCGGCCGGTGGGTGAGTGTCTCGGATACGAAGCTCCAGGCGCTCGGCGCGCAGGTGCAGGCCGCCATCCCCGGGTGGCGGGACTACGGCAGTCAGGGATGGAACGGTGTCACGGAGGCCTGGAACGCGCCGGCCTTCGACCTTGCTGGACGGCGGCTGTGGCGTCACGGCGGTGGGCACGGCGACTCGAGCAACAACGGCATCTATCGCTTCGACCTCGACTCCATGCGCTGGTCGATTGAGCACATGCCGAGCGATACCAACCTCTGGAGCAAGGCGTATCGCGAGTCCGGCACCTTCGCCGGCTGCCCCGAGTCGCGCGCGGCCTACAACGCCGAAGTCGCCGCGGGCACGTGGGCGCAGCGCGACCGCTGGTACTACGACGAGATTTTCTGGGACCGCACCGCGAGCAACCCCATGGGCAACCCCACGGCGCGGCACGTCTACGATGGCTTCATCTACGTCCCGGAGAGCAATGAGCTGGTCGTCGCGTGCCGCCGGCTGTGGCGGTACTCGCTCGCGACCCACCAGTGGACCCTCAAGTCGCACCCGCGCGCCAATGGTGACGATACGGCGCTCACCGAGGAGGTCATCGCGGTGCTCGACAAGGAGTCGAAGCTCGTCATCGGCTCCTGCGGCTCCAGTGGCCCCTTCGCCGCGGATTATGACTTGCGCACCAATACCTGGCTCGCCCCGCGCTCGACCTGGGGCAGCTGGGATTGGAGTGGCGGCGCCTACACGCAGCATGGGGATATCGTGACCATCTTCACGCCGCAGAACAGCTCCGGGAACTATGCCTCCCCCGGCCGTTGGCAGCGCTACAGCGTGGCGACCCACTCGGTCCTGTCGCAAGGGTCGACGTGGAACTACGAGGGGGGCCTGTCGCTCGCCTCGTTCCCCGACACCAGCCGCGCCACGGATGGCCATGGCATGGTCTACGTGCCGTCCGAGGACGTCTACTGGGTCTACACGAAGCTCAACACAGGCATGGCCTGGCTGGAGCTCGACCTGAAGACCTCGCCCGCAACGCTGCGGCCGAAGACCTTCGCCAATGCGGCTCCCGCGCTTCAAAGCGGCATCGCGCGCCGCCGGGCCATCTACTTTCCTGTTCTCGACGCCATCGTCTGGATGAGCCCGGGGGACAAGGACATCCTCGTGTTCCGACTGTGAGCTTCTAGTCGGCTTGCTTGCGAGGAATGCTCGAATTGCTTGTCTCGATTCCAGGCGAGCGTCAGAGAAGTCGAAGCATTCCTCGAAAGGAAGTTCGACATGAAGTTCAGTTCACGCGGCCGCATCAATGGGTGGATGGGTGTCGTTGCCAGTGCCTTGCTGATGGGGGCCTGTGGCTTGCCCGACGAGCGGGTGGGCGAGGTTCCTGTCGAGGGGGCGACGGCGAAAGACACCACCGCCGGAGATGTGACGGTGAAGTTGTCCGTTCCGAGCCAATTGCTGTCCGCGAGCGAGGACGTGCGTGTGACGGTGACGCTCACCAACGTCACCCACGACACGGTGCGTTTGTTGAAATGGCAAACGCCCGTGGATGGCATCGAGGCGGACCTGTTCGTGGTGACGGTGGACGGCGAGCCGGTGGAGTATCAGGGCCGGCTCTACAAGCGGGCTCCACCGCAGGCGGGTGACTACCTGAGCCTTTCCGCGGGCGAGAGTGTCTCGTACACGGTGGACCTGGCATCGGCCTATGACTTCTCACGCACGGGCAACTACAGCCTTCGGTACGGCGCGGATGTCCAGGACTTCACGGGGGAGGCCGAGGGTGTCTCGGCGCTTCGCTCGGACAGCCTGAGTGTCTTCGTCGAGGGCCGTCCCTTCCGTGAGCCGGTGGTGGAGGATGGGGCCGGCACGGTCTCTTCCCTGGCGCTGTCCACCGCGAACTGCAACGCCACGCGCACCGCCCAGGCGACCCAGGCGTTCAACAACGCGAGGTCCATGTCCACGAGCGCCGTCAACTGGCTCAACGCGTATCCGCCTCCTCCTCAGCGGCGCCGCTTCACGACCTGGTTCGGGCCGCAGACCGCGGGGGCTCACAGCACGATTCGTTCGCACTTCAATGCCATCAAGAGTGCCTTCGATACGAAGCCGGTCATCATCGACTGTGGATGTACCCAGAACGTCTATGCGTATGTGTACAAGAACCGGCCGTACCGCATCTTCGTGTGCAACGCCTTCTGGTCCGCGCCTCCGACAGGCACGGACTCCAAGGCGGGCACCCTGATTCACGAGATGAGTCACTTCACCGTGGTGGCGGACACGGACGACCATGCCTACGGGCAGGCGGCGTGCAAGGCCCTGGCGAGCTCCAACCCGGCGGCGGCGCGAGACAACGCGGACAGTCACGAGTACTTCGCGGAGAACACGCCGCCGCTGTAGTGAATGGGGAGGCTGGCCCGAGGTGACGGGAAGCGGGGGGCCGTGAGCCACCTGCTTCCCGACCTCCAGGCTCCCGAGTCCTCCACACTGGGGCCTGAGACAGGCGAGCCTCGAGTGTCTCCAGGGTATGCTGGGCCCAACCGTCAGGAGGAACGCGGTGGACCTGGATACGTGGGTGCGCAAGCTCGTCGAGGACGCCAGTTGCAGGGAGAAGCGGTTCACTCAGCTCAACGCCTTGTATGCCCTGGGCGTATCGGCTGCGCTCGCCAGGTCGGGGGAGGCGCCCGAGAATCCGCGCCAGTCACTCGATGAGATGTGCCTGGGGAGGTGAGTGGTTCGTATGTCTATTATCTCTATCAAAACAACTGCAACGAGGCGATGCCGTTCCTGACCTTGAACGAGTGGTTGGAATCACCGCGCGTGCTCAAGCGGGGTGACCCGTGTCTGCATCTCGACAAGCTCCGGGAGATTCGCTGGTTCATCGGCCAGGCACAGCGGGAGTGGATTTTCCAGACCTTCACCCTGCTCGAGCCCTCCACGGTGCAGACCTTCTCTGGAGGGCGGTACTACGACTCGCGCGGCAAGAAGCAGCGGACGCTCAAGATGGGGGGCGTCGACTTCTCGCGGCAGGGACAGGACTTCCGCCTGTTCCGGCTCGACCCCCGGCACTTCCATGCGAACCTCAAGGACCTCTACACGCTGTCGGGCGTCGGCGATGCCGCGGCCTTCGACCTGAGCGACCTGGGGGCCTGAGCCCTGAGAAGGGTGCTGCCTTTGGAGTGGCAAAGTCGTAAATTCAGGAAAGTCCAGTCCTGGCTCATTCCGGAGGCGCACATGGCACGAAGGGTCGAATGCGGGTGGGGCGCGTGGTGGATGGTGGTGGGCTTGTCCGTCGCGGGCTGTGGGCGAGAGTCCCCGGCCGAGTCCCCGCCGCCTCCGCTGGTGGACCAGACGCAGGCGGAACAGGCGTACGACCCGGGGCCGGGTTGGAGCCTGGCGTGGCAGGATGACTTCACAGGCACGTCCTTGAACGCGGCGAACTGGAACGTGCTGACGAGCAACTACGACCCGGTGACGGGCAACTGCAACTTCGGCACGGGTGAGCTGGAGTTCCCTCGCGCGCAGAACGTCACGGTGGGCGGCGGCAAGCTCATCCTCACCGCCGAGCGCACGCAGGATGGGCCCAATGACTCGCGCTGTGCCGGCGCGGGGGCGCGTTCCTTCTATTCAGGGCGCATCCACAGCAAGGGCAAGGTGGAGCGGCGCTACGGCAAGCTGGTGGCGAGCATCAAGGTGCCCTCGGGCTACGGCATGTGGCCGGCGTTCTGGACGCTGGGGGCGAACATCTCCAGCGTGGGCTGGCCGGCGTCCGGCGAAATCGACATCCTCGAGTGGCACGCCAACGAGCCCTCCTGGATGAAGGTGGCCACGCACTGGGGTGAGGGGGCCATGCACTGGGGCGCGGGGGCGAACCGCGGCTACAGCCTGGCGGATGCCTTCCACCTCTACGAGTTGGAGTGGACGGCGGACCGCATGGTGTTCCGTCTGGACAACCAGGTCCGGGCCAACGCGGACTTCACCCACAACGCGGCGGCCTTCCAGCAGAACCACTACATCCTGTTGAACCTGGCGCTGGGCGGAAACTGGTATGGCAATGCGCCGGCGAGCGCCATCGACCTGCCGCTGGGGCAGCGCAAGACGATGGAGGTGGAGTGGGTTCGCTGGTACCAGGCGGGCGGCGCACCGGGCGGCTCGGTGAGCAATCCCAGCTTCGAGTCGGAGATGAGCGGCTGGTTGACCTGGAGCCCCAACGGCACCGAGGCGGCGGACTTCAGTGAGACCTTCAACGGTGGGCACACGGGCGCCTACCACCTGACCCACTGGAACAACACCTCGCCCTTCGAGGTGTGGACGTACCAGGTGGTGTCGGGGCTGGCCTCCGGCAATTACAAGGTGCGCGCGTGGGTGCGCAAAGGCGGCACCTTCGACGTGGCGCGCATCCAGGCGAAGACGTGTGCCCAGTGCGCGCCGGCCTTCACGGAGCTGGGGACGTACGGCGCATGGACGCAGGTGGAGTCGCCGGCCATCTCCGTCACCGGCGGCTCCCTGGAAGTGGGCTTCCACACCCGCGCCACCGTGGGCAACGGCGCCAACTTCATCCACATGGACGACGTGGAGTTGGTGCGGTTGTAGGTGGCTCCGGCTCCGGAACTAACCCTTCCGGAGCCCCACCACCTCGCCGTAGCCGCCGGGGATGAAGAACTCGTGCGGCGCCATGCCCAGGATGCGCATGGCGGTGGTGACGACGTCCGCGGACCGGGGGACCCGCTTCGAGGGGCTGCCCGTCTCCTCGATGATGTCCACCGGCGTGCCGAGGCCGCGCGTCGTGTACGTCCCCACCTGCCGGTTGCCCGCCACGTTGCCGCCCGCGAAGGCGACGGAGGTGTACGGGTGGTGGTCATCCGGCAGGTTGTAGGTGTTGTCGCTCGCGCGGGAGGCCCAGCTCCGGCCGAACTCGCTCATCACCAGCACCAGGGAGTCGTCGAGCAGCGTCTTGCCCGGCTTGCCCGGCGCGGGCGTGTTCTTCATCTCGCCCATGAAGCGCGCGATGCAGTCCATCAGCCCGCGGCCATGCGCGCAGCTGAAGGCATGCCCGCTGCCGTTGTGCGTGTCGAAGTCGAGCTTCAGCGAGACATGCAGCGACGTGCACAGGTCCGACTTGAGCAGGCGCAGCGCCATGTCCATCCGCGGGTCCAGCCCGGTGAGGTGGAAGTTCGCGTTGCCGAACGTGTAGGTGAACGTCTCGTTCAGGTAGTTCGCCAGATACGCGGGCCGGTTGGTCTTCAGCGAGTCGATGCCCTTGGTTCGCTCCAGCACGGACACGACGTCCGTCGCCAGCACCCGCGACACGGACGACAGCGAGCCATGCAGGCCCTCCAGGTAGTTGTCCACCTTCGCCGTCGAGCGGCCCAGCCGGGGCCGCGCACGCCCCAACGAGTAGCGCTCCACCGTGGTGGTCTTCAGATTGGCCCCGGTGGGGCGGCCCCGCGCGTCCATCTCCGGCGCCTCCGTGCGCGCGTCCAGGCCGGTCCACCAGGCATTGTCCGTGGGCTTGGCGGAGAGCATCGGCTTGAGGGCGTCGATGGACGGCACACCCACGGGCGAGGCATGGGATGGCAGCCCCATGCCCGCAGGTACGCCCCGCTCTCCGGAGACGACCACGAATGGCAGCGGCCGGGTCTCCCGGTGCCGGGCATACAGGTGGTTCGCGATGATGGAGTGCATCGCGGGTGCCCGGTAGTCCGCGCCCGCGACACCACACATCGCGGAGATGAAGGCGCTTGCGTGGTCGTTCGTCCCCTGGTCGACGCCGTGCAGCACGCTGAGTTGCTCATGCAGCGCGAAGTGCTGATAGCCATACATGAGCGGGCTGAAGGCGCCTCGCGCGGCCGGGTTCGCCGGGTCCCAGGACTGCCACGTGCGCAGCGGCTTGTAGGGGCCGTTGGGCGTCCCCAGGCTCACCACCTTGCTCGCGTCGAAAAAGACCGGCTCTCCGAGGTAGCCACCGGAGGCGGGGACGCAAAGCGGAATCTCCGCGTCCTCCATTGGCGTGAAGTAGTACGCGGGACGGAAGCCGCCCGGGACATAGAGCACCACCAGGCGGGAGGGGACATCCGGCTCGGCGGCCTGTGCGAGGCCTGCTCCGAGAAGTCCCGCGCGGTCGAGGAGCGCCAACTGCCCGGCCCCGAGGGCCCACTTGAGCAAGGTGCGTCGAGAAGTGTTCGGCATGGAGTCCTCTGCTCAGTAGGTGATCCACAGCGGGTGACGGATGAGCGCCGCGCAGGTGCCCACCCAGGCCAGACGGGTGTTCTGCGCTTCGAGCGGGAGGTAGACCTGCTCGTACAGCGCCTTCTGCTCCGCGTCCGAGGGCAGCTCTCCCAGCATGCGCAGGTAGAGGTTGCGGAGGTTCTTCTGCACCGCGTCCGGGTTCTTGGTGGACGTGTCCGTGAGCGTCACGAAGCGCAGCACCGCCTTGTTGTTCGGTTTGTCCACGGCGCGCGCGCACCAGGCCTGGGACATCTGGACCAGCGCCTGCGCGGCGGAGGGACCGAAGGACGGGTCCTTCTTGCGGTACTCCAGGGAGTTGCCTCCGCCGAGCGCCTCGAAGCGCTCGACGGTGCGCGGGTCGGAGACATACTCGCCGGAGATGCCGGGGGCCCAGTCTCCGGGCCACACGAAGAACTTGTTCCAGTTCACGACGTATGCGCGGTTGCGCCAGTCGGGGTTGCTCGTGCTGACGAAGTCCTCGAGCGTGAGGCCGAGTTGGTCCATCAAGCTCACCACCATCTCCTCGGCGGAGAGGCGGCGGACGCGGAACTCCGCGGGGGAGGGCGTATCCATGGGCGTGGGCGGGGCCTTCAGGTCGCGAATCCACGCCTCCACCTGCGCGATGGTCATCGTCACGCGGCCGCTGGTGACGAGCTGCTCATAGGGCTGTCCCGGTGGCATCTGGGCGTAGCTGCCCGGCGCGTTGCCCTTGAGCATCTGGATGAGGAGGCTGCCCGCGGGGTCTCCTCGCTTCACGAACCGCTCGTTGTAGACGAGCCCGCTCTCGAAGGCGGCGAGCGAGGCGAAGAAGGGCTTGTTGCCGTTGACGTGACAGCCCTCGCAGGCGGGCGCGAGCGCGAGGCGGACCGCGTCGTTGTCATTCGTCGGGGTGCAGGTGCCGCCACCTCCCGCGTCCGGTGGGCCGTTACCGTCCCACTGCTGGAGGGAGCTGTCGCCGAAACACGCGGCCTGGCCGAGCGCGAGCGCGACCAGCACCAGGGCTTTCATCCATCGTGGAGTGCTCATCACAGGCCCCTCCGCAGCTCGGACTGCTCGAAGAGATAGCGGATGAAGGGCCGCAGCTTTCGCTCTCCCGCGACGAACTCGCGGGCGAGTTTGTCGATGAAGCCCTTCTCCGTGGCGGGGTTCAGGTCCCGGCCGACGAACATCGCGTAGAGCTTCCGGGCGACGCAGCGGTCGAACTCACCGGAGCGCACGAGCAGCTTGCCGAAGCCCAGCGGGCCCATGGTGCCGTCGCCGTGTTCTCCCAGCAGCGTGTACGACTCGGGCATCGTGTCGAGCAGCACCGCCTCCGGGTTCTCCTTGAGCTCCTCCGGAGTGACGGGGGTGAGCACGGTGTTGGGCAGGAAGGCGTTCTTCCAACGCAGGCCCGGCGCGGTGCCCGTGTGGGGATACCGCCCGGACAGCCACTCCGCGGTGACGCGCTGATTGCCCATGCCGCCGATGAAGGGCCAGGGGACGTAGTAGCTCGGGAACGGAGTGAAGTCCCAGCGCTTGAAGGCGATGGCCGCGGGGTCGAGCGTCTTGTGGCAGTGCAGGCACGTGCCGCCCGTCGCGGGGTCGATCTCCAGCGGCGGGAAGTGCACGTCCGCGGGAGGCGGCGAGAAGTTCTGGCAGGCGAAAATCTCGAGGAAGCGCGCGGCCCGGACGCGCTCGCGCGGGAAGGAGGACATGGAGCCCATCATGGTCAGCACGCCGGCGGCGGGCAGGCCCAGGGGGGCGTCCTTCGTCTTGCGCGGGTCGAAGCGGTAGGTGCGCTCCATGCTGCCCGAGCGTGTCTTGTCGGGGGTGAGGGCGAGGTGGAAGGGCTCCAGCTCCTCCACCACGAACTCGCGCCACGCCTGGGGGTCGTTGGGCGTGGGGTGCATGGGGTCGCGTGGGGCATTGCCAACGTCCGGACGCCACCAGGTGGTGTTCTTGTCCACCACGTTGCTGCCCATCTGCCGGCCGAAGCGGATGTAGAGCGCTCGCAGCCAGTTGGTTGCGACCGAGTAGTTGCCAACGACCAGGTCCGAGAGGGGCCGGTCATGCCACGCCAGGTGTGCGAACAGGCGCGCCGGCTCCTCGTATGGGTGGCGGCGCTGAGCGCCGAGGCTCCCGGTTCCCGAGGAGTTCAGGCCGACGAGAGGGGAACACCACATCAGGTTGGGGCCACAGCCGCAGCCCTTCTGCAGGGCCGGGTCGTAGTAGCCGCCCGCGGCGACGCCGCAGTCAAAGGTCTTCCCGCTGGTGGCGTCGACGACTTCCTTGACGTCGGAGCCCGCGAGGCCCAGCACCTGGACGGTGGTGCCTGGGGCCCACCAGGGCTCGACGGTGTTCACCGTCGGCACGGCGGGATTGCCGGCGACATCCTTGTCGGAGCATTGCAGGCCTGGGTCCTTGTTCGGACCGAACTCGTTCACGGCGTAGTACGCGCCGGGGTGCAGGGAGTTGTCGGCGCACCGGTGCAGGTGGCCGGACATGTCGCCCTGGTACGCATCACCGCTGGCGCCCGTGGTGTAGGCGCCCACGGCGATCCACTCATGCCCGAAGCGCAGCATCCGCTCGTAGAACTTCGGCGAGGCGAGCACCTCGTCGAGCGCGGCGCGCAGCAGCGCGGTCCGGGCCTCGGGCGTGGCCGCGGCGGCCATGGTCTCGTATTGCTCCAACGTCGGAGTCGACCCCGTGAGCCCGAGGACGATGCGCCGCAACACGCGCGTATCGCTCATCACGTCCTTGGGGGGCTCTCCAGGTGAGGAGGGTTCGGGTTCAGGCTCACATTGCTGAGCCCGCGCTTCGGGCACGACGGGCCCGGACAGCGCGAACAGCACGGCCGCGAGGGCCGCGCTCTTCAGGTGCAGGTGCCAGTGCATACATGCGACAATAGCAGCAGTTGAAACGCAAACGCACGCAGGGGATGTCTGTCATTCCGCGAGAATGCGGGGTGGACTCCCCTCTACACCTCTCCGGGTTTCATGCTGTTGTCACCTGTGCCGCACGCGGCCTTGACGCTGTCGTGGGTGGGGGTTGGCAGGGCGCGGTGGAACCTGGTTGGTCCGAGGTGCCCGGGGTGACGGGGACCCCGCGAACGCGGCCTGGCGGGCGACGTGACGCGTGGGCGTGGAGGTGGGGCTGGCTTCACGGGCCCGGGCGGCTTCTCCCGCGCTAGGGGCGGACTTCGGGGGCGAAGCCGGCACGTGCATCGATGGGGCGAGGCATCCTCTACTTGCAGCAGAGGGTGGCCATCGTCTGCACATCCGTCCACGTGACCAACTCGCCCGTCCCGCAGCGCTCACCAGGGCCGCGGTCATCGTCTTTCTGGCGGCAGCGGTGACACCGCCGGTCGCCTTGCTCCTCCGCGCAGGAGTGGGGCGCGTCCGGCACCGGAGGGCCACAGAACTGACTGAGGTAGCACTCCTCCTCGACATCGGAACCTGCGTGGGTGCACGAGCTCGCGGCGAGGGAGGAGCGCGCGGCGGCGTCTCCGCAACCCGGGGTGAAGAGGGGGCAGAGGGTGCTCAGCAGTCGGAATCGCATCGGGTCCTGGGGGATGAAGGGTGCCATCCTGTGGGGGGACCGTGTGTAGAGCTGGCACCTGGGGTCCTGTGCCAGCACAGGGGGTAGCCTTGGCCCCGGATTGTCTGTGGATGGATTGGATTGACGGGCTGTGGTGTCTGTGGATAGTGATTGCGGCCCTTCCCCCTGAGGGGCCTCGATGGTTCCCTTTCAAACGAGGCAGGCAATGTCATCCTTCCCCCGCGTTCGCCGGCTGTTTCCCCATGCGCTCATGTTCCTGGGGCTTTGGAGTGGTTTGATTGCAGCCCAGACGGCTGCGGCCCAGACGGACCCTCCGCAACTGGTCATCACCCAGGTGGACGTGGACTATGCCAATCAAAAGCTCTACATCCATGGGAGCAATTTCGGCACCACGAACTCGGTGTCCATCGCGAACTTCGGGCTGCAGGTCGAGCAGAGCACGGGGGCCTCGATTGTGGCGAAGATTCATCCTGCGTTCCTGACGGCGGGCTCGTACTTGCTGAAGGTCTCGGCTGGGACCAGTGCCGCGCAGAACGACACGTTCGCGCTGACCGTTGGAGCTCAGGGGCCTCAGGGGCCGAAGGGCGACGTGGGCCCGCAGGGTTTGTCCTCGCTGACCCGGACGACGTCCGAGGCGGCGGGGACGAACTGCGCCACGGGTGGGGCGAAGTTGGAGACAGGGGTGGATGCCAATCGTGACGGTGCCCTCGACAACTCCGAGGTCAACGCTGCTCTGACCCGCTATGTCTGCAATGGAGCGAGGGGACCCCAGGGCGAGCCCGGGGTCTTCAATGGGAGCTTCGGTGGTACGTCCACGTTCAACGGCCCGGCCGTCTTCAACGGAGGCGTCTATGGGGCCAGGCTCGTGTGCCAGACGGTGGTGGGCGCTGAGACCACCTCCCGCTCATTCAGCACGGGTTCGACGGCGACGTGCCCCGCGGGATGGGGGCTGACGGGAGGGGCCTGCCGCCACAGCGCCGGGACGGTCGTGGGGACAGGCTCTCTCATGACGACTCAGTCCTATACCTGTGTCCTCACCGGACCCACCTCGGGAGCTGGCTCCGTCCACGCCCAGGGACAGTGCTGCGTCATTCAGTAGCCGCCGAGGCGGCGGTCATGGGCGGGTGCGCGTCGAGCGCCATGTAGATTTCAAACCACGCCAGATAGGTGCGCCAGGCCGGGTCCCGCTGGTCGAGGAGCGAACGCCGCGCCTGTCCCATGCGCCCGGGGACGTCGAAGGGCATCCGCGTGCTGCCGTTCGCGTGCAGCTGCGCCGCGAACCAGAGCACATCCAGTTGACCGGCATCGACCGGGGCATGCGTGCGAGCCATCAACGCGTCCGCATGCTCCAGCGCCTTGCCGAGCCAGCGGGCCGCCTGCGCCGGGTCCTGTCGGTCCACCGCGTTCTCGGCCAGCCTCATCTCCGCCAGCGTCACCGCGCGGATGTCCTCGTCCCGGTCCAACTGGTCGAACTGGTCCAGGAACAGCTCTCGCCGCTGTTCGAGCGCCCGTGCCGCCGCGTCCAGCCTTCCGAGCCGGGTCTCCGCGTTCGCCCGCAGGCCCGCGGCGATGATGCGATAGGTGCGCTGCACATGCTTGGGCGTGGAGCGCGCCCACTTCAGGGCGGCCTGGACCTCGGGCGTCGCCAGGTCTCGCTCCACCTGGTCCAGGTCCTCCAGCGTCCGCTGCGGTTGTCCCATCCCCAACGCCGCGGCGCAGCGGGCCAGCCGCACCACCAGCCGGTTGCGCAGCCCTTCCTCGTCACGAGGGCTTGCTTCCACGATGGGCATCTCGCGGTCATAGAGCGCCAACGCGCGCTCGAACTTGCCGGCGGCGAGGTTGTAGAGCGCCGCGCGGTCCACCACCAACGTGGCGAACCGGGCCAGCTTCGGCGCGGCGTCCACCATGGCCACGGCCTGGTCGGCGGCCTTCGCCGCTTCCTCCTCACGGCCGACGTGCAGGAGCACCCGCGCCCGGGCCATGGAGACCGCCAGCCCGGCCCAGTTGTCCACGTACGGAAACTTGTCGCGCTGGTCGAGATAGCCGAGGGCGATGTGGAAGTTGCCCACCTGCGTGTGCAGCATCCCCAGCGCGCCGAGAATCATCGCCTTGTAGCGGACGTTGTTCCGCATCAGGTCCAGGGCGACCATGTAGTGCCGGTTGGCTCTTTCGGCGGCGGCGGGAGTCCTGCTGCGCAGGAAGTCCTCGTGATGAATGGCGCCCAGGAGCGCCTGCACCGCGCGCTGGTTCTTGAGCTCGGGCCAGGCCGAACGCAGCTCCTTCACCGCGGCCTTCACCGCCAGGGCATGGGCCTTGTCATCCTCCAGCTTGGGGAGCTGGCGCGCCATGACATAGGCCTTCACGAAGTGCGTGAGCGGCCTGGCCATGGTCGCCGACGTCGTGATGACCTCCTTCTCCACCACCTCGGGGCTGACGTTGGCGCGCAGGCGCAGGTTCACCGCCTCGACCGCGCTCTCCAGCGAGCCCGTCCGCAGCGTCACGAGGTCGAAGTCCGCGCGGGCCTCCTCCTTCTTCTGTCTCGCCAGGCGGCGATAGGCACGCCCCATCATCGCGCGGCGAAACAACCGCTCGGCGCGGCGGCGCTCCTCCGTGGCGGCGGGGGCATCATCGACATAGAGCGTCGCCAGCGCCTCCAGGATTCCGTCGGCGCCAAGGCCCGAAGCCCGCTCGACGGCGTCCTGCACCAGCGCCCGCCTGCGCAGTGGGTCCTGCTGCTGCCGGTAGAACGCGACCAGCGCCTCGCGGACCGGTCGTGGAGGCCGCTCCTCGTGTATCGCGTTGACGTGCCGCCCCAGCTCCAGGGCGAATGCGTAGGCGGAGCCTTCGGGGGCGGTGGCCCGGGCCTGGGCCATGGCCGCGTCCGCCTCCGCATAGGGGCGTCCGCGATAGAGCGCGGCGACGGCGGCGCGAGCGAAGTCGAGCTGGTCATCCGCAGGGAAGGTCTTGTGCATCGAGAGCCGGCGACCGAGGTCGACCAGGGCCTCCCGGTCATCGAGCTTGCGGTACAGCGCATCCGCCTGGTCGTAATAGGCCTCCAGCACGCCGCGCGGCGTGTTGTCCGCGAGCTGCGCCGACTCCAGCTCCTGTCTTGCCCGCGTGAAGTCACCTGAGGACTCGGCCATCTCGCTGCGGACCACGTGCTGGAGGACGGCCGTGGGCGGACTTGCTGGAGTCGCGGGGGACAGCGCGGCGAGACGCTGACGTTCGGCCTCGCTCATCTCCTCCACCATGCGGCCGCGCTCGCGCTCCTTCATCGCGCGCCGGTGGTCGATGAGGATTCGCAGGGGCTCCTCCAGCCCCGCGGTGGCGGGTTCGCTCACCTTGCCCATCTGGTCGGCGTAGAACCGCGCCGCGCCGAAGTCCTCGAAGGCCAGGTGGAGCCGGCTCAGGCGCATCATCAGCAGACGGCGCAGTCTGGGGCGCGTCTCCTGCAACATCCGATGCCGGTAGAGCAGGAGCAGGTCCGCGCGCTTGCCGACCATCTTCAGTTCATCGCTGAGGCGCCGCGTATCCCAGGTGCTGGGGACCTGGCCATCCAGTGGCAACTGATACACATCCAACGACTGCGAGCGTGAGCACGTGGCGATGAGGTGCGTGGACGCGGGCGCGGGATACTGGCAGTTCCACGACTCGCTCGTGAGCTGCTCCGGGCTGGTGGCGGCGGCCTGCTGGGGCGCGTCATCCCTCTCTGCCGCGAAGGGGACCCGGAACAACACGCCCGTGTCGCTGGCGTCAATCACTCCGTCCGCGTTGGAGTCGGTGAAGAACTGCACCACGTACAGGAAGCGCCCGTCGCGCGAGAACACCGGCTGCCCGGTCTGCCCTGGAAGCTCCAGCGCCAGCGGGATGGGCACCGCGCCGGGGCGGTCCAACCGCAGCGCCTCCAGATGCGTCGAGGCACGCGCGGCGAAGCCGGGACCCACCGCCTGCACGGAGCGCTCGACGGGCACGTACACCAGCCAGCGTCCATCGGGCGTGAGGGTCGGGCTGGTCAGGTTGCGCTCGACCAGGGGCTTCACGCTCCACGTGTCGCCCAGTGTCACACGCGACAGCCGCAGGTCTCCCTGGATGGTCGTCCGGCTCACCAGCGCGACATGGGAGGCGTCCATCCACTCCGCCTGCAAGGCGCTGGCTTCGTCCACGAGGCAGCGCCGCTCGTCGGCGGCGGGCAGGTTCCTCACGCACAGCTGGCCACCGGCCTGGTCCCGGAACGAGATGTAGAGCAGCCGCTTTCCATCGGGGCTGACCCGAGGCCAGGTCACCTCGGCGCCTTCGTCGAAGAGGCGGCGCTCGCGGCCCTGCTCCAGGTCCTGTCCGTAGATTTCGGTCGCGATGTTGCGGTTGGACGCGAAGAACAGCGTGTTCCCGTCGGGGCTCAGCTGTCCCAGGAACTGGTCTCCCACGCCCACGGTGAGCCGCGTGGGCGTGCGCAGACCGCCGTCATTCTCGTCATCCTGTGCCCATGCGACGCTCGTGACGAGCAGGGCCAGGACCAGGACCCATGGCCCTCGAGGCGTCAGCACTTCTTCTCTCCCCACGTGCCGTCAGCGGCCTCCACCCAGCCGCCGCAGACGACTCCCTCCGCGTGCACCTGCTGCCAGTTCCGTCGAAGGGTCTCCTCGGGGACGCCAGGGCGGACGGTCCCCATCCACTTCCAGAGTTGGAGCCGTGCCCGGTTCACCCGTTCCACCAGGGCGACGTCGTCTGGCATCAGCCGCCCTGTCTGGCAGCGGCGCCGGGTGTCCACCAGGAGCCCATCCTTGCCTTCACCCACGCAGTGGCGCCGCACCAACTCGTCGACGCGGTCCGCCTGCGTCCTGCCGATGTTCTCGACGAGGGGAGGCGGCTGGATGCCCAGCTCCTCCAGTTGGTTGGGCGTGAGCGGCACGGGGGTCGGGTTCATCGCCGCGCGCGCCAGGCGCTGCTCCACGTCCCGGTACGAGCCCGAGGCTTGTTCCTCGAGCGCCGTCGCGCGGTCCACCATGACAATCTCCGGCGCGCTGATGCATCCGGAAGCGGCGAAGGCGGCCAGCAGCAGCAACCCGCGGTGTTTCATGGCGTGGACTCCAAGGCGGGCATGGATTTGAGGAGCTGATCGACAATGGGCCCCATGGGAATGCCCCGGATTTCGTCGATGCTGACCAGGCGGGCCAGCCCGCCCATGGTGATGCTCAGGCTGCCGAAGCCGTGATTGAAGCTCACGCGCACGTGGTCTGGATATCCCAGGCGCAAGGCATAGCGGACGCGGTTGGTGGCGGGGTCCACATGGCGAGGGTCCTCCAGGTCGAGCAGGTCGAGCAGATGCCGGTTGCCGATGCGGAGAATCTCCGCGCGCCCGTTGATGCTGCGGTCCTTGGCGGAGATGACCACGGCGGCATTGCCGTCGAACGGCTCGCCCCGGGACGACTGCACGCCGGTGGCTCGCACACGTGCTTCCAGCGTCGAATGTCTGCCCTGCCAGTCGAGCAGGCACTGCCCGGTGATCTGCCCACCGCGAACACCCATCTCCAACTGGGTCATGGAGACCAGGTTCTGGTTGATGGACAGGTTGCCCGCCATCGGCGCGATGGAGACTTGCGGGGTGGTGATGCGCGCCGCGGACACAAAGCCGCTGCGAGAGAGCAGGGGGTGCTGGTCAGCGAAGCGCAGCATCGGGTACGGGTTCATGTTGACGTCGCTCGTCAGCCGCAGCTGCCCGTCAGCGAGCTCGATGTTCTCCGTGAGCGGGACGTTTCCATCGAGCCCCTCGACGACGATTCCCTTCGCGGGCAGCCGGAGGTTCACGTTCTGGAGGAGCAGGCTGGAGAACGTCCGGAAGACCACGAGGTCGGGTGACGCGACCGTGAACTCGACCGAGACCTTGCCGCTGCTCTCCAGTTGGTCGGGCCGCGCGAGCTTGGACAGGTCCTGCGCCAGCTCGCCGCGGAGCGCCAGGCGGCGGCGTTCGTCGCTGAGGTCGAGCCTGCCTCGCACCTTGAGCTCGGTGCTTGTCCCCGCGTTGGACACTTGCAGGTCGGGGACGTGGATGACCCCCGAGGTCTTCCGGCGCGCGGTGAAGGACAACGCCAGGTCCTGGACGGGATAGGGCAGCGCTGGCTTCTGCTCGAGCGAGCGCGCCTTCAGGTTCTGCGTCACCACGATTTCGTCCGCGTCCCAAGGGGCGGCGAAGGTGGCGGTGGTGTCGCTGGACAGGTCCGCGAAAGACAGCCGGCGGTCATGCATGCCGACCGTGAGCTTCTCGGACTTCAGGTCGCTGTGGATGCTGCGCCGGATGCCGTCGACATGTGAGTCGACTCGCCAGTTGATCGCGGGGACGTTGATGAACAGGACATCGTCCCTCCAGCGAATGCCGCGTGCGTCCAGCGCCACGTGTCCATCGAAGCCCGCGGTCTTCTGGAGGTCCTTCGCCAGCTTGAGGTCTCCATCGGAGGAGATGTCCGAGATGACGCCGAGCAACGTGCCGTGCACGTCGAGCTTCAACGCGAACCGCGCGGACTCCATCGCCGCGGGCACTCGGAATCGAGCCAGCAGGGGAGACAGGTTTCCCAGGGGCGGCAAGTCGGCCGTCAAATCCGTGCGAAGTGTGCGAGCCTTCCGGTCGAAGGACAGCGTGGCGTCGACCGTCGCCTTCACGCCTTCCTTGCTGATGACGCCCAGGTGGACGGAGGGTTTGCGGCGGTCGAGGTCCAGGGTCAGGGTCTGGTGCTGAGTGCCGACTTCGATGGCCCCGGCGCGCAGCCCTTCGGCTCGGATGTCCAGCTCGCCCTGGTGACGCCAGGAGTCCCCGCGCGAGCGCAGCACGAGGGCGACGTTGCTGGCCGTGACATCATCCCAGGTGGGCCGTTGCAGGCGCAGCTCCGTCTGGTGGTCCACGCGGGGAGCAGGGGAGAAGAGGGCCGACGCGGTTCCCTTGGAGGTGAGGCTGACGGCCAGGTCCTTCCAGCCCAGGCGCGCGGCGATGTCATCGGGGAGGAAGGGCCGGGCGACGACGAGGTCGGGCGTCTGGACGTCCAGTGTGTAGGTCACGTCCGAGGGGCCCTTGGTGGCATCGAGTGTCGCGTGCATGTCGCCCACGTCGAGCGTCATGTGCGCACGGGCGCGACTGAGCCGAGGGTCGTCCCGATGAGGGAACACCTCCGAGGCGTCGAGCTTCAGGTGCAGGGGCCCCTTGAGCACCTCGCGCCCGTCTGTGGTGACGACGTGGAGTTCGCCCACGGGAAGGTCCGCGCTCAAGGTGAACGGTGGCTCTCCGACCAGGGGGGCTCGGAGCCGGAGGCCCAGGTGTTGGGCCTTCGCGCGAAGGCCCGCGACGAGGGCGTCCATTGACGCCATGTTGGCGGTCAGCGTCGCATCCCCCGCGATTCCGAGCGCGGATGAAGGGTCTGGGCGGAGCTGCTCTCCCTTGAGTTCGCCGTGTGTCTTTGGAATTCGCAGGGTCGTGGGGCCGTCGACCTGGAGGCCCTGGAGCGCGAAGGCCAGTTGCGCGGACAGGCCCTGCCGCGCGTCGGGTGTCGCCACGACGGAGATGCGTCCGCTTCCAAGCGCCACCCGAAGCGCGTCCTTCGCCCACTGGAGCGACGAGACGTCGACGTCCAGGCCGAGCTTGCCCTGGGCTCCCAGGACAGGCACGGCGCTCAGCGTGACGTCCTGGGCGTTCAGCTGCGCCTTGCCGCGCTCGAGGGCGACCGGACGCAGTTCGGGCGGGAGGGCCTGCAACAACTGCCCGAGGTCCACATCGGCCAGGGCTCGCGTGACGACGATGGGGTCGGCCGACGCGTCGGGAAGCACCGAGACGGCTTCAACGTGGGTGCTGTCGGTGACTTGGGTGCGTTCCAGCTCGATGACGGTCCGCCGTTTCTCCGCATCGAACCGTGCGGAGGCGGCGCCGTGCAGCAGCGGGCGGACCGTGAAGCGTGAATCAAAAGTCTGCTGTGCGGCATCGAGGTCAACCCTCACGCGTGCTTCCGAGGCGCCAGCCTCCAACGCCAGGGCCAGCTCGAGTTTGGCTTCGCCTGTTGGCGTGGCGGAGCCTTCGCGGGTCACCACCAGAGGGAGTGGAGTCCCAGGCTGGCCCAGGTTCGCGAAGAGCTTCCAGGCGCCTTCAAGTTGCTTCGCTTCGATGAGGGCCGCGAGTCCTTCCAGGGACCAGCGCTCCACCACGTCGCCATTGTGGACGTGGAGGTACTTCAACGACACGCCCGATACTTCCACCTTCCGGACAGGAGGCGCCGAAGCGAGGAGCGTGGCGAGCTGCCGGGACGTTCCGAGTGACGGCTCTGTTGGAGCCGGTTCGGGAGTTGGGTTGGTCCCGGTCACGACGGAGAGCGAAGTGGAGCCCGCGTCGTCGGCCACCAGTACGAGCGTCACGTCGCGCACGGTGACTTGCTCTATCCGAGTGGGGCCTCCGAGGAGCGCGCTGGGCGACCACCGTGCCTCCACCGTGCCGATGCGCACCATCTCGGGTGCGATGCCGTGGAGCGGTGGTGGGGTGCGCACCACGAGCCCTTCGAGTCGCAGGCCCGACAGCAGGGCGACGTGGGCGGTCTGATAGTCCACCTGGAGACCCGCGGCGGCTTCCACCCGAGGGAGGAGCTGCTGCTTCATCCAAGGATGGTCGAGGTGGTGGAGAGCGACCACGACCGCGGCGAGCACGAGGACAGGGAGTCCGACGAGTACCAGGAGCACACCGGCGAGAGGGCGAGCCCATCGCCGCCGGGGCCTTTCTGCTTGGGGAGAGTCCATGGTGCTCGATGACGGCGCGCAGCCATCATCTCGGGGAGCATGGGCGAAGTCGAGAACCCGTTGCGGACCCGCACGCAGGAGCAGGCTGGCAGCTGAGCGCTTCGGGAGGATTCACGGGAGGATGCGTGAATCCTCGGATTCGAACCGCTGAAGCAGGCGGGTGCTCTCTTGTCGAAGCTCTTCGGCGGCGCGAGTGCGCTGCGTCTCGGTCTCGCGAGCGTACCTCGCGAGCTTCTCGCCAACCTCCTAGACGCCCAGGGCGACGAGGAGATCGTCCAGTTGCTCGAACGTCTCGCTCATCCCACAGGTGCTCCCGGAGGCGATGGCGCCGTCGAGAGCTTCCTTCGTGGGATAGAGGTCGTGCACGACGACCCGCGTCTCGCCACCTTTCTCTGCGAAGGTCACCGTGGTGATGGCCCCCTCCGCGCTTTCCTCATTCGTCCAGGCGAGGCGCGAGTGCGGCGTCACTTCGAGGTACTTGCCGAAGAACGCCATCGGCTGCTCCGCGGCAGGGTGGCCGAATACGAAACGGTACGAGCCCCCGACACGAACATCGGCCTCGCAGGAGACGAAGGAGATCCCAAACGACTTCGGCGCCCACCACCGCTTGAGCAACTCGGGCTGGGTCCATGCCTCGAAGATGCTGCGCGCCGGGCCGTTGACGGTTCGCGTGGTGACGAACTCACGCTCGGATTTCCGTTCCGTCGTTGTGACGTTCTTCACCGGCGCACTCTCGCTTCCTGGGTCCATTGCCCTTTTCCTTTTGTTTCAGTTCCGCGACGACTTCGTCCAACTCATCTCGCCCATTCCTAGGTCTGGAACGCCCGCGTGAGTCTGGCAATGGCGGCCGGAAGTCCACGCACCCGGAGCTTCCCGCCCGTCTCGTCATACTCCTCGGCGAGCACCGTGGTGTGCTCGTACACCTCACCGATGCGCCCCTGGTTCGAGTAGGGAATCACCAGCTCTGCTTCGACCATCGAGGCCTCGAAGTACTGGATGATGACCTGACGAAGCCTCGCCACGTCGTCGGGCCGGTGCGCGGAGAGCAGAACGGCCTCCGGATGTTCAGCGCGCAGCGCGTCCTGGGCCGCCTCGTCCAGCCGGTCGACCTTGTTCAAGAGGAGCTTGCTCGGCACCGCGTCTGCGCCAATCTCCCGGAGCACGGACCGCGTGACCTCCAGCTGTGCCTTCCACGTCGGGTCGGACGCATCCACCACGTAGAGCAACAGTGATGCCTCCAGCGCTTCGTCGAGCGTGGAGCGGAACGACGCGACGAGGTCGTGCGGCAACTTCTGGATGAATCCCACGGTGTCGGAGACAAGCATCCGTGGACGCGTCTCCGGATGCAGCGCACGCACCGTCGTATCCAGGGTGGCGAAGAGCTGGTCCGCGACCAGGACCTCGCTGCCGGTCAATGCTCGCATCAGCGAGGACTTGCCCGCGTTGGTGTATCCGACCAGCGCCACCCGGAGCTGGTCCTTGCGGGCATACCTGCGCTGGTCCTGCTCCTTCTCGATGGCGGCGAGCCCCGCGCGCAGCTCCGCGAGCCGGTCGCGAATCTTCCGTCGGTCGAGCTCCAGAGCGGAGTCGCCAGCACCACGGCCCTGCTGGCGTTCACTCCCACCTGAAGACTCACGCAGCCGAGGCGCGAGGTAGCTGAGCCGGGCAATCTCGACCTGCATCCGCGCCTCGTGGCTGCGCGCATGCCGGTGGAAGATGTCGACAATCACGCCGGCCCGGTCCAGCACTAGCGCCCCCGTGGCCTTCTCGAGGTTGCGAAGCTGGCTCGGCGAGAGCTCATGGTCGACGACCACCACCGTGGGGCGCGGTCCGCTCAGGACTTCTTCGGAAAGCTCCACGGGGTCCTCGCTCTCCTCGTCCTCCTCCTCGTCAGGCGGGATTCCTTCCGCCATCTCGGACGCCTCCTCGGCGGCCTCCTCCTGGGCCTCCCACTTCTCTCGGGCCTTGGAGGTCCGGTTACGTGCTCCGGAGGTGATGATGCCGGGCCCGCCGGTGAGCTCGGCCAGCTCCTTGAGCTTGCCCTTGCCGAGCACTGTTCCTGTGGCGAGCGCCCTGCGGCGCTGGGACACCGTCGCCACCGCGTCGTAGCCCAGCGTGTGCACCAACCGGCGGAGCTCCTCGAGGTCCGAGGAGTGCTCCGTGTCCGTGACGGTGGGGAACTGGACGCCCACGAGGACGGCGCGGGGACGGGCGGCTGGCGAGAGCTTCGACATGGGAGGCTCGTAGCACGGCGGGCCTCAGGACTCGTCGAAGATCTCCACCAGCGCGGCCTGGACGGCTGCCTTCACCGCGCGCGCGTCGATGGGAGCCCCCTTGCTTTTCACCGCCAACGTCGACAGGTCGAGCTTCCAGTGCTGGGGCGCCTGGACGTCATCCGACGCCCGGCGAAGGATGTCCCCGAACTGTCCCGGGCCGACATCGCCATGGTAGGCGCCCGTGAAGGTCGACTTGGGATGGTCACCCCTCGTCAGCAGCGAGAGGCGATAGGCGGGCGGCTTGTTCCGTGACGAGGAGGACGGGCTGAGTGAAATCCTGACCCGGTAGTCCTGGTCATTCGGTGTGAGGTAGTCAACGTCGAACGCGATGGCCTTGGCCTGGAATATCAGCCGATCCAGCGCCCGGCACTTGGCCCCGGGAATCCCACCCGGAGCCGGAACATGGTTCTTCGCTTCATCGAGATTCACCCCCCTGGTGAGTGTGGGTGAAATGAGCGCGTTCTTCAGGTTGGCGCCCTTGAAGATGGCCCCCTTGAGCTTGCTCGACAGGAACCGCGCGTTGCGGAGGTCGGCGTTCGTGAAGTCACAGTGGCTCAAGTCGCAGTCAATGAAGCGGACGTTCTTGAGCGACGCTCCTCGGAAGAGGGTGCCCTTGAAGTTCCACTCCTCGATGTTAGTGGTGTCGTTGCTCCTCGACCCATACGCAGTCACCTTGGCCTGGGTGAAGTCGCACTTCATGGCCTTGAAGTATCTGACCGACGAAAGCCCCTTGAGCCTGGCCCCCTGGAAGTTCGAGCCGCTCACGTTGTAGGCGTTCTCATCGCGGGTCGATCTCCAGAAAGAGCTGTCCAGGATCTTCCCGGCATAGTTGCCCTTGGGTGCGGCCGTGGGTTTCGGCTTCGCGGGGCGCTTCTTCTTCGGCACGGGCGGCAGTGGCCTCGACTCGTCCCAGATATCGAACGCGGCGGTCGAGAAGAGGTGCCCTTCCAGCAGATGCGCCAGGTACTTCGTATCCGTCACCTCGACCTGGAGGTCAAAGCCATGCAGCTGCTTCCAGGCGGCCTCGAGGAAGGCCCCCACGCCTTTGTCTTGGAGTGGGGAGAGCTTCTCGCGAATCTTCTCGAGCTTCTGCTCGTGGAAGGCGTTGTGCCGCTTGAGGAGCTTCACCCGCTTGATGTAGCGGTGCGTGTTCTCTGCGTGCCAGTGCACATCGTAGCGGGGCCACTCCACCTCATCGATGAGCGGCGAGCGGGCCTTGGCGACCTTCCTCGCCAGCGCCTTGCGAAGCTTCGCCAGCTCCTTGGGCGCCCCCTTGGTCAGCTCTGGCGTCCCGTCGGCGGACTCCTGGGCATCGATGAGCAGCAGCAAGGCGAACGAGCGAGTATTGGCGTAGTCCTTCAATCCGCCCGCGAAGCCCGTCAAGCAGTGCAGCGTGACGGTGTTCCCCGCGATCTTCCCCACCCGAACGTAATAGCAGTCCGACGACATGGTTCCCTCCCCTGGATGGTCTGTTCCGTGGGGAGGGACTCTACGCCATTGTTGTCATTCAGTTTCAATTAGAGGTTGGGGGGCTTCCCGGGGGGAGTGGACACGCATGCTCCTCGCGCGCCTATAATTCCCAGTCCACTGTTTCGCGGGAAATGGCTCATCAAGTGGGAGTTGTGGGCCCACTGGTGAAAAGGGGGGAAGAGCCTTGGCCCCGGCCGTCTCCGCCCATTCCACCGGTGGTCAGGACTCGGCCGTCATCCAACCGAGGAGCCCCCCATCCTGAAGCGCGAGCCATTCACCCGGGCCCGGGACCCAGGACAACCACCGCCAGCGCCAGGAGGCTTCCTCGGGAGTTTCCAGCGGCATCCCGCGCACCATAGCGAACGTTCCGGGTCGCATCGTGAATGCCGACCAGGTTTCAGCCCTGCGGAGAACGAAGCGACGACATTTCAGCGGGCCGGCCCCGAGCCCGGAGCTTCGCCGAAGAGGGACCGAGCCCACTGCGTGGCCGCGACACCGGATGGAGTTGACGCGAGTTCATTTGATAGTTATGAACAGGTTCAAATTTGAACGTGTTCAATATGTCCCTCCGAGAACGAGCGAAGGCAGACAAGTGGGAGCGCATCCGGGCCGCGGCGAAGCGGCTGTTTTCCGAGCGCGGTTACGACAGCACGACGGTGCGAGCCATCGCCGAGGAGGCGGGCGTCGCGACGGGCACGGTGCTGGTGTACGGCGCGACGAAGGACGCCCTGCTGCACGAGATATGGCGTGAGGAGGTGATGCCGCTCCTGGAGAAGGCGGTGTCGAGCGTGCCGGCCGGGCCCTTCGTGGACCGGTGCATGCACCTGTTCACTCCGTTGTTGACCCACTACGCCTCGCAGCGGGAGCTGGCGCGCGTCGTGGTGAAGGAGCTGCCGTGGCTCACGGGCGCCGCCGAGGAGGCACAGCGCCCCGCGCTCGCCCGGTTCGTTTCGGCGCTGGCTCGAATCGTGGACGAGGCGAAGGCGAAAGGAGAGCTCCGGTCCTCATTGGAGCGGGAGCTGGCGGCGGAGCTCGTCTTCGCCGTGTACCACTCCGCGGTCCTTCGCATGCTCTCGCCTCTGAAGAACGCCTCGCTGTCTGAAGCACGAGAGACGTTGCGCGACGGATTGGTTGCCCTGCTGACGGGGCTGGGGTCGAGGAGGTCATCGTGAAAGTGTTGATTGTGGGAGGTGGCATCGGCGGGTTCGCGCTGGGGGCCGCCCTGTCGCGACGAGGCGTCGTGGCCGACATCGTCGAGCGGCGTTCGTCCTACGGCGACGAGGGCGCTGGCATCGTGCTCGGGCCCAACGTGATGGCGGTGATGAAGGGGCTCGATCTCCACGAGGACATCATCACGTCGGGTCGTCAGGTCGCGGTCGCCCGAATCACGGACGCGTCCGGCGGCGTCCTCCAGGAGTCCGCCTACGCGGTGCCACAGTTGCCGCTGCCCGCGACGGCGCTCCATCGCAGCCAGTTGCTTCGGATTCTGCGTTCCGGGTCACCGGCTCCGCGTCTCGAGGTGACGGTCTCGAGCTTGAAGAATGGAGCGGAGGGTGTGGAGGTCGAGTTCTCCGACGGTACGAAGGACCGATACGACGTCGTGGTGGGCGCTGATGGCATTCGCTCCACGGTGAGGGAGTTCGTCTGCGGCGCCGAGGTGACTTCACGCTACTCCGGCTACACCTGCTGGCGTGTCATCGTCGACGGTCACTTCGAGGACGCCGTGGTCGAGATGTGGGGCCGGGGCCGGCGCGTGGGCGTGGTCCCGATTGGAGCGGGCCAGTCCTATGTATTCCTCACCCTCAATGCCCCACGCCGCGCGCCTCCGGCGTGGAAGGACCTCGCGGAGCTTCGGGCCCTCTATGCGGACTTTGGAGGCCCGGCCCGGGGCGCGCTCGCCGCGCTCGAGCGGGTCGACGGGGTGTTGCACAACGACATCGAGGACTGTTCGGCGCCGCGCTGGTGGAGGTCGGGTGTCGTGCTGCTCGGTGACGCCGCGCACGCGGTGACGCCGAACCTGGGGCAGGGGGCGGGGCTCGCTATCGAGGATGCCGCGGCGCTTGCCCAGCTCCTCACGACGATGGGCCCCACGGATGCGGCGCTGGCCCGCTATGAGAGCCTCCGTCGCCCGCGCGCCGAGTGGATTCGCGACCAGTCGTGGACCCTCGGAAAGGTCGCGCAGTGGGAGGGTGGCTTCGCACGAGGCCTCCGCAACCTGATGATGCGGTGGACGCCCCAGTCGGCGACTCGCTCGGCGCTCGAGAAGATGGTCCTCGATATGCCGGGTGTTCCTGTCGGCTGAACTCGCTGAAACACCGGCATGTGAGGATGGGGAATGCCGTGGCCCTTCGCGCGGTGACGCGCTACTTGCCGAGCCAACTGGCGAGGCGCTGGTCGAAAATCGGGGCCGCCTTGTCGACGGCGTCCCAGGTGTCGTTGTCCAGCACGGGCTCATCGTGGCCGAAGGCGCCGCGGCGCTCCCCAAACGTCGCCTTGAGGTCCGCCGTCAACCAGAGTCCTCCCATGTTGTGGAACCAGCGATAGGCCATTGTCCGGAGTCCTGGCAGGTCCCGGAGATGATCATCCCAGAGGCCCCGTGGAAGCGCTTGCTTCACGAGTTGTGAGCCCTGCGCCTCGCGCTTCACGACCGCGGCGAACAGCTCCCGATGTGTCGGGAAGCGCTCCGCGTCCAGCAGGCCCCGCGTCGCGGCATAGCCCACGAACAGGCCCGTCGTGACGTCCGGGTAGCGTGCGAGTTCCCGCGCATGCCGCACGGAGAAGGTGGCTGAGACGGAGTCGTCGAACTCGACCTCCAACTCCAGGTGGCCCTCGGTGTCCAGCGGCCAGGTCCAGTAGGCGACGGTCAGCTCGTCTTCATCCGCGAACGCGGCCCGGCGTCCTGTCGGCGGACCGAGCACCTTCGTGACTTCCTCCTCCGAGGCCGCCTTCCACGGCACGCCCAGAATCGTCTCACCCACCGCGGCACGGACCCACGCGGTGGAGACGTAGGGGATGAACGTCTTGGCCGTCTTGGGGATGGGCGGAAACGCCTCGTTCAGGACGTCGTGCGAGAGGACGAGCTCGATGCCCTGCTTGGGTGCCGAGACATTCACGGAGTCGGTGTTCACGGAGGTGGACGCCGGCAGCTTCTTGCCGAGCACCTCCGTCACGTAGTGGATGACCTCGGGGCTGTCGGCCCGCCGGCCCATCACCGCCGCCAGTTGCCGCACCTTGGGCCCCAGCTTCGCCACTACCTCCGTCGGAGAGAAGGTGGGCGCGGCCACCGCGCTCGAGGGCTTCGCTTCCGCGGTCTCTCCATCGAGCCAGGCGGAGAAGTCGAAGTCCTTCGCCTTCGGCACCTTGACCTTCTTTTCCTTCAACCATGCGGCGAGCGAAGCGCGGCCGGAGTCCTCCGCCCCGTCGAGCTCGCTCACCTCGGTCTCCCCCTTGGACCAGAGCGACAAGAACTCCTCGAGGCTGTTGGCGACGGTCCGCGTCTCTCCCTCCGAACCGAGCAGGGCCACCGCGAACGGCGGCTTGCCTCCCGTCCGCACCAGCACGAGCAGGGAGCCGTCCGGGAGGCTCAAGAATGAGAAGGCAGCGCGGCGAAGCAGGTCGGCCTTCTCGGGGCTCCACTCGGATGGGATGGCCTCGGCCGCGAGGCCGTCGAACGCGCCCAACGTTCCGTGGTCCCGCTCTGCGACCCATGCGCCGAACTTCGCGAGCAGGGGTGGAACTTCGTGCCCGGGGGGCGCCACGGAGAGATTCACGGTGTACTTCGTCATGAGGGTCGCTGCTGCCTCCTGCGCCGGAACATAGCGCAGGGGCGGCAGCGGGCCCCGTGTCTCATTCCGCCCGAGGCGCCACCTCGACGGACAGGTCCGGATTCTCCAGCACGGCGTCCAGCAGCGCCTCCAGCTCCGAGTGCATTCGCTCCGCGGCCACCGGCTCGAACAAATCCGTGTTGACCTCCAGCACCCCGGCGAATCCATCCGGAGTCTCGGTCAGCGCCAGGGTGAGTTCGTAGGTGACGGAGCCTCGGTCGACCGCCACGGGGGTCACGGAGACACCCGGAAGCTCCAACGGCGCGGTGGGGGCGTTCTGCAACACGAACATCGCCTGGAATACCGGGGAGCGGTTCGCGGGCAGCTCGACCCCCAGAGAAGTCACCACCTGGTCGATGGGGACCTCCTGGTGGGCATACGCCGCCAGCGTCTCTTCCCGCACCCGCTGGAGCAGCTCGCGGAAGGCGGGGGCTCCGCGCAGGTTGACGCGCAGGCACAACCCATTGACGAACATGCCGATGAGCGGCTCCAGCTCCGGGCGCAGGCGGTTCGCGATGGGCGAGCCGATGACCACCTCCTCCTGTCCCGCCCGCCGCGCCAGCACCGCGCCGAACACCGAGAGCAACGCCATGAACGGCGTCACCTGCTCCTGGCGGCAGAGGGCATGCAGCGCCCGGCTGCGCTTCTGTCCCAGTGAGATGGAGCGTTGGATGCCGTTGAAGGTGCGAGTCGCCGGGCGAGGTCTATCCGTCGGGATGTTCAATTGCGTGGGCGCTCCGGCCAGTGCCTTCTTCCAGTAGCTGAGCCGCTCCTTGAGCTCCTCGCCAGAGAGCCATTCACGCTGCCACGCCGCGTAGTCGGGATACTGGATGGCCAGCGGCACCAACCCCGCGTCTCCTCCCGAGGAGATGGCCGTGTAGAGCCGTCCCAGTTCTCGCGCGCTGAGCCCCATGGACCAGCCATCCGCCGTGATGTGGTGCATGCAGAAGAACAACAGGGACTCCTCGTCCTCCAATCGGAGCAGGGCGCCATGCATCAGCGGTCCGCGCGACAGGTCGAACGGGCGCAGCGCGGACTTCAGCATCTCGCGCTTCGCCTCCTCCTCGCGGTCCTCCCGGTCGCGCAGGTCCACCTCACGCAGCTGGAAGTCGGCCTGGGCCTGGACGCGTTGCACGGGCACACCGTCCTCCTCGGAGTAGGTGACCCGCAGCGTCTCGTGCCGGGCGATGAGCGCCTGGAAGGCCGCCTCGAGATGCTTCGCGTCAACGCGCCCCTTCAGCCGGAACGCGCGAGGAATGTTGTAGGCGCTGGACTCGGGCGAGCGTTGGAAGAATCGCCACAAGCGCTCTTGAGCGAAGGACACGCGCATCGCGCCATCGCGAGGCACCCGGCGCAGCGGCGGCACCGGACGCGCGAGCACCACCGAGGGCTCCGCGCGTGCGATGTGCCGCGCCAGGTCCGCCACCGTGGGCCCCCCGAACAACGTGCGCAGTGAAATCTCCACCCCGAGCTCGGCGCGGATGCGCGAGACGACCTGGGTGGCCAGGAGTGAGTGTCCACCGAGATGGAAGAAGTTGTCGTGGATGCCCACGCGCTCCATCTGCAACAGCGCACCCCACATGCGGCACAGGGCTTCTTCCGTGAAAGTGCGCGGAGCCTGGTAGGTCGACGTGTCTCCCTGTCCTTGCTCGGGTGAGGGCAAGGCACGGCGGTCCACCTTGCCGTTTGGCGTCAGCGGCAGCGCGGGGAGCTGCGTGAAAGACGCGGGCACCATGTGCTCCGGCAGCCGCTCCCGCAGCCAGCCGCGCAGCACCGACTGCGCGGGCGCTTGTCCTCGGGCGACGAAGTAGGCCGCCAGCTTGCGGTCCCCTCCCACCTCCAGCGCCACCACCGCGCAATCCTTCACGCCCGGGTGCAGGCGCAGCGACTCCTCGATTTCTCCCAGCTCCACGCGGAAGCCACGAATCTTCACCTGCAGGTCGACACGGCCCAGGTACTCGATGCGGCCGTTGGCCAGGTAGCGGCCCAGGTCTCCTGTCTTGTAGAGGCGGGCTCCGGGTTTCGTGCTGAACGGGTCCGGCACGTACGTCCGCGCGGTGAGCTCCGGCCGGTTGAAGTAGCCGCGTCCCAGCCGCTCGCCCGCGACGTAGAGCTCACCTGGGACACCGACGGGCACGGGCCGCAGGTGCTTGTCCAGGAGGTAGACCGGGCCGTTGGTGATGGGGCGTCCGATGGGAACGGGCTGGCCGAGGGACGGAGGCGTGTCGATGGCATGCGAGGTGGAGAAGACCGTGCACTCCGTGGGGCCGTAGCCGTTGAGCAGCCGGCGCGGTGGCCCGTGCCGGAGCACTTCGCGCAGCGCCAGCGGGTCGGCGGCCTCTCCTCCGAAGACGAGCGTGTGGACATGGCGGAAGGCATCCGGCACCTGTCGCGCGAGCAGATGGAGCACGGCGGTGGTGACGAACATGATGCTGATGGACTCGTTCTGAATCTGCGCGGCCAGTTCGCGAGGCTCGCGCGCCGGGTCGGCGGTGATGCCGACGAGGCGGGCACCGTTCAGCAGCGCGCCCCAGATTTCGAACGTGCTCGGGTCGAAGGAGGCGTTGGAGGCCTGGGCGACGCGGTCCGTCGGGGAGAAGCGCACGAAGTTCGTGTGGAAGAGCAGGGCCGCGATGCCGCGATGGATGATGGCACTGCCCTTGGGTCTGCCCGTCGAGCCGGACGTGTAGATGACGTAGGCGAGGTTGTCGGGGCAGGCGGTGGACGGGAGTGGGACGTCGGAGTTCCGGGCGATGGCGTCCCGGTCGGTGTCGACGCGGACGATGGGCCCGGAGAACGGCGGGAGCTGCTGGAGCTTGGCGCCGTGGACGACCAGGTGGCTGACGCGCGCATCCTGGAGCATGAAGGCGAGGCGCTCGGCGGGGTAGGCCGCGTCCAGCGGGAGATACGCGCCGCCCGCCTTGAGGATGCCGAGCATGCTGATGACGAGGTCCACGGAGCGCTCGACGCACAGCCCCACGAGGACCTCGGGGCCGACGCCGAGCGCCTGCAGATGCCGGGCGAGCCGGTTGGAGCGTGAGTCGAGCTCCCGGTAGGTGATGGTGCTTTCGCCATAGGACACGGCGATGGCCTCCGGGGTCCGGGCGGCCTGTTGAGAGAACAGCTCGTGCGTGCAGAGGTCTCGGGGATAGTCGGCGGTGGCGCTGTTCCACTCGCGCAGGAGCACGTTGCGTTCGGTCGTCGTGAGCAACGGGAGCGAGGAGAGCCGCTGGAACGGGTCGGAGGCCACGGCCTCGAGCAACACCTGGAGGTGTCCGGCCATGCGCTCGATGCGCGCGTCCTCGAAGAGGTGGTTGTCGTACTCGAAGGTCGCGCGGAGGCCCTCGGGAGTCCTCGCCATGTAGAGGAGGAGGTCTCCCTTCGCCGTCCCGGTGTTCACCTCCCAGGACTCGGGCGAGGCGGCGAGCTGGAGCGACGAGGAGGGGGCCACCTCCAGCGTGGGCGAGTTCTGCAGGATGAACATCACCTGGATGAACTGCGCATGGCTCAACGTGCGCTCCGGCTGGAGCGACTCGACCAGCTTCTCGAACGGGAGTTCCTGGTGCGCGAAGGCCCCCAGGGTGACCTCTCGCACGCGGGCGAGGAGGTCGACGAAGCGCGGGTCTCCCGACAAGTCATTGCGCAGGACGAGCGTGTTGACGAAGAAGCCGATGAGCCCCTCCACCTCTGGCCGGATGCGCCCGGAGATGGGCGAGCCGACGACCACGTCGTCCTGGCCAGAGTAACGCTGGAGGACGGCGCAGAAACCCGCCAGGAGCGCCATGAAGAGCGTGGTGCGTTCCCGGCGGCAGAGCGCGTCGATGGCCAGCGCGGTCTCCTCGGAGATGTGGAACGTCCGGCGTGTGCCCTTGAAGGTCTGGACCTGTTGCCGTGGCCGGTCGGCGGGGAGCGGGAGGAGCGTGGGGGCTCCGGCGAGCCGCTTGCGCCAGTAGGGAAGGAGCCGCTCCTGGACCTGTGTCGGCAACCATTGACGCTGCCAGGCGGCGAAGTCCCCATACCCCAGGGGGAGCGGAGGCAGGGACGAAGGCTGTCCCGCGGCGAAGTCGGTGTAGAGCGTCCGGAGCTCTCGCATGAGGACCCGGAGGGACCAGCCATCGGACACGATGTGGTGGACCACGAGGAGGAGCCGGTGGTCCCTGGCGCTGATGCGCAGCAAGGTGCCCCGGATGATGGGGCCCGTGCGGACGTCGATGGGCTGGGACGCTTGCTCCGTGGAGATGCGCGAGGCCTCTTCGTCACGGGCGTCCACGGGAAGGTGGCTCAGGTCGATGACCGACAGGGGAAAGGCGCGCGGCGGCGCGATGCGCGCGATGGGGCCGGAGTCCGTGGAGGCGAACGTGGTGCGGAGTGCCTCGTGACGGAGGAGCACCTCGTCGAGCGCACGCTGGAGCACGCCGACGTCGAGCGTCGAGGTGATGCGGTAGAAGACGGGGACGTTATAGGTCGCCGTCCCGGGGTACAGCTGCTCCATGAACCACAGGCGCTCCTGCGCATACGAGAGCGGGGCGCTGCTGGCCGGGATGCCCGCGCGCAAGGGGAGGTCCTCGCTCGCTGTCGCGGCACCCCTCGCGGACTCGATGGCCGTCGCGAGCTCAGCGATGGTGGGCGCGTCGAAGATGCTGGGGAGCGGGAAGCGCAGGTGGAAGAGCTCGTTGAGGCGGGAGACGAGCTGGGTGGCGATGAGGGAGTGGCCACCGAGTTGGAAGAAGTCGTCGTGGATGCCCACGCGCTCGACCTCCAGCAGCACGCTCCAGAGCTCACACAGGAGCTCTTCCGTCCGGTTGCGCGGGGGCTGGTAGCTGGAAGTCGGTGAGGAGAGCGTCATCGGGAGGTCCTTCACGGTTGGGAAGAGGGATTGCTCACTTGTGCAGCGCGGCGGTGGTGACGTCCGCGGAGACGACCTGGATGCGCCGCGGGCGCTCGGCGAGCCGCAGGAGGCGGGAGAGCGCCTCGGACACGTGCTCCGGTGGGCGGCTCTCGTCGGCCACCGTGAGGATCATCTCGTAGTCGTCTCCCTCCGCTCCGCGAACGACCTGCGTGCGCGCGGTGAGGACGCCAGGCAGCGTGGTGGCCAGCCGCCGCACCGAGGCCATGCAGATCTTCTCGCTGCCCCGGACGAGGAAGTCGGAGAGTCGCCCCTGGAAGTACAGGTAGCCCTCCGCGTCGATGTCGAAGATGTCGCCCGTGGCCAACAGCCGTGGACCGCGCCACGCGTGGAGCTTCTCTCCCTCGACCAGACCGATGCGCCGCTTCATCAGCGTGTCGGAGGACACCAGGAGCTCCTTCTGCCCACCGGGAGCACGAGGCACGAGCGAGACCTGGGTGCCCGGCAGTGGCAGTCCCACGGATGCGTGGCGATGCGCGGGCTCGGCATGGGCCGACAGGGTCGCGACGCGCGGGCCCGCCTCGGACAGTCCATAGGTGAGGAACAACTCTCCGCGCGGACGCAGTCGCAACAACCGCTCCACGTGCTCGGGGGAGAGGACGTCTCCGCCAACGCCGAGGGAGCGCGTTGCTTCAGGGAAGGCTCCGCCCTGCTGGAGCAGGGAGCGCACGAGCAAGGGCGTCAGCGCGGAGACGGTGATGGCTTGCTCGGCCAGCAGACGCAGATAGGCGGCGGGTTGGAAGGGCGGCCCGCTGATGACCAGGTCCCCGCCTCGCAGCAGGGAGGCGAAGGCCTGGGCCACCATGGAGTACGAGTAGTAGAGCGGCAGGTTGACCAACACGCTGTCGCCCGCTCGCAGGCCGACGGCGTCCGCGTGGCGGCGCGCGTTGCGGAAGAGCGCTTCCAGGTCGAATACGCAGCCACTGGCGAAGCCCGAGGTGCCCGAGGTGAGCAGCACCATCTCTCCAGGCTGTGCACCGGGAGGTTGTGTCTCCGGGAACAGGGCCACTTCGGCTCCGCCCAGCGTGAAGCGCTCCACCTCCTGGGCCTGGGGCGCCGGGCGGCGCATGGTGACGAGCGCACGTGCCGGCAGCGCATCCACGAGCGCCTGTTGCCGCAAGGTGGGCGCGGAGGGAGACACCAGCGCGGGCACGCCTCGCGCGGCGAGGATGGCGAAGACCTGGGCCAGCAGCTCCGCGCCATTGGGCAGGGCGAGCAGGACGACATCGCCCGGGCGCAGGCCCCGCGCCTTCCACGCTGACGCCAGTTGCTCCACCGAGTGCTTCGCGGGAGCACCGGATTCGGTGGTGAGGTCCCGGACCCGGTCGAGGAAGGATTGGATGGACGGCAGGGAGATGCCCGCGAGGTCCGGGGTGGCTTCAGTCATGGGAGCTCCGCTCGGGGAGGAGGGTCTTCACCAGGAGCGCCGCGTCCACCGCCGGGCCTTCGCCCCGCGAGAGGACCACACACGCGGCGCGGGGTTCACCACCGGGAACGGAGGCTGCCGTCCCGATGAGCGCGTAGTCGACGACACCGCGCGCGAGCCACGCGGCGCTGAGCATCAGCGCGACACTCGCGCCTTCGGAGACGGGCATGGTCAACGCGAGCGCGGGGCCGCGCAGTCCGTGGACGATGCAGGCCAGGCCCGCGGGGGCGCTCGGCGTGGCGGCGGGAAAGCGGATGGCCGACGCGAATCCACGCAGGGCTTCACTCGCGGCCCGGGACATCGCTTCGGGGGGCGCCTCGGAACCCATCTGGATGAGTGAGCACCGCGCCACCGAGGACTGGAACGCCTCACCCAACGGCGCGGTGGCCTCTCCAATCGCGAGCGTGAGCGCCCACGCCATCGGGTCCGCGTAGCGCACGGTGGTCTTCACCCGCGCGGCGTGGGGATTGGGCGCACCCGCGTGTGAGTGCGCGCTGCCACGGAGGACAAGAGGGAGCGCCTTCATCGCGGGACCTCGAAGACCAGCGCGGTGTCGAATCCCCCGAAGCCGAGCGTGAGGCTCAGGCCCAGATGCTCGTCATGCCGCACGGGCCGGCCCACGGGGAGGGAACAGGGAAAGTCCTGCTCGGGCTGCTCCAGGCCCGCGACGGGCGGCACGATGCCTTCGCGCAGCGCGAGGATGAGGGCAATCGCCTCCATGGCTCCGGTGGCGCCCAGGGTGTGTCCGAAGGCGCCCTTCGTCGCGAAGACGCAGGGGCGCACTCCAGGCCCGAAGGTGGCGCGAAAGGCCTCTGCCTCCGCGCGGTCATTGGCGGGCGTGGCCGAGCCGTGCGCGTTGATGAGCCCGATGTCTCCGGGCGCAAGCCCCGCGTCCACGAGCGCGCGCTCCATCGCCAGGCGCGCCCCCAGGGCCGCTGGGTCCGGAGACGTCATGCTCGCCGCGTCGTTGGCGGAGCCCGCCCCCCGGAAGAGGGCGAGCAGCGGCGCCGAGCGGGCCCTCGCGTGGGCCATGGACTCCAAGACGAGGACCCCCGCGCCCTCACCCAACAGCATGCCGTCATGGCGCACGTCGAAGGCCCGCGGCCGGGTGGGGGACATGGTGGAGAGCGCCGAGTGCGCCAATCGCTTGCTCGGGGTGAGGACATCCACCCCGGCGCAGACACAGACCTCCGCCGCGCCGGAGCGGATGAGCTCCGCGCCCACCAGGATGGCGTCGGAGCCGGAGGAGCACGCGGTGGAGAGGCTGACCGGTGCCTCGCGCGCACCCACCTCGCGAGCCACGTCGTCCGCCCAGGTGTGGAGCGGTGCCTCCCGCTCCCGCGCGTCATCGAGCCACGCGCCCAGGCTCGTGCCCAGCACGAAGCGCGTGCGGTCAGCGCTTGCCTCCAGCCCGGCTTCCGTCATCGCTCGCCGGAGCGTCTCCACCGCCAGCCGCCGCAGCCTCCGCGCGGGACCTTCTTCCTCCCGCGCGGGGATGATCGCGGCCAGCGGGTTGCGCAGCCGGTGTGGGGACTCCACCTCGACGAAGCCGTGCTCACCGGCGAGCAGCCGCCGCCAGACATCCTCGAGTCCGTGACCCAGGGCCGTGCTCCACGCGGCCCCGGTCACCGCGACGGGCGCTACCATAGCGGCGAGCCCATCTCCGAGACCTTGGTGCGGATGAGGCTCGCGCGGAACGCCGCCACGCGCCGATTCCCCACCATGGCCTTGCCTGTGTAGATGAAGAGGCCTCCAGCCAGGCGACTCACCTGGACGCGCAGCACCACCTGGTCACCGGGCACGACGACCTGGAGGAAGCGGCTCTCCACCGAACCAATCAACGTGAGCTCGTCCTCGGCCAGCAGCGAGGTGCTCATCTGGTAGAGGATGATGCCCGCCTGGGCGAAGGCCTGGATGAGGTTGCTGCCGGGATAGATGGCCCGCTCTGGGAAGTGGCCCGCGATGCAGTCCAGGTTCCCGGAGATGGAGATGACGGCCTCGAGGAACTTCCCGGGCTCGTGGTCGACGATGCGGTCCAGGAGAATCATCGGGTGCCGGTGGCGGAGCCACTGGCGCAAGGCGGTGAAGCCCAGGGGCTTGGGCTGACGCTCCGGCGTGTTCAGAGGGACGGGGACCGCGCGAGGGCGGTGCTGAGTGTCGGTGGAATGCATGTGGGTTCTCCGCTCTCACGATTGACGACAGCCATGTCCAGACTTCCCGAGGCGAGCAGCACCGGCTCCGGTGCCGTGCCCTCGCGATAGATTGCGACGCCCAGCTTGAGACTCGCGGGGCCCACGTGCTCCAGGCGGGCCTCCAGCCGCAGCCAGTCCTGGAAGCGCGCGGCGTCGCGGTAGCGGATGCGCAGCTCCCGCACCCGCAGGTCGAGCCCCTGTCCTTCGAGCAGCCCGAGCCCCGAGCCGCGCCGGTCGAGCTCCTCCAGCGCCGCGGTCTCCAACAGCGAGGCGTAGCGCGAGAAGTGGACGACCCCGGACGCATCGGTGTCGACGTGCTCCACCCGATGACGCCTGGGCGAGGCGACGGTGTCCCTCATCGCCCTGCCTCCACGAACCTCCGGGTCCCCTCGCGGATGCGCTCGACGATGCGCCGCAGGTCGTCCTCTCCCGCGATGAGCGGAGGGGCGATGCGCATGGCGGGGAACATGTAACGCAGGCCATGCGAGCGCCGGCCCGCGCCGGCCATGAACTCCACGAAGACGCCCGCCTCGATGAGCCGCCGGCGCAGCGGGGTGAGCCCCACGGAGGCACGCTCGGTCAGCTCGATGCCGTTCATGTAGCCCAGGCCCCGGACCTCCAGGAACAGCTCCGGGAAGGACTCCACCACGTCCTTGCGCAGCCGCTCGCGCAGCTCCGCGCCCAGGGGCCCCGCGCGCTCGATGAGCCGCTCCTCGGCGAGATACCGGAGGCCCGAGCGCATCAGCGAGCAGGTGAGTGGACGCAGGTCCGACGTGGACACCGCGCCGCTGGAGCGCACGGACAGTTCTCGCCGCGCGATGACCATGGACGTGGAGACGGCGCCCATGCCCAGGCTCTTGCCGATGACGGTGACGTCGGTGGGGATGGGGCCCTCGTCATCCGTCATGGCGAAGAAGCGCCCCGTCTTCGCGAAGGTGAGCACCTCGTCCGCGATGAGGAGCACGTCATGCTCGCGGCACAGTCCGGCCAGCCGCCGCAGATAGCCCGGCGGTGGGACGAGGATGCCCGCGTCACCCTGGATGGGCTCGACGATGACCGCGGACAGCTTCGAGCCCTGCTCGGCGAAGAAGCGCTCGAGCAGTTCCGGCTCGCCGAAGGGGAGGAACGCCACGTCCAGGTTGAACGGGGGCTCGGTGGACAACGGAGGCAGGCCCAGGCGGTAGTGCCGACGGTTGAGCAGCGGCACCAGGCCCCCCGTCCAGCCATGCCAGGCGCCCTCGAAGGCGAGGACGGTGCGCCGTGCCTCGCGGCCCGCCTTCACCGACAGCCGCCGCCGGTCGAAGCCGGACTCCAGCGCCAGCCGCAGCGCGAGCTCCAATCCCTCGGAGCCGGAGTTGCGGCCGCTCGCGTGATAGGCGCTGCCCGGGAAGCGGTCCACCCAGCGGCCCCCGGGACCGAAGAGCTCCTCCAGCAGCAGGGTGCGCTCCAGCGAGCCCAGCTCGTCGGTGACGTAGCCCCGCTCCAGGCCGTCGCGGAACGCGGGCTGGAGACAGGGATGTGCCGCGCCCAGACAGGCGCTGGCATAGCCACCGCTGGCGTCCATCACCTCCAGCACCTTTCCCGCGTCGTCACCCTCCAGCGGGACCATGTGCTGGACGAGCCCCCGCGCCTGCACACAGGCGAAAGGCAGACGCCCGCCGCCGTAGTGGTCCATCTGCAGCGCCTGCCCCGCGCGCAACCGGTCGAGGTCCACCGGCTCCAGCCTCCCTCCCGGCGCGGGGGGCCTCACCACGCGCCTCCCTGCGACGCGGTCTTCAGCCCCGCGATGAGCGACACCAGCTGGTTCAGCGTCCGGAAGTTCTCCGTGTTGAAGTCCGCGTCGGAGATGCGGACCTTGAACTGGTCCTCGCACAGGACGCGCAGCTCGAGGAAGCCCACCGAGTCCAGGCCGATGACGGACTGCAGGCCGTCGTCCATCCCAATCTGCTCGGGGGGAAGTTCGACGAACAGGTTGTTGATGAGAATCTTCTTGAGGTTCTCCGTCAGCTCTTCATGCATGGCGAGTGTTCCCTTCCAACGTGAGCACGAGCTTTCCGATGTTGCGGTTGGCTTCCATCTCTGCGAGCGCCGTCTTCACGTCCTCCAGCGGGTAGCGTGCGTGGATGACGGGGCGCAGCTCGCCTCGGGCGAGCACCTCCATCCACCGCTGGCGAAAGCGTGCATTCACCTCGCGCTTCTCGCGCAGGGGTCTCAGCCTCAGCGACGACCCCTTGAGCTGCAGGCGCCGCTGGACGATGCGCAGCAGGTCCACCTGCGCCGACATTCCGTCCAACAGCCCGACGAGCACGAGGCATCCTTCGTGTCGCAGCACGGCCAGGTTGCGCTCCAGGTAGGCGCCGCCGATGAAGTCCATCACCAGCGGGACGCCCTCCGCGCGCGTCAGGCGGAGCACTTCACCGACGAAGTCCTGCTCCCGGTGGTTGAAGACCTCGTCCGCGCCCAGCGCGCGGAGGGCCTCGACTTTTTCGGCCGTGCCCACCGTGCAGTACGTGGTCGCGCCGATGTGTCTGGCCATCTGGACCATGGTGGTCCCGATGCTGCTGGCCGCCGCGTGGATGAGCACCGCCTGCCCGCGCTGGAGGTGGCCGAGCGTGAAGAGGGTCTCGTTCGCGGTGAGGCAGGACTCCGAGGTGGCCGCCGCCTGCGCGAAGTCGAAGCAGGAGGGGATGGGCAGCGCCATGCCCTGGTCCAGCAGGCAGTACTCGGCGAGCCCTCCGCCCTCGACGACGCCGAAGACGGCTTGCCCGCGGGTGAAGCCCCTCACCTCCTCGCCCCAGGCCTCGACGGTGCCGGCAATCTCGACGCCGGGGATGGACGACTGGCCTTCGGGGACGTGGTACTCGCCCTGCCGCTGGAGCAGGTCCGCGCGGTTGAGGGCCGTGGCGTGCACCTTCACCAGCAGCGCCTCGCGCGTGGGCACGGGCCTTTCGACTTCGCGCAGCTTCACCACCTCCGGTCCCCCGGAGCCTTCGAAGAGCACGGCGCGCATGGCGTCAGTACCTGGCCCTTTCCTCGACGGCCCGCTCGCGGGTGGGCACGAGGAAGCTGCGCTCGAAGGAGAGGAAGGACTCGCCCTTCGACGTGAGGCCCACCGTCTCGCAGGTGATGATTCCTTCGCCCGTCCTGCCGGTGGACAGCCGCTTGGCGAGGATGCGGCTCTCCGCGTAGAGCGTGTCCCCCGCGAAGACAGGGTGGGTGAGGCGAATCTTGTCCCAGCCGAGGTTGGCGGTGGCCCGGCCGCTGGTGCTGCGCACGCTCATCCCGCAGACGATGCTGAAGGTCACCAGGCTGGAGATGAGCGGCCGGCCCCACACCGTCTGCTCGCAGTACGCGGCATCCAGATGGAGGGGCGACGGGTTCATCGCCAGCGTGTTCATCAGGACGTTGTCCGCCTCCGTCACTGTCCTGCCTGGGCGGTGCTCGAAGACGTCCCCGACGGTGAAGTCCTCGAAGTGGAAGCCGAGGACCTCGCGGTACCGCCCTGGGCCCACCTGCTTGTAACCGGTGATTCCGGTGCCCTCCATGGTGTGTCTCCTCGTGGCCTGAAGGTGGGCGCCGGTCAGAAGCGGGAGAGGATGTCCTGGACGTCGTCGCAGAAGACGCGGACCTGCTCCTCGGTCATGTCCGCGCGCATCATCACGCGCACACCCGCCTCGCCCCGGGCGACGACGGGGAAGAACACCGCCGAGCAGTAGTAACCCCGCTGGTACAGCTCCGAGGACAGGCGGATGGCGCGCTCCTCTTCACCCACCTGGATGAGGCGGATGGGCATCCCGTTGCCCGCGTGCGGGGAGGGGAAGCGACTGTCGAAGAGTTGGATGTTGCGCTGCAGCTGGTCCTGGAGCTGGCGCAGTTCCGGCGTGCGGTGCAGCGCGATGCTGGCGAGGGAGGCGCCCAGCGACGGCGTCTGGAGGTTCTGCGACCAGGCCAGCGGCCCCGCGTTCCGGTAGAGGAAGTCGAAGATCTTCTCGCTGCCCAGCATGGCGATTCCGCCCGAGCTGCCGAACGCCTTGGCCAGCGAGGCGACAATCATGGTCAGCGGGTTCATCTTCAGCCGCGAGCGGACGTAGCCCTCGCCGCGCTCGCCGGTGATGGACAGCGAGTGAGAATCGTCGATGTAGAGGAAGAGCCCGTAGCGCTCCTGGAGTTGCAACAGGCCCTCGAGCTTCACCAGGCCGCCCATGGAGTAGGCGCCGTCCGCGACGTAGGCCACGCGCGGGTACTTCTTGCAGACGTCCTCCAGGTAGTTGAGGTCGTTGTGGGGACTGGTGAGGACCAGGCTCTCGTCGCCACAGATGGGCTTGATGTAGGCCATCGAGAAGTGACAGTAGCGGTCGAACACCATCACCCGGGGTTGGCCGTCCTCGGTGACGTGGCCGGAAGCGAGCAGCGGGAGGATGCCCGCGGTGAGCGCGCTGCAGGTGGCGCCGGGCAGGGTGGGGCAGCCGTACAGCTCACGGAAGCCCTCCTCCATGCGCGCCATCTGGTCCATGCGGATGCGCAGCGTGGACATGGCCAGGCTGTTGGTGCCGGCCTCTCGGAGCGCGTCGATGGAGCCCTGGAGGATGCGCGGGTGGTGGTTGAGGCCCAGGTAGGAGCACGAGCAGAGCGTCATGAACGCGTGGCCCGTCTTCGTGTCGACGAGCCGGTTGTTCGACTCGAAGTTCACCCTCAGCCCGATGAGCCCGTGTTCCTTGGCCGTCTGCCAGCCTCGGTCCCCCACGGCGATGAGCTTCTCGTTGTTGCGATAACGACGGGGACCCAAGACGCTCTGCTCGTTGGTCGTTTCCATTTGGACTCCTCCTGGGGGTGTTGGGGATGGGAATCGCGCCGGGTGTTCAGCCCCCTTGGGAGCCGAACTCCTCGAGCGTGCGCTTCGCCGCCTCGACGAACGGGGCACCCATCATGGTCCCCTCCACCACGCAGATGTTGAAGTCGCGCGCCTGGCTTTCCTTGACGATCTTCCGCGCCTTGCGCAGCGTGCTCTCGTCGGGGGAGAAGGCCTGGTTGATGAGCTCCACCTGACGCGGATGCACGGCGGCCTTGCCGCTGAACCCCATGCTCCGCGCCAGCCGGCACTCCAGGCGCAATCCCTCTTCATCCGCCATGTCGAACAGGGGCGAGTCAACGACTTGCACATTGGCGGCGCGCGCGGCGGTGACGAGCCGGGAGCGGGCGTATTGCAATGGCTCCCAGGACAGGGCCGCGCCGATGCTGAAAGAGAAGTCCGCCGAGCCGAACACCAACGCCTTGAGCCGGGGCGTCGCGGAGGCGATGGCGTGGACGTTCTCCACGCCGCGAGGTGTCTCCACCAGGGCGAGCAGGTCGACCTGCGCGCAGCTGGAGCCGAGCACCTGCTCGACGATCTCCAAGTCCCGGGGAGACTCGACCTTGGGGATGAGCACGGCGTCGGGTTTCACCGCGTACTCGCGCAGGGCGAGCAGGTCCTTGAAGCCCTCGGGCCGGGTGACGCTGTTGACGCGAATGGCGCGGCGGCTCGGGCCTCGAGGGGCGGTGAAGAACGCCTCCGCCTGCTGCCGGGCCGTGTCCTTGTGATTGGCGGCCACGGAGTCCTCCAGGTCCACCAAGGCGATGTCCGCGCCGGATTGCTGCCCCCGGGCGAAACGGTCCACGACCAGCGCTGGAGTGAACAGGATGGAGCGGCAATACCGTGTGAACTTCATGGTCGCCTCCGAGGGAAAGGCTGTCGTGCGCGCGCGCCAGCGACCTCCGTGCCGGATGGCGCGGTGATTCGCTCGAGGTGCGTTGAAACAGTGATTGTCTGGGTACTCCCGCGCCTCCGTGATGTCAAGAATGGATACAAGCAATTGAACCGGGGTTCGTGGGCTATGTGTTGATATGTCTTTATGTATGGTGGGGCGTGGCTCTACGTTTTGATATGTGTTTGTGGCTCGGGCGAGAGCGGTGGCGCGTCGCGTTGGCGCTGGTGTGAGCAGAAGGTGTCGGGAGGCGGAATATGACGTCGCGTGTGTGAGTTGGAGCTGGCCGAACGGGTCTGCCCGCAGCAATTTCCGCCCGCGCGGGATTGCTCCAACGACGTCGGGGGCTGGCTTGAAGGGGACTGTGATTCGGACGCGGCGCGCCAGGGACGGCGATGATGTGGCACTTCAACTCATGGAAGACGGCGAATGAGATATCTTCTGCTCCTGCTACCCCTGCTTTCGGGTTGTGCGTCCATCCCCACGGAGGCACGGCCTCGGGAGGCCCGGGAGGTCACCGACGCGGACCGGATTGTCCGAGACCTCTGTGACAAGCAAATGGCGCTGCTCGGCGAGGAGTCCCACCACGGGAGTGGGAAGACCATCGCCTTCAAGGTGGAGCTGACGCGCAGGCTCGTGGAGGAGTGCCACTACGACGCCTTCTTCATCGAGGCGGGCTTCTACGACTTCGTGAACATCGCGGAGCACTTGAGGGAGGGAGTCCCCGTCGATGAGCCGCGGGTCACCGCCGCCATCGGGGGGATGTGGGCCAATCAGGAGATGGCGCCCCTGGTCCCATTCCTCACGCGGCGGCTCAACGCGGGGACGCTGGTCGTGGGTGGATTGGATGACCAGGTTGGCCGAGGCACGTATGCCCAGCACCAGATGTCCGCGGAGCTCGTCCCCGTGTTGGAAGGGGCCCGCCGGGCCGAGTGTGGCGTGATGCTCGAGCGGCACATGCTCTGGCGGTACGACGAGACCCACCCGTTCACGGTGGAGACCGTGCAATCCATTCGGGGGTGCCTGAGGGAGATGGAGTCCGCGCTTGCTCGGCCCGGCGCGTCAGCGGATGAGAAGGCCCAGGGGCAGCTCCAGCAAGTCCGCAGCCTGGACCGGTTCTTCGTGCGTCAAGCCGCCACGCTGGCCCGGGAGGCGGCGAAGGAGGGGCAGGGGCGGGATTGGAGTGACTTCGACGGGCGAGACCGCTCCATGTTCATGAACCTGGAGTGGATGCTGGGCCGGTTCGCCCGACCGCGAAAGGCGATTGTGTGGCTTGCCACGATTCATGCGGCGAAGGGCTTCAAGGCGTTGGAGGGGGACCTCCGGCAGGGAACCCCCTTCGGGTCCTTTGTCCAGGCCCGGTGGGGTCGGGATGCCTTCGTGCTGGGCTTCTCGGCGCACGGCGGGCGCTACTCCCTGGCCAGCACGCCGCGCACGTATGAGATGGAGCCCGCGCGGGCGGACTCCCTCGAGGGGTGGGCGTTCGCGGATCACTCCGCGGACACGCGCTACCTGGATGCGAAGACACTTCGCGAGCTGGGGCCCAAGGCGGCCCGGCCCATCAGCTACATGTGGCTGACGGGCCCCTGGGAGACGGTCATGGATGGGCTGCTGGTCATCCGGGAAGAGAACCCGCCGAGCGCGCTGGCCCGCTGACGGAGAGAAGCCCGGGCGGGCACGCGGCGAATGCGTGCCCGCCCGCTGGCCTGGCGTGTGTTACGGCGCCCAGACCGGCCCGTTCCCGGTCACCGTCATCGCCTGCACGCCCGCGCGCAGCGGCGCTGGGGTGGCCATGCCCGTGGCGGCGTAGCCGAAGGTGCCGCCGGTGCTCTGGATGCCCTTCTCGAAGCTGACCACCGCGGTGCCTCGGGTCGGGTGCGTCATCGTCACCGTGTATGTGGTCGCCGTCTCGTTGAGCGTGAGCTGCAAGTTCGAGCCGCTGGTGTCCTTGGCCTGCACCACGTTCAGGAAGTGGCTCACCACCTGACCCTGAGTCTCTACTTCCCCACGGAACTGGCCCACGGGGTACGTGTATGTGCCATTGGGGCGCAGCGGGCCGCGCTCGTCGATGACGCGCCGGGTGGGAGCCGCTGGCACCAGCGTGCTGACGCGCACCTCCTGGGTGCCGCTCGTCGCCGACCACGTGTTGCCCGTGAGCACCGGGCTCCCCGGGAAGTGGATGACGAAGGTCTTGTCGACCGTGGTGTCGGCACCCGCGCTCTCCACGCGGTCGAACACCACCAACGTGTCGAGCGGACGCACGAACAGCGTCTCACGAATCACGCGGCCCGCATGCGGGTTGCCCACCTCCGCCTCGCGGTGGGCCCACTCGTCGTTCAAGTCATACATGCCCGTGAGGTCCACCGCGGCGTAGTTGATGACCGGCGTCGACTCGAGCCGGAGCATCTGGGGTGTGTGGTGGAAGTAGCCCACCGTGCCCTTGCCCTCGAACAACAGGGTGTTGTGGGCGACAGGGGACTCGACGTCGACCGCGCCTTCCCCCGCGGGGCCGACAATCGTGTTCGCGTAGCCGACCGTCTCACGCACCAGGAACTCACCCGCGCGCCACACCTGGAAGTTGCCGGAGTCGCGGTGGGTGTGCCCCGCGTTGGTGGCCGTCCCGAACTGCAGGTTGACCATCGTCGCATCGGCGGCCCAGGCCGTCTTCGCGTAGAGCATGCCCAGACCGCGCGCGTGGTAGTCGAGCGGCAGTTCGTTGAGGTTGCGCGCTGGCACCGCCGCCAGCGTGTCGCTGTAGACATAGCGGATGTGGCGCTCGTCGATGGGATGCCCGGTGAGCTCCAGGAAGCGCTTGGCGTAACCGGCGATGGGTTGGGTCGACCACTCCTCGATGAGCGGCGCGAAGTAGCTGCCCAGTCCGGTCTGCGCGGTGTTGGAGGGGCTGAAGCGCGTCAGCCAACGCTCGTCGTCGTTGTAGGGGAACGTCTCGAACAGCTGGAAGGTCCCCATCCGGCTGGGGCCCGGCGTCGTCGAGTAGATGGACCAGAAGACCGTCTCCATGAAGTGGCTCGTCTGGTTCCACATGTCATGGCCATACAGGCCGAGCGTGGTGAAGGGCGTCGTCAGATAGCCGAACGTCCGGCGGCCATACGTGGAGCCCTCGTGCGGCGCTCCACCCTCGACCGCGCTCTGGAGATAGGGCCGCAGCGAGAACTGCCAGCGCGACTTCATCGCGTACTGGAGCAGGCTGTTGGCGAACGTCGGGTTCTCGTGCCAGGTGGCGATGGCCCATAGAATCGAGTTGCGGAAGTAACCCGTGTAGTAGTTGTTGCCCTCCATGCCGATGCCGCCCCACGGCTTGTCGTTGAGCCGGCTGATGGCGAGGTTCCAGCGGTCCTGCAGCGTCGTGACTTCCGCGGGCAGCAGGTGGGGGAAGCACCAGTCGTAGGTGAGGATGGCGGCCTCGCCGTACCAGCGGGCCGGGTCGCTCGCGATGGACGCCTCGGAGACGGGGACTTGTGTGTTCACCGCCCAGGTGATGGCGGCGCGGCACGACGCCGCGGTGCCGGTGATGAGCGAGTGCATGGCCGCGTCGATGGCCTGCTCGGGGCTCTGCACGTTCGTCGCCGGGGTGTAGGGGTTCTGCGCGAAGTGCGCCTGGGCCCGGGCCAGCCGGTTCCCCGTGAACCAGATGCGCGGATGGGTGGTGGGGATGTTGAGCGCCACGGGGGGCCCGTTGGCGATGGTGAGGGTGATGGGCGCGGAGGTGGTGTGGTTGCCACCGCGGTCCCGGGCCACCGCCGTCACCGGGAAGGTGCCGTCGCTCAGCAGGGGCGTGGAGAGGGTGATCCAGTAGGGATAGTCCACGTCCTCGGCCCCGACGTTCTGCCCGTTCACCTGGAGCTGCACGCCGGCGATGCCCATGTTGTCCGAGGCGTCCACCTTGAATTGGAGCGAGCCTCCCACCGTGACGCCGCTCGCGGGGGAGACAATCGCGACCTCGGGCGGAACGGTGTCCGGCGGCGGCGCGCTTACGATGATGGCCACCGGAGCGGACGTGGTGACGTTGCCGATGGCGTCGCGCGCCACGGCGGTGAGCTGCCGGGTGCCGTAGGGCAGGAGGTTCTCCGTGTCGAGCGTGACTGTCCAAGGGGCGGCCTCGTCCGCCGCGCCGACCTGGACGCCGTCGAGCTCGACATGCACCCGGGTGACTCCCACGTCGTCGGTCGCGTTCACCCGCACCGTGAAGAGGCCGCTCACCGTCGTGCTCGCGGTGGGCTCGATGACTGACACCTGGGGTGGCTGGGTGTCGACGATGGGGTTGTTGACGGTGATTCGCACACCCGCGGAGGTCGTGAGGTTGCCGGCGGCGTCACGCGCGTGTGCGGTCAGCACGTGGTCGCCATTGCGCAACTGCAGGGTGTCCAACTGGGAAGAAGACAGGTTCCGGCCATCGACGCGCAGTTGCACGTTCGTCACGCCGACGTTGTCGCTCGCGTTCGCGGTGATGCCGACCACGCCCTGCACCGTCGTTCCACTCGTGGGGGAGGTGATGGCCACCGTTGGCGGCGTGGTGTCGCTGCGTGGCCCCGGGGCGGTGTACTCGAGCGTGAGGACCGGCCGGCGCTCCGGCTGGCTCGCCAGGTGGGTGAACACCTTGGCCACCTGGCCGACGTGGCTGTTCGCCAGCATCACGCCCTGGTTGGTGGACGGGTCGTCGACCCACGACTGCACCACGGCCACATCGAGCGGCACGTCGTGAAGGCTCACCGTGGTGGGGAAGGTGGCGAGCTCGAAGGGCGTCGTGGCGAACAGGTCCGTCCCCGGGCCCTGCGCACCCAGCCGGTGCCACTCCAGCCCATTGTCCCGGAACTGCCAGCCCAGACCGGCGGCCTGAAGACTCCAGGGCGTCTGGACGTAGGAGCCACGCAGCGCGAAGCCGCTGGTGTAGGTCTCCACCGCGAGGCGCAGCGTCGCGCTCTGAACCACGGCGCCCGCGGGGACTCCGAGCTGCGGGAAGCGCAGCAGCGCCTCGATTTCGTAGTCCGCTGTCTGGAAGACGCCGATGAGCGATTCGTTGCGGTACGCCGACCCGTTCTGCGTCATCCCCTGGCTGGTGATGGCCACGGCTTCCAGCGTCGTGACTGACGCTGTCACACTTTGACGCGTGGTCCCCATGGCCGGCGTGGGCTCGCCTTCCTTCGCGCACCCTGCCCACAAGAAGACGGCGACCATGCCTGTATACAGTCGAGCTGTTCTGCTTTGTCTTGAGTTCATGGTTTGAGTGTTACTAGCGCCCTGGAAATGGGAAGTCCATGGCTGCCCTGATTTACAAGGACCATGTCTCGCGTTGGGTCGTGTGGGGTTCGGTGCCCGGGTGGCACCTGTCCTCCCTGTGTCAGGAAGCCTCGGTGGACCGGTCCCTGGCTCGCGGTTCACACCCCTGACCCGGAGCGCACCCATGCTGTTTCGTCCCTACGCCAAGATTTCTGCCGCCGGAGAGTCGCGAACACAGCCGAGCCCCGGTGGCGCCTGGATTGCCTTGGAGAAGCTCCACGGCGCCCAGCTCGTCATCGCCGTGAGGGCAGACGCGGTCCATTTCGGAAAGCGAAAGGCCTGGCTCACGGACGATGAGCCCTTCTTCGGCTGGCAGTTGTTGCGCGCGCAGTTGAGCAATGCCACCCGGAAGATGGTCCGCTCACTGGGCGCCGAGGACGCGTCGGTGTACTTCTATGGCGAGCTGCTGGGTGGGCACTATCCACACCCGGCGGTCGCCGAGGTCCCCGGGCTCACCGCGGTGCAGACGGGTGTCTGGTATTCCCCGGCGCTCCACTGGTTCCCGTTCGACGTGCTCGTCGCCCGCTCCGATGAGGATGAGGGGCTCATGCTCGCCCATCGGGAGTTGGAGCGCGCGGCCCAGGAGGTGGGCCTGATGACGCCGCCTGTGCTCCGCCGGGGCACTCGCACCGACGTCAACGCCGTGCCCACGCGCAGGGTATCGCTCGTGCCGGCGATGCTGGGGCTCCCCTCGCTCGACGGCAACATCGCCGAAGGGCTGGTCATCAAGAGCGAGCAGCCCGCGCCGCCCGGCACTCGCGCCGCGAGCAAGCGGAAGATTGAAGAGTTCAACGAGGGCCGCTTCGACGAGAGCGAGGCCTGGAATCCTCATCAATCCCTCTCCGCCGACGCGCTGGCGGCCTGGGCCTTGCGTCTGGTCAATCCCTCGCGAATCGCCAGCGCCGTGTCCAAGCTGGGGCGAGGTCCCCTGGAGCCGCTCCTCGAGGAGATCATCCTCGATGTTCGCGTCGACCTGGAGCTGGCGTTTCCCACGGCCTGTGGCGCGCTGGGGCCGGATGAAGAGGAGCGGCTCTCCGCTCGAATCCGGGAGAGCGCGCGGCCCCTGCTGAGCGCCGCGCTCGCGTGAAGGGAGACCTCTCTACTCCGGCGCGTCCCAGCTCGCCTTCACCCCGTCGAGCCAGGGCCGGAGCATCTGGCCCACCTTCTCCATGGAGAAGTCCTGCCCGGTCCGGCGGAAGATGACGTAGGGCTCATAGGCCTCGCCGAGGGTCATCTCCTGGTGACAGTCTTCACGGGTGAAGGCGGCGAAGGCGGGAATGGCGTCGTGATTGTCCGGCCAGTTGCCGATGTACCGGTGATTGTAGTCGTTCCAGAAAGAGTCGCCCGGAGGCGTGGCGAAGTTGACGGCGTCCTCCTCTCCAGCCCGTGAGGAGGCCTCCACGTCGGGTGTCTCCAGCTCGGAGAAGACAAACCTGTAGTGGACGGCGTCATCCGCCTCGTCGTTCCAGTATTGGGCAAGGAGGAGCGTCATCGAGCGCAGTCGGGGATAGCGCTGGAAGCAGCGTCGCACCGTGGGCTCGACGTGTTCCTTCATGAGCTGTTCGCGCGGCGCGCCCGCGCCCACTCCAATCCAAACGTATCGGCTCGCAGCGGATGATGGGCGTCGCGGTCCCCAGGATTGGCGGACACGTGCACCTCGTGGATGGAGGGATAGTCCTGGAGGCGCCGCCACACCGGAGCTGGCAGCAGCCCCGAGGCGTGTTGGATGTGCAGATGCGAGACATCCACCGCCAGCTTCAACCCCAGGTCCATGGCCCGGTCGAGCGCGGCCCCCGAGCCCAACGCGTAGCCGGGATACATGGTCTCCAGCGTGAGCGCGTGGAACGCGCCTGACTCGGCCCGGCGCACCCAGGAGGCGCTGGCCGGGTCCACGTCACGCGGTGGATGGACGGAGTCGGAGTCGACCAGGCACTCCGCGTCGGGCGTCCAGACCGGCCGCCGCAGCGCGCGAGGGGCGAAGCCATGATGGGTCCGCACGGGCACACCCCGGCCGCGCAGGTCCTCCACGAAGCCGTCGGTGGGGGCGTTGCCCGGGGTGAGCTGGAGCCCCTCCGCGCCGAGCGCGAGCAGCGCCTCGGCGGCATCCTTCATGGGGCGTCCTTGGAGACAACTCAGGGCGAGCAAGAGCATGGGACGCGGCCCCGGAAGCCGCTTCCCGCCGGAGCCGGGCCCCAGCATAGGCGCACGGGGGCGCCGCCGGATATGCAGGCCCGCTGCTCGAAGCGCCGCGTACGCCAGCCAAGAGGAGACCGCGAGCCCCTGGGCCCCGCGTCAGACGGCGGCTTGCTCGCGTTGCATCAGCGACGCGACCACGCGCTGGAGCGCTTGGAGTTGATTCAGCCGGTCCCTCAGCTCGCCGCGCATCTCGCGCCCGTCGGTGTGGAGGACCTCGTCGTGCAGCTCCTCGATGCTTTCAGCCAGGCACGAGTGGAGGAGGTGGATCTGCTGCTGGGAGAGCTCCAGGACCATGGAACACCTCTGTGGCTGAGGAACAGCGGTGGCACTTCCCCCCGCACACCCGAAGGAGCGGGTGCGAGCGCGCGCGTCAGGTCCGAAGAAGGGGCCCATGCTGCTGCCTGGCGCGCAGGCGATCACTCACTGACGGGAAACGTAGCACGCACGTGCGCGGCGCCCGGCCGGGCCTGTCCAGCGTGTCGTGTGGGGATGTTGGATGGAGGACATCCGCGGCCGGAGCCGCTGCCGGGAGCACCCGTCGTTCGACGCGCGCTTCCACCGGCGGATGCGGCACGGCGCCTGGAGTTGCCGAGGCGCCGCGCCGCGCGAGCCGACTACCGCAGCGCGATGAGCGAGGCCACGAGCAGCGAGACGACGCTCATGACCTTGATGAGGATGGCGACGCCCGGACCGGAGGTGTCCTTGAACGGGTCGCCGACCATGTCACCGACAACAGCGGCCTTGTGGACCTGCGAACCCTTCGCGTGGCCCGGCAGCTTGCCCTTCTCGATGAACTTCTTGGCGTTGTCCCACGCGCCACCGGCGTTGGCCATGTAGAGGGCCATGGTGGCGCCCACGACGAGCGAGCCGGCCAGCAGACCCGCCAGCGCGCCCGGGCCCAGCAGGTAGCCCACCAGCGGCGGGGCGACGACGGCGATGAGGCCGGGGAAGATCATCTCGCGCAGCGCGCTCTTGGTGGAGATGTCGACGATCTTCTTCGGGTCGGGGTCCGCCTTGAGCTCCATCAGGCCGGGAATCTCGCGGAACTGACGGCCAATCTCCTCCACGATGGCGCCGGCGGCGCGGCCCACGGCGAGCATCGTCGAGGCGCCGACCAGGAAGGGCAGGATGGAGCCCAGCAGCAGGCCGACGATGACGTTCGGGTTGGTCAGCTGGAGGCTCATCTCCGCCATTCCGTTGGCGACGCGGGTGTGGTTGACCTCCAGGTTGAAGGCGGAGAACAGCGCGATGACGGTGAGCGTCGCCGAACCGATGGCGAAGCCCTTGCCGATGGCCGCCGTGGTGTTGCCCACCGCGTCCAACTCGTCGGTGATGGCGCGAACCTCGGGACCCAGGCCGGACATCTCGGAGATGCCGCCCGCGTTGTCGGAGATGGGGCCGTACGCGTCCACCGTCATCACGACGGCGGTGCCGCCCAGCATGCCCACGGCCGACAGCGCGATGCCGTACAGGCCCAGCGCCTGGTCCGCGATGTACGCCACGATGGCAATGGTCGCCATGGGGATGCCCACGCTCTCCATGCCCACCGCGAGGCCGCGGATGAGGTTGGTGCCGGCGCCCGTGACGGAGGCCTCGGCGATGCGCTGCACGGGCTTGGCGGACGTGTAGTAGTCGGTGACCAGACCGATGATGGCGCCACCGAAGGCGCCCGCGGCCAGGGCCACGGTGACGGCCTGCGACAGGCCGAACACGTTCATCATCACGAACGACACGGCCACCAGGATGACGGGGGGCAGGATGAGCGCGCTGCGCAGCACCTGCGCGGGGTTCATGTGCTTGAGGGCGCGCGCGATGAAGATGCTCAGCAGGCTGACGACGAGGCCCACCGCGGACAGCACCAGGGGCAGCACCACGCCGGCCACCTTGGCCAGGCCCGTGGCGGAGGGGTCCACGACCAGGCGGGCCAGGTCCGGGGCGCTGGCCGTCAGCGCGATGGCCATGGACGCGACGATGGCGGCCACCATGGACTCGTAGATGTCCGCGCCCATGCCGGCCACGTCACCCACGTTGTCGCCCACGTTGTCGGCGATGACGCCCGGGTTGCGCGGGTCGTCCTCGGGGATGTTCTCGATGACCTTGCCGGCGATGTCGGAGCCGACGTCCGCCGCCTTGGTGTAGATGCCGCCGCCCACGCGGGCGAAGAGCGCGATGGAGCTGGCGCCCACCGCGAAGGAGTGGAGGATGGGGGAGAGCTGCGCGTGGCCCTGGAAGGCGTAGTAGACGCCGCCCATGCCGACCAGGCCCAGGCCCGCGACCGCGAGACCCATCACCGCGCCGCCATCCAGCGCGACCAGGAGCGCGTTCGGCTTCGAGCCGGTCCGCGCGGCCTGCGCCGTGCGCACGTTCGCGTACGTCGCGGCCTTCATGCCGATGTAGCCGGCCAGCAGCGACAGGGCCGCGCCCACCACGAAGCTGGCGCTCGCGAGCCACCCCAGCGCCAGGCCGATGACCACCGCCACGACCACGCAGTAGAGGGCGAGCACCTTGTACTCGCGCACGAGGAACGCCATCGCGCCTTCGCGGATGTAGCCCGCGATGCGGTTCATCGTCGCGTCACCGTCGGGGAGGGCCTTGACGCGGAAGTAGAAGAACGCAGCGAAGAGCAACCCCACGGCGCCGACAACGCCCGGTGCGACTGCCCAGAAACTCGACTCGAGACTCGACAACTCCATCCATTCCTCCAGAGCAGTCCCGGGGCCTGACACCCCCCTTCTGGGTCGCTCGTATGCCGCACATTTGGCGCGAAGGGCCTATACGGGATTTCCGAGCGAGCTGGGAGTCTCCTCGCAGTGGATGGCGAGGGTGGGGCGGCCGGGATGGCCGGGGGGCTTGTGCAGGGAGAGCGGAAGCGGGCCGGCCGGCCCCGTGTCGCGCCGGTGGGCGGGCGGCCCCTCGGGATGTCCGGCCCCCGAGCGCGCACTGGGATGGCGCACCTCGTCAGGCCCATGTCTCACGACCGCGGCACGGCTCGACGCGCCGGATTCACCCGGTGCTGCAATTAGATGATCTGTATTCTGGGTTTATTGTTTCTACGCCCTGTCTCACGGGACAAGGGACCGAGCGGGCCGTTGCGTGGGGGCCAGGGGCCGGGCGCGCCTGGCTCCAGCTGGCTCAGAAGAAGCGGTAGGCGACCATCGCGCGGACGTTGAAGAGCCCGTCGTTCGTGGTGGAGGTGGCTGGCGGGCGCCTCACCCGGAGCGGTGAGTAGAAGACCTCCGCGCTGACCTCGAGCCGGGGCGTGAGCGGGAACAGCAGTCCCAGGGTTCCGGAGAACGTCACCCCATCCGTCTTCAGGCGGGTGAAGTCGGTGACATCGCCGTAGCGCGCGTCCACGTGGAACTCGAGGTTCATGTAGTTGAACGCGAGCGTGGCGTAGGGCTGGAGGCCGCGGGCCTCGGGGATTTCGTAGGCGCCGCTCAGCTCCATGCCCAGGTAGTTCATCCGCACCTTGTCGTGGGACTTGGAGAGGCAGTTGAACGGGTTGCGCTGCGGGTCGTTGCCCGCGCGGACCTCCGACAATGGACAGACAAAGTCACCCTTCACCGAGCCCAACTGCCCGTAGGCGGAGAGTCCCAGCGTCAGGTGGTCGATGGGGGAGTACGGATAGCCCAGCGCGGCGGAGAAGATGTTGGCCTGGACACCGTTGATGCGGATGGGCGGCACATAGGCCAGCGTCAGGGAGAGTCCCAGCGGGAGCCCGGTGGAGGCGCGCACGCGGCCAATCAGGGGGAGCTTGTTGAGGTCCTCTGTCTTGACGCCGTCGAAGCCCACCGTGCGCTGGGTGGCGCTCAGCGAGGGAATCCACTCGGCCTCGAGCCCCACCTTCAAGCTGCCCAGGTGCGAGGGGCTCGGCGTGCCCGGAGTGGTCAGGAGCGACACGGATGTGAAGTACTTCATGGCCCACGACTCCGGCCGGTTGAAGTCGATGCGCTCCACGCTGTCGAGGACGGTCTGCGCGGCCGCGCTCACGGGCAGGATGAGGGCGACGAGCAGCCACACCCGAGGCATTCCAGAAGACAGGACTTTCCGCACGAGTGCTTCTCACGGTCAGGTCATGGATGAAGACGGTGTGTCCCCGGTGGACCTGCGCGTGGATACTGTGGATGGGGGCCACGCGCCGCGTGGCGTGAAAACTCCGGACTGTTGGGTCCAGCGCATCGCCTCGTGGAGAGCCGCCTGTGCGCGGCAGTCCCCGCGCGGGAAGCGTTGATTGCGCGAGGGGCTCCCCGCCTCTTCGGGAGGGTGCGCGGGGCAGGGCGCGGCTCCATCCTCACGGCCTGCTGGGCTGTGAGGGGAATCCAACAGGGGGGAGAGGTCATGAGAGGAAAAGAGTGGGTGTTCGTCGCGGGAGTCATCCTCGCGATGGGAGGTGGCGCCGTGGGGTGCAGCGACAAGGACTCCGGCGCGAGTGCCGGGGGGCCGCAAGACCCGCCAGCACCGGCGACCTTCACGCAGGTCTACACGACCATCATCGCGGTGCGCTGCATGCCGTGTCACACGACGCCCGGGGGAATCGGTGTCGTGCAAGGCATGCTGGACATGACGACGCAGGCCGCGGCCTACGCCAATCTGGTCAACGTCCCCACGGCGGGGTCGGGCTGTGCTGGCGTGGGGACGCGGGTGGTGCCGGGCCAGCCCGCGATGAGCATCATGTACCAGAAGGTGAACCTGGTGGACCCGGCGCCATGTGGCGCCAAGATGCCGCTGGGCGGGATTCCGCTCGCCCAGGCCGAGGTCGACATGATTGCCTCGTGGATTTCGGCGGGGGCGCCCAACAACTGACGCCGCGCTCACCGTGCGCCAGCGTGGCCCACGAGCGTGAGTTGGATGGGGACCTCGTTCTTCACCTTGACGCTCCCACCTCCGGCGCTCACGGGGGGGATGCCAAAGTCCGTCTGCCGAATCGTGGTGCTGCCCCGGGCCACCAGCCGGTCCCCTGTCAGTTCGACCTTCATGGGGAGGCTCACGGGCTTCGCGACGCCGTGAAGGTCGAGCTCGCCCTCGACCTGGGCCTCGTAGATGCCCTGTCCCGTCTGCTTGGCGGCGCAGTGCTTCGACGTGAAGCGGATGTCTGGATATCGCTGGGCATCGAGCACCTCGGGCCCGAGCATCGTCTCCTGGACCTTCGGCACATCCTTGGCGGGCTCATTGCCTGGCAGCACCCGGAGCTCCCGGCTCTCGAAGGTGGCGGAGACCTGGCAGCTCGACAGGTCTCCTTCGGGCACCGTCACTTGCCCTGAGAACGCTGGCGCGGCGACTTCATGCTCATGCCCGAAGGTCTTGAGCATGCCGCTCTTGCCCACGTGGAGCCGGACGGAGCTTTCTTGAGCAGCCAGGTGATACACCCGAGGCTCGGCCGCCTGGGCTGTCAGGATCAAGGACATCGCCACCAGGGCGCCCCACCATGCCGGTGCACGTATTGACATGAATCAAACGTAGGTGCCGCCAGGGTGTCTGCAAGCAGGGCCGCCCCCTCGCCGTGGAGGGCTTGGGGCAAGGGGGCCGGCCGCTGGAGGCTACAGGTCCTTCAGGGAGTCATACAGGCTGCCCGCCGTGTCGTAGCTGAAGTACGGCCCCTGCCACTTGTAGACGCGGGTCGGGTCGGGGTCCCAGAACATCCAGCTGTTCACCGAGTAGAGATAAGCCCAGAAGTTCTGGCCATAGCTCTCCAGCCAGGGGCCGCCGCTGGCGCCGCCCGTCATCCCGCAGGTGATGGTGGGAAAGCCGCCCTCATTCCAGGTGGTGCCTTCGCAGTTGTGCAGGGCGCTCCCGTTGTAGGGCGGGTCCGCGGGGTAACCGAACTGGAAGATGTACGCGCCATACGCCGCGCCCCACTTGATGCCCTGTCCGCCCACGGCATCGACGATGCGGGTTCCATTGCGGAGGTTCATCACCGCCGCGCCCACGTCGAAGGCGCGGTCCGCGTTGTTGATCCACCCGTTCTTCGACCAGAGCCCGGACGCCGTCCATGTGCCGTGGGGTGAACCCTGATGATAGGCGGGCACGAAGACCCAGTTGCTGAACCAGCCCCGGCCAGAGCCTCCGCCGTGCACGCAGTGCCCCGCCGTGAAGACCAGCCGTTTGCCATTGCTGTTCACCGTGCTGCCGGAACAGCTGCGATTGCGCCCCTGGTCATCCGTATAGAAGACGCGCCCGCTCATCGAATGCACGTCGGCCAGCGTCGAGACACCTCCTCGCGGCTCGACGCCCTCCTCCTGGCGTTGGGAGTTCTCGGGGGCGATGGGCTTGAGGCTGATGGGCGCCTTGCCCGACGTCATGGGGACTTCCGCCGGCAGGGCCGAGGCCATGCGCTCCGGCGTCCAGTACGCGAGGATGCGGGCTTCGTCCCGAGCCACCGCGAGCGCGGGTGAGTTCGCGTTGTCCGCCGGGTCGGCGGAGGGCTCCGCGCTCGCCGGGGGGATACCACCGAGGATTCCGAACACCGTGGCTGCGAGAGCAACTCGACTTCGCGACACGAATGACATCGGCCAGCCTTTCCAATGAGGACCGCGGGTGAGGGCGGTCATCGTCCCGGCAGGCTGACGGCAGACTCAATACGCGGAACCTCGTAGTGCGAGGCCCCGCTTCGTGAGTCGTGACACGGTGGTTACGGGTGCGGCGGGGGCTTGGAGGGCGCGGGCCGTTTCAGCAGGCCTTCCAATCCCTTGCGCGCTTGATTCAACGGGGATTCGACAGCCTTGGGCAGGGGCACCGACGGAATCAGACTCTTCGCCAGGTCCTCGGGTGCGCCGGCGCTGACCTTCGGGTCCTTCAGCGTTCCGGTGATGGTGATGGGAATGGACACCGGCGCGCCCACGGGCACCGCGCCATGGGTGATGCCGGAGACGAAGTCCCGTGAAGCCTTCACCGTCCCCTTCAAGTCCAGCCGCTCGTCGAGCCCCACGCGCCCCTCGACCGTCCCGCTGCCGAGGTCCGACTGGAATGCCATGGGCTGGGTGAAGGAGACCCAGCCCCCCTGGACCTTGAACTTCGCATCGAGGTCCTTGAAGTGAGTCCCTCGCCCTGCCTTCTGCACGGACTCCGCCGCGCCTTTCTTGCCGAGGGATTGGAGCCCTTGGGTGAGGACGGGCGTGAGCGTCGCCCCCAGGTCCGTCTTCGTGAAGACGCCGTCGCGAAGCTGAGCGCTCCCCGTGCCCGTCATCTCCTGGCGGATGCGGGACCAGTCGAGCCCCGCGCCGCTGAGTTCCACCTGCCCGCTGGCCCGGCCTTGCACGGGAGTGCTTCCCGACAGCGCGGTGAAGGCCTGGGCGGTGTCGAGTCCATCCAGCTTCGCCTTCACGTTCCATTTCGGCTGGGCCTGGGTGAGGTCCACCTGGGTGCCGCTGATGTCGGCCCGGCCTCCGTAGACCTGGGCCTGGCCCTGCTCGATGTCCAGGCGTCCGTCATCCAGCCGGGCGTGTGCATTCACGTCGGTGAGGGTGAGCGGCCCGTGTCGGACCTTGCCCAGCTTCAAGGTGCCATCCACATCCATCTTCCCCAGCGACCTGCGCACAGACAGAGGCAGTGAAGTGGGGGAGGGTTGCGTGCCCTGAGGTGCCGAAGGCTGCTCGCCCAGCAGATGTTGGAGGTCCAGGTCCGAGCCCTGGAGGTCGAAGCGAACGCGCATGGAGCTGAGCTGGACGGAAGCGGTTCCCCCCAGCTCCACTCCCGGACCCGAGAGTGCGATGCGCGAGAAGTTCACCTGCGTGGCCTTCGCGTGCTCCGGGTCGACGCGTGTGTTGAACGTGAACGCGCCGCTGGCCGGGTCGCCTCGAAGCTTCAGTCCTTTCGCGGCGCCATGGCCACTGAGGACGTACTTCCCCTGGTCCGTCTTCACGTCCGCATCGACGTTGACCACGCCTCCGGTGAAGTACTCGGCCTTGGACGCGGGGAGGAAGTCTCGGAGCGCGTTGACGGACAAGTCCTTGCCGGACAGCTTCAGGGTGACGTCGGGCCAGGGCTGGCCGGGTTGAGGCTTGTGTGTGGGCAGCGGGTTCACCTTGAAGTCCGCCTTCACGTTCTGCTTTTGGCTCGCCCACGCGGCCTTCAGGGTTCCCTCGAGGGGCAGGCCCGCTCCCACGTGCTCGAGCTTCAGGTCGATATCGCGCAGCGCCACCGATGCGTTGCCTTGCGCCGCCTGGGCATCCACCACGTTCACGACGCCACGCTGGATGTGGATGCTCTCGACAGATGCCTGCCGGGATGACGGCTGGGAGGGAGGTTGGGGCGGCGGGGCACCTGCGGGGGGCTGTCCCACCGCCTGGTAGTTCCACGTCCCGTCGGCCCGGCGCACCAGGTTCACCTGGGGCTCCTTGAGCTTCACCGCGCCCACGCGCACTTCCTTGCCCAGGCTGCGCACCAGCGGCCAGAGCTGCACGGTGGCCGTGGCGCGGGAGACCTCGATGAAGGGAGGCTCGTTGCCCTGGCCCTGGGCGCGAAGGTTCTTCAGCGTGACGCCTGGAGTGGGAAACCAGCGGGGGGAAAGACTCTCCACGGTGACGGGGTGGCCCAGCGCGCGGCTCGCCGCGGTCTCCACCTGGCCGCGCAAGCTCTCACCCAACCAGGAAGGTTTGAGCAGCAGCGCACCCACGATGAGCACGAAGACGACGGCGATGAGCCCCAGCGCGACCTTCCAGGCGCGGTGATGGGCGGCGTGATGAGTCTTCTTCATTGCTTCAAGGAGTGCGCAGTCTCCGGCAAGTCTGCGCCCGCTGGCGCATCGGGCGCACGGTGGGACGCTCCAGCCCCCACGGACGGGGCGGACTGGATGAAATGCTGATAATCTAGATTTTCTAGAATAGTCTGATGTATCAAGAGTGCCTCATCTCCGCATGAGGAGGCTCTGTGATTCGACGGCAGGTTCCTGGACGTTGGAAGTCTGGCTTCGTCGCGCTGTCCCTGATGTTGGGAGCTTGTGGAGACCCTGGAGGAGCAGAGGCGCCCCAGACGTGGGCTTCCACGCCGTCGCCGCTCGTGGCCTCGCAAATCATCATCACGCCTGGCATGGTCCAGCCGGACGGCATCCGGCCGACGCTGGGGGCGTATCAGAATCTCTATGACGAGCAGACGCTGATTGGCGACCCGCGTGGGCCGTGGACCTTCAAGCCCGCCACGACCTGGGGGAACGTCGCGTACAACGAAAACCAGTACCCCATGGGTTTCGTCATCGACCTGGGCGCGCTCTACGACGTGACGCAGGTGGGCGTGTTCGACACCTACGACAACGTGGGCAGGGACGGCTACGTCTACTTCAGCGTGGGGGCCCCGGGGGCCTGGACGGCCCTGCCCAGGCTCCTCACGGACAAGTGGGAGCAGTGGCGGCTGGTCACCGTGGGGATGCGGACGCGCTACCTCCACTTCGCGCGCAACATGGACGGCGCCTCCAATGAAATCGTCGTCTTCGGCTCCCCGGCGGGCACGGCGGCCAACGTTCCTCCCACGGCCTCCGCGGGGCTGGACCAGACGGTGGTGTTGCCCGTGTCGTCCGCGCAGCTGACGGGGACGGCCAGCGACAGCGACGGGCAGGTGGTCTCCCAGCAGTGGTCCCAGGTCTCCGGGCCCAACTCCGCCACGCTCTCCGCCGCGAGCACGCTGACCGCCACGGCGTCGGGGCTGGTGGAGGGGCTCTATGAATTCGAGCTGCGTGTGACGGACAACCAGGGCGCGAGCGCGACTTCGCGCACCAAGGTTCGGGTGGAGCGCGCCATCAGCGGGCGCGGCACCATGACGGCCATCGAGAAGCCGGCCAATTCGCCGGGCAGCGATTATGGCTACATCCTGTACCTGCCGGCGGGCTACGAGACGCGAGACAACTGGCCCATCGTCTTCTTCCTGCACGGCGCGGAGCAGGTGGGCAATGGCAAGGGGACGGAGCTGGCGAAGGTCCGGCAGGTGGGCCTTCCGTCCTACTATGACAAGAATGGCAGGGATTATCCGTTCGTCATGGTGGCGCCGCAAACGGCTCGCAACAACTACTGGAATGATTGGGAGGTCCAGGCCGACCTGAACCCGTTCATCGACCGAATCCTGACGACGTACAAGGTCAACCCGAAGCGGGTGTACCTGACAGGTTTGAGCATGGGCGGGGCGGGGACGTTCGCCTACGCGGGCTACTTCCCGGCGAAGCTGGCGGCGGCGGCGCCCGTCTGCAATGGAGGCTTCGGTTCCTCTCTTCCGCTGGGGCAGAACATCGTGAACGCGAACCTCCCCATCTGGGCGGTCCATGCCCGGGATGACTCACTGTCCTATTCTGGGACGGCGGGCTGGTTCACCCAGATAGGGCGAGCCATGGGCATGTCCAGCACGGCGACCGTCATGGATTCGTATACCTCCCCGAGTCTCGACCAGACGGCGTTCTACCGGCCGGCGACGAACACGTGGCAGTGGGTGGATGGCTTCATGGACCGTGACGCGAATGGCCAACCGCCCGAGCGGCCGATGATTTTCACGCTCTTCCATACGGGCGGCCACGGCATCTGGGACCGCGTCTATCGAGACGACCCGCGGATTCTGAGTTGGCTGCTCGCGCAACAGCGCCCTTGAGCGTGTTTTTGGAAGGCGCCGCGCGACAATGTCAGGCGTTCAACCATAATCTCTGCCCGCGAGCGGGTGTCTTCCGCGAGGGGGCAGTGAATGGGAATGACGAGAAATCGGTGGGCCGCGCTAGGGACGGCGGCCCTGGTGGTGTCGTGTAGTGACTCGGAAGAGCGGACGGTTCCAAAGGGCACGGAGGAGACAGCCCAACACCAGCAGGAGATGGTCATCTCCCGCGTGCAGAATCCTCCTCCCGCCAGCGACCTGGTCAACCTGCCAGGAGACTTGCGCGCGATTGCGGTGCCCCGTCCCTCCAACCTGTCTGACTTCGTGAAGGACGAACAGGCGGCCATCGCGTTGGGCAAGGCGCTCTTCTGGGACATGCAGGTGGGCAGCGACGGGAAGACCGCCTGCGCCACCTGTCACTTCCGGGCGGGCGCGGACCCCCGGTCGAAGAATCAACTCAGCCCCGGGCTCAAGCACGACGTCGCTCCGGACCTGACCTTCACCACCGGCGGACCCAACCACCAACTCGTGGCGTCGGACTTCCCGTTGACGCGTCTGCTCGTGCCAGGTGTACGCGGTGCGTTGGACCCGGAGACGGACAGCAATGATGTCGTCTCCTCGCAGGGCGTGCCCTGGTTGACGGCGGGGATGGACCCGGAGGGGTTCAGCCTGGGCCTGGTGAAGACGCGCCGTGTCGAGCCGCGCAACACGCCGACGGTCATCAACGCGGTCTTCAACCACCGTCAGTTCTGGGATGGGCGCGCGGAGAATGTCTTCAACGGGGTGAATGCCCTGGGCACCCGGGACCCGAACGCGAAGGTGCTCCGCGCGGCGGACCCGTGGGTGGACCCCGTCGAGGTGCGCGTGGAGCTCGCCAACGCGAGCCTGGCGTCCCAGGCGGTGGCCCCCATCTTGAGTGATTTGGAGATGGCCGCGCCGGGACGCACGGCGCTGGATGTGGCCCGGGCGCTGTCGCGGCGGACGCGGAAGATGGCCCGGCACCTGGACCCGGTGCGTCCCCTGGGGCACCAGCTGGTGGACCCGACGGACAGCGTGCTGGGTGGGCTGAGCCGGTGGCCACTGAAGGGGCTCGAGGTCGCCTCGTACAACCGGATGGTGAAGGACGCCTTCCACGAGGTCTGGTGGAAGTCCCGGCGCCTCATCCAGGTGGCTCCGGACGGGAGCAAGACCCTCGTCTGGTCCGCGGACGACAACCCCGCGACCGAGGAGTACACGCTGCTGGAGTACAACTTCAGCCTGTTCTTCGGGCTCGCGCTCCAGATGTACCAGTCGACGCTCATCGCGGATGACACGCCGTGGGACCGCTTCCGCCGCGAGCATCCGGACGCCACCGACCCGGCCCTGAACCCGTGGGTCAACACGAGCCCCACGCACATCAGCCGTCAGGCCCTCTTCGGCGCGCACCTCTTCAACGACCGCACGCGCGGCCCCACCAACATCCGGTGCTCCAACTGCCACGAGTCCGCCGAGCTGACGGATGCCTCGGTCCGCCGCGTCAGCGCCGCGGTCAACGGGCCGGTGCGCAACCGCGACGGCAACGTCATCGACAAGGGATTCAACAACATCGGCATCCGGCCGACCTCGGATGACCTGGGCGCGGGAGGCAGCGATGCCTTCGGTCCGCTGTCACACGCCAAGCGTCTGTTCCCCGGCGCGCTCCCCGCGAGCTACGACGGCGCCGCCGTGTCCAAGGGCTTCGGCGTCGAGGGCGCGTTCAAGGTGCCCTCGCTCCGCAACGTCGCGCTCACCGCGCCATACTTCCACAACGGGGATGCCCACACGCTGCGCGAGGCCGTGGAGCTGTACAGTCGCGGCGGCAACGTGGCCCCCGTCGCCCAGCGCGATGGCACCCCCATCGAGCCCCTGGGTGTGCCCGTGCTGGCGGTGGACGAAGTGGATGCACTCGTCGCGTGGCTGGAGACCCTCACGGATGCACGCGTGCTGTACCGGCGCGCGCCGTTCGACCACCCCCAGCTCTTCGTTCCCAACGGGCACGTGGGTGACTCGACGTGGCTGGAGGACGCGACGGGGGATGGCTTCGCGGACGACGTGATGCTGGAGATTCCCGCGGTGGGCGCGGCGGGTGGCGCGCCGCTGCCGGGCTTCCTCGAGGGAGCCTTCGGCCCGGTGACTCCGCCGCTCCTGCCCTGACACACGGACAGGGATGGGGCCTGGCTGAGATGGCCAGGCCCCGTCGGCGCCTACCGGCCGATGAGGTCGATGTCCTGGAGGTACTCGGAGGCCTCGACAATCACCTCGGCCGTCCAGCCCCGGTTGGTGCCTCGCCCGTTCTCGTTGCAGTCGCCGTCGGTGTGCACGCCGAGCAGATGGCCCTGGCGGTTGAGCACGCCGGCGCCCGAGCTGCCGACCAGGGTGTCGAGGTCCGAGTAGTAGACGAGCTGGTTGCATGCGCCCGCGAAGCGGCCCTCGGCGATGACCTTGGGGCGCCCTCGGGGGTGCTGGATGATGGCCAGCCGGTCGCTCGGCTCGAGCGTCAGCGGGATGGGGACGACGTCGGGAACCACGTCGAGCCGGAGGAGCGCGTAGTCGGGCTGGAGCGATTGTTCGATGACCGTGCCCTCCGTCACCAGGTCCGGACCGTCGGGCTCCTCCTCGTGGTTGAAGACCACCAGGGGACGGTCTCCCAACCCGACGCAATGGCCGGCGGTGAGCACGACGGGGCCGGAGCTGGCTTGAATCAGCGTGCCGGTGCAGCTGCCTCCAATCAGGACGACGGCGTCTTCCCGGGCCACGGCGTCAGCGAACTCACCCTGGTAGCGATTGACGGGGGTGAAATCGAGCGTCGGTCCACACTGGAGATAGCCGGTGACCTTGGCCTGGCGGGGGCTGGGACCGCAGACGGGAGGCTCTTCGGGCACCGCGTCTCGACCACAGGCCAGGAGGCCCACGAGCGCGGTGCCCGTGAGGCACAAGCCCCAGGGGGTGATGATGGAGCCGAGGGGCTTATGCGTCATGTCTTAGTAGAGGGCGTTCAGCGCCGTGAGGTCGCTGCTCGTCCACTCACCCGTCTCCGTCGAGCGGAAGCAGGAGTTCATGATGGAGCCGCCCACCGTCGCCGTCGTCGGCGTGTTGGGGATGTGGATGGCGCCCACGCCCGCGGCGCCCTCGTTGCCGCCGCTGCCGCAGCTGATGGCGCGGTTGTAGTAGTCAGAGTGACGGAAGCCGATGGCGTGACCCAGCTCGTGCGTGATGACGTGCTCGTTCACGTCCACGCTGTAGGTGTTCAGGCCCGTGCCGATGTTGATGGTCCCGTAGGGGTTGCCACCCGACGGGAAGCCCGCGGAGCCGCCCGTGCCGGACATGGTCTGCGCCGTGATGTTCGCGCTGCAGCCCGTGGTCGGCCCACGCGCCATCTTGAAGGTCAGTGACTGCCCGTTGTAGTTGGCGATGGCCAGGTCCAGACCCTGGCTCAGCCGGGTGTAGGAGTTGAAGCCGGCCGTGGGGTTGATGCAGATCTTCGTCTTGGTGGACGAAACCAGGTTGGTCGTCCGGTACTGCTCCATGCTCAACGGCATGGGCTGGAGCATCTCGCGAGACGCCTCGAGCGTCACGTGCGCGTCGCGGCCCACGTAGACGGCGCCCTCCACCACCATGATGTCATTGGACGGGAAGCCCGCCTCGACCAGGTTGGCGATGATCTCCTCGTTCTCGGAAGGGGCCTGGGCCTCGCCACCCTCGGTGCCGCAACCAGCCATCAGCGCGCCACAGCTCACCGCGAGAACTGCCGCTCTCTTGAACATTTCTTTTCCTCAGGTTGGGGGACTCGCCGCCGCCTGACCACCCGTCAGCCGCGGCCGGCGTTGCGGGCATTGAGCAACTGCCGGGCCAGCGACGGAAATAGAGTGAAAGAAACGTTTTTGTAGAAAAACATGGAGTGCTGGTGCTCCATGAAAGTGAGGATGGTGCGTCAAGTCATGTGACACTGGTGTGCATAAGGCGGTGCTTTGACAGCGGTTTTGTTTCAGGGAGCACGCCGCCGTGGTTCCGGACAGCGGTGTCTTTGAATCAGTCACCTGCCCTGGGGTCGCGTTCACCCGTGAACAATAGGGACTGACAAGCTGCTTCATTGAGGCAGGGTGCGCGTGCGTCATGACTTCCTCTCACCGCGTCAAGCGAAGCCCCCGGTCCGCTCGCCCTGGCCCCTGGATGGGGCGGCTGTTCTTCGGCCCTCAGCGGCTGATGTACGCGGGGCCCATGGCGCCCACGGCGCCGCACGCGCATCCCACGTTCCAGGTGATGGTGTCGCTGGGGGAGCCGGTGCGCCTGAGGGATGCGCTCCAGCGCGAGGTGGACTGCCCGTGGGCCATCATCCCCCCGGATGTCGAGCACACCGTGGTCCATGGCGCGCTCGCGGTGGTGTTGCTGCATGTGCCCGCGGAGGGGCTGGCGGGGCGGCGGCTTCGCACGTTGGGGATGGGGGCGGGCGCGGAGGAGTGGCTGAGGGCGGGGGAGCTGCTGCGCGCCTGTGGAATCGACCGGTTGCCGGTGCGCTGGGCGGAGGCGGAGGCGCAGACGCGGGCCTTGTTGTCGAGGCTCGAGGCGAACGTGGGCGCTCCGCCTCCCACGCACCCGGCGGTGAAGAAGCTGCTGCGGCTCCTGCCGGAGTCCCTGGACGGCGACGTGCGCCTGTCCGCGCTGGCGCCCCAGGTGGGGTTGTCCGTGGGGCGGCTGTCGCATCTGTTCCGCGCCGAGGTGGGCTTCGCGCTGCGCCCGTACATCCTCTGGCTGCGGTTGCACCGCGCCGCCGAGCACCTCCAGCGCGGCGGCACGCTCACGGAGGCCGCACACGCCGCGGGCTTCACCGACAGCGCGCACCTGAACCACGCGTTCCGAAGGACGCTGGGGCTGAATCCCTCGGAGATAGTGGGCGTGGTCCAGTGGGTGCGCCCACCGTCGGGATAGCGCGTTCATACAAGTCCCCGGACCCGGGCCGCGCGAAGGTGGCGCCCTGTCCATGAGGGAACCATGCCGATGAACCCCACGCTGCGCGCCGCCTTCGGGGACGAGCTGCGCGCGGCCGTTGAAGCGGAAGCACGCGCGGAGCTGCCCCGCGCCTGGAGACACCTTGAACGCGCGCACGTGCTCAGCCAGGCCTTCGTGTGGCCGCACATCGTCGTGCACTGGCGGATGCTGGGGTACGGCTGGCGCAGGCGCGACGTGAAGGAGATGGCGGGCCAGGTGGCGCGGGTGCTGGGCGCCGGTCCGGCCTCGTGGCTCGGGCGGGCGCCCGTGGGCAACACCGGAGGGGCGAACGTGGGCATCTTCACGCCGATGCCCATTCCCGACGACCTCCGCGCCATCCTCGACGCGGAAGGTTGACGGCGCCGCGGGGCTCAGCCCACCGAGAGGGCGCCCTCGAGCAGGGCGCTGTCGGCGGACTCCCGCCCGCTCGGCTTCCACGAGGGACGGCGGGGCACCGGAGGGGGGATTCCGCCGGGCCAGTCCCAGGCCTCGCCCGTCCACTCCAGCTCACGCCAGCCCAGGTGTGCGGCGGCCTCGCGCGCCTTCTCCCCATGGGGGATGAGCGCCCAGCCCACGCGGGACTGCTTGCACTCGCCACTCTTGAACTTGAGCAGCCGGTGCTGGCCCTGGGCCTCGCCCAGGTCCGCGTCCCATAGCGCCTGATGCTTCAGGCCTCCGCCCTGGTAGTCCACCGCGTTGCATTCACACCAGGCGAGGACGTCCTTGATTCGGACGAGCTTGGTGCCCTTCGAGAACTCCGCCACAGCCGCAACGAGGAGGTCAGGGGTGATGACGCGCATGCAGGAAACCCAAAGCAAGGTCAGTCAGCGAATAGGACCAACCTACTTCGCGAGGCCCGGGGGAAGGTCCACGGGAACCCCATGCGTTTGTCATGATTCTGTCATGGTCCGCGGTTGCCGCGGCATGTCAGCGTGACACGACGCGGTGGACCTGGGAGGACCAGGCGAGCGCCGAAGACCTGTGAGGTCTGGGTTAGCGGACAGTCGTCATGATACCCCGCTGCTCCAGCAGTCCAAAGAGGTCCAGGAGGGCCTCGACGGGGAAGGCGTGGCCGTACTCGGCGTAGGCGGCGTCGCGGATGTCGGCGACGGAGCGCTTGCCGTTGGCGTAGCTGGCGATGGCGTCGGCCAGCTCATAGAAGCGCAGCTCGTCTTCGCCTTGCTCGCGCAGGGCGGCGGTGGCCGCCTTCATGGCCGCCTGCACGGCCTCTACCCGGGCCTTGTCCTGGGGGCCCGCGTGGTCCGCCGCGTCGTCGAAGGGCGTCAGCTCCTGGCCCTTCACGCGGCGGGGGATGACACTCCGAGCGCGGCGTTCGGCCTCGGTGGGAGCGGGTTCCCGAGTGGATGCGCCGCGGGCCTTGGCGTCCGACTCCAGCCGCTCCAGGGCCTGGGCCTCGCTCGTCTCCAGCAGCCGGGTCAGGGTCTGCACGGGGGCGGCGGGTGCGCCCAGGGGCAGGCAGGAGCGCAGGGCCTCGCGCTCCCGCTGGTACGCGGCGCGCACGGAGGCGCGGGCCAGGCGATAGAGGCCAGGGAGCTTCGGGGTGGGGGTGGCGGCCAGGCTCTGTCGGGCGTTGAACTCGTCGTTCGCCACGCGCCGCACGCCGTGCAGGTTGACCAGGCGGGCCAGCTCCAGCGCGTTCGAGGCATCGGCCCATGCGGCGACGGTGACGGAGGCCAGGCCCGCGAAGGCGGCGCGGTGGAGCTGGGTGGGGTCCACGTTCTCCGGCCGGTCGCCGCTGGTGTGGTAGGCGTCATCGGGCCAGGTGGAGAAGGCCACCCCGGGGATGCCGTGGTCGTTGAAGAGCTGATGGTCCGAGCCTCGGCCATAGCGTTCGACGCGGGCGTTCAGCGCGTCTCGCGAGCCGGTGGCGGAGCCGATGTAGAAGTCCCGGCGAGGCGGGTACTTCACCCCGTTGAAGCGGTTCATGAAGGCGACGGTGGACTCGCTCACGGCGTTCACGAAGCTGGCGTTCCAGTCGGGCGTGGCGGAGATGGCGAAGCGCGAGTGGACGCGGGACAGGTGCGCGCCGAGCATGTCGAAGTTGAAGTTGGCCACGCGCCGCACCGGGTCCGAGGCGTGCTGGGTGAACCAGTGGCGGGTGCCCTCGAACTCCGGCAGCCACAGCACGCGCACGGTGCGCACCGGTGGAGGCAACACGCCGCGCTGGATGAGCGTGGTGTACGTGCGCACCATCTCCAGCACGGTGGCGGAGCCCGAGGCGTTGTCATCGGCGCCGGGCTTGTAGTGGTCCAGGTGCGCGGTGAGGACCACTTCCTCTCCGGGGAGGGTGCCGGGGATGACGCCACTGACGATGCTGTAGTGGCCCTCCACCTGCTTCACCGCGACGCTCACGTCCATCTTCACCGGGCCCGCCTGGAGTTGCGCGCGCAGCTCGCGGGCCTGGCGGTCCGAGAGCATGAACACGAAGGGGGTGGGGGTGCCCTTGGGGAAGAGCGCGGACGGGACGCGGGCCCAGCCCACCTGGTCCGGGAAGTCGCCATCCAGCCGGTGAGGCTGGTTCCAGGGCGGCGTCGAGTAGGACGACAGGACCCCCACGGCGCCGCGCTTCACCACCGCCTCGCGCAGCGCGAGGGTGGGGCGCCCTCGCGTGAGGACGACCTTCCCCTTCACGTCCTTGCCCGCGTACTCCGTGTCGAGCGCGCCGGTGTCCACGTCCACCAGCTCCAGGTTCGTCCCCTCGAAGTCGCCGCTGCCAATGGGCAGGGACATGGGGAGGTCGGCGTGGGAGGTGACCTTGTACCGGTGGGGCGCGGAGACCCAGAGCTCGCCGCGGGTGGCGGACCACTGGGGGCCGGTCGCCATGGGCTCCTGGCGCACGTCCTGGAGCCCCGCGGCCTTGGCGGCGGCCTCCGTCCACCGCGCGGCCTCGGCGTAGCCTTCCTGGGTGTCGCGCGCGAGGAGGGACAGCCGCTGCACGTGGTCGTGGATGCGGTCGCCGGAGCTCTCGTGGATGAGGGCGCGGACGATGTCATCCCGGAGGACCAGCCCCGTGGTCGGTGAGATGGGCCCCAAGGGGGACACCACGGGTTGAGCCGCGGCATCGAATGCCGCGACGCAGAGGAGGGTGAGGGAGGCGAGGAGGGAGGGCCGCATGGAAGGACTCGACGCTAGCGCCCTCCAATGCGCGCTCCCAGCGTCCTGTTCCCCAGAGTGTCACTCCATCCGGGCTCCGCGCTCCGCGAACAGCTCGCGCAACACCGAGCGATGGCAGCGCGCCTCGCTCTCGCAATAACAGCCCACGGAGAAGTCCGCCGTCTGGGAGAGCGCCGCGAGCAGAGCGAGCGTTCGGCTGGCATGAGGCTCCGCCATCTCCGCGCGGTACTTCCTGGCGAACACCGCCCAGTCCCGCTCGGTGTTCGCCTGCTGTCCCAGCTTCACCACCTCCGGGCTGGGCGCGAGGTCGGGGTACCAGACGTCGTACCAATCCTCGGAGGCGAAGCGCGCCGCGGGGACACCGCGAGGTGGACGGCGCACGGTGCCGATACGCAACCCCTCATGGGCCGTGCGCGGAGTGCCCAGGCGGACGATGCGGACAGTCATGTGACTCCTTGAGGCTCGGGAAGGCGGGCCGTTTCTACTTCCGGGAGAACACGGAGGTCCACGCCCCGTGGCGGCGTGGGGCCGCGATGCGCCGGGGATTCGAGAAAGTCGACACGCGTGTATGCCGCTCGCACGCGTCGAGCGTCCTCCAGGGACACGCGGCGAGCCCGGGAGCCGAACCCATGACAGACGCCTGGCGCGTCATGGGTGGAGCCTCGCCGTGAGGGTGTTCGTGAGGAAACCAGAATGAGTGGGCGTCCGCCTGCGGCTTTGAACGTCGTGCGGAGATTCGTGGTTGGGAGACAGACGCGGCGGTTTGAGGATGGACCGACTCACCATGCCGTGGTGGTGGCGGGGCTCCTCTGTCTCACCGCCATGCTTCCGGCGGGGCTCGGTGTCGAGATGGCGGACCCGCCAGTCCAGACGGAGGACCTCCTCCTCCCTCAAATGGATGCCCTCCGCCTCCGCGCCGAGGGCGGTCGCGCTTCCCTTCCTCAGCGCACTCTGAATTCGTTCTTCACCTGTGTTCAAGGAGTCTTCACGATGAGAGCCAGGATATTGCTGTCACTTGCACTGTGGTTGGGTGGTTTCGTTGGAGTGGGTTGCCACGACGCCGAGGAGGGCTCGGCGCCACCCATTGAGCCCGGAGTCTTCGCGCAGCCCATTGGACACCTCGCGACGATGTTGGAGTCGCATTATCTCTACCAAGACGTCGGCCAGCGGTACGCCACCCTGCTGCGGAACAATCTCTCTCAAGGCGTCTATCGGGATGTCACGGACCGGGCCGAGCTGGCCACCCGATTGACGTCGGACCTCCAGGCGGCCGCCGCGGATGGGCACCTGCGAGTCATTGTCACCAGCGGGGGGCCGGGCGGGCCCGGTGGGGGGCCTCCCAGGCCTCCGCCCATCTCGGAAGCCCGGTGGCTGTCGGAGGGCGTGGCCTATATCCGCTTCCATGGCTTCCCGGGCGACCCCGACACGGTCCAGGCGGTGGAGCGGTTCCTCAAGGAGCATGCGTCGGCCCGGACGCTCATCATCGACGCGCGGACACACGGTGGAGGTGGGCCCCGGGAGATGAACGTCCTGTTCTCCTATCTCTTCGGCGAGGAGACGGTGATGGTCTACATGGACACGCCCACGCGGAACCTGGAGCTCAATTGCTTCCCTCCGCCGGACGCCACGCTGCGGCAGAAAGAGGGCCCGGAGGGCATCCGCCGCCTGGAGCATGTGTCCTTCCCAAAGGCAGACGAGCCGGGCCTGTTCGACGCCCAGGTCTTCTATCTGACGTCGAAGCGGACGGCCTCCGCCGCGGAGCATCTGGCGTTGGCGCTCAAGCGCACGGGCCGCGCCACCCTCGTGGGGGAGACGACGGGAGGTGCCAATCACTTCTCGTGTCTCCAGAGCATGGGGGATGAGCTGGGCGTGGTCCTCCCTGTGGGCCGCACCGTGGACCCGGACACGGGCGAGGACTGGGAGCAGGTGGGCGTCAAGCCTCACATCCAGGTCCCCGCGGACAACGCCTTGGATGAGGTCCTCCGCCGCATCCAGTGACGTCCCGTGGACCCGAGTGGAGAGACGACCCGGCGCGCCGCGTCCACGCGCCGTGTCACACCCGTAACGCGGTGACCGGTTTCAGGGGTTTCATTGCGTTGTAAGACGCTGGGTCCACCATGAGGGTGACACTTCGCTTCCCGGGGTTTCCTGGCGTCCTCCTTCTGGATTGAGCGGCTCCGTCAGGAGAAGAAGAAGACTGCCAACCCGAACAAGAAGCGGTTGGACCAGCTCAACAGGACGTCCGGCAAGTACGCCTACAAGGAGGATGAGAAAGGCATGGCCGACAACGCGTCCTCCATCGTCTCCTGTGTCGCGAACGGCTGCATCACCTTCACCAGCCTGGGTGCCCTGACGCCCCTCGACTTCATCCAGTCGCGCGAGGGCGAGAGGTTCTCCTTCAAGAAACTGACACCTCCCAGGGCAGAGGACGCAACTCCGGAGTTCGTGTTCGAGCAGATCTGCCTGCGCGAGGAGTCCCCCCACCTCAACCTGCGGTCCTATGAGGCGATGAAGCGCGCCATCGAGACACGCTTCGAGCCGGGACGGGTTGCAACCCAGCACTGCCTCGTCGACCTCGACCTGCTGTCCTGAGCGCGGCTCGAGTCTCTCTTCTTGAGAGAGCGTGAGTCTCCTTGGACTCGCGAAGGCGGGGATGCGCGGTCTTCCTTTCCGGGTGACAGTTTTGATGGGCACCGGTGTTCCAGGCGCGGCGCTTCGTGGGGTGCGCGGACAGGACGTCCGCGCGCCTTGCGTTGTGTTGCGTGGCCGGGCCGGGGGCCGAGTCGTCCCGAAAGCAGACACCTGTGACTTTTCTCCGACGTCGCAGTCTCCTCTCTCCGGAAGTCCGCGCCGTTCAGCGCCTGACCTTGAGTGGCCTGCTGAGCACGCTGTCGGCGTGTGAGGACGATGACCCGCCCGTGGACCCCGCGCGGGTGGTGACCCGGAGTGGCCCCGTGAGGGGCTCGGTGACTCATTCGGTCCGGGTCTTCCAGGGCAGGCCGCCGTATGAGCCGTCCCGGCCGTACACGCAGTCGCTCGTGCCAGGGACCGGGGGCATCAAGCCCGTCGACTTCTCGGCCGAGCACCCCTGCGATTTCTGGCTGGCACCTCCCTTCGAGCAGTGACGCCCCGGCGCGGCGCCGGAGCGAGCAATCCCTCATCCATTGGAAGGAACACGTATGTCTTCACGCGGTATCTCGGCCATTCCCTTGTCTCGACTCTTGTCATTCCCTCGGAAGGGAGCCGCGCTCGTGTTGTGCGTGGGCATGTCGCTCCTGCAGGCGTGCGGCGATGACGACGAGCGCCCCGTCATCTGGCCTCCGGACGAGAACTCTCCCGCGGTCGCCATGGACGTCCTGCCGGGGACCTATCCCAACCGGCTGGACGTGGCGGCCACGGAGCTGCTCGAGGTGGCGGTGCTAGGGAGCGAGGTCTTCGACGCGAAGTTGATCGACGCGCGGGCGTCGCAGCTCGGAGACAGCCTGGGCAAGGTCTGGGTCGGTGCGAAGGAAGCGCGTGCCGCGAAGGACGTCGATGGAGATGGCCGCCTGGATGCCATCCTCGCGTTCCCGGTGGCGGAGCTGACGCGGCAGAAGGTGCTCACCGCGGACTCCAGCATGGTGCGGCTGCGCGCGAGGACGAAGCAGAAGGGGAACTTCGTCGGGCGGGACAGCCTGTCGGACAGCCGGGCGCCGAAGGCCGTCCTTCCCGCGCCCAAGGGGCCCTACAAGGTGGGCACGTTCGAGCGCGCCTGGACGGACACGGGCCGCGACGAAATCTTCACCGAGGCGGCGGGGGACAAGCGCGAGGTGATGGTGCGCGTGTGGTACCCGGCGAGTGTGCCCGCGGGGGCGCAGCCCGCTCCCTACTTCCTCCAGCTCCACGAAGCGGAGTTCATCGCCGATTCGCTGGAGCTGCCCACGGCGGCCTTCGGGTTGGTCTTCACGAACTCCTTCCAGGATGCCGCGATGGCGCCGGGGCGGGAGCGCTTCCCTGTCGTGCTCTTCTCGCCGGGCTACGGCATGAGCCGCACGCTCTACTCGGCGGTGGCGGAGGAGCTGGCGAGCCAGGGCTACGTGGTGGCGGCGATGGCGCACACCTACAGCGCCCCGGTGGCGTTCCCGGATGGGCGCAAGCTGCCACAGACGGTGCAGGTGGCGGAGGACGAGGCCTTGAATCGCAAGATTCAGGACGCGTGGACGGCGGACGCGCGGTTCGTGTTGGACCAGCTCACGGCGTTGAACACGAATGACCCCCAGGGGCGGCTCACCGGCCGGTTGGACCTGGAGCGGGTGGGCATGTTCGGCCATTCGTTCGGAGGCTCGACGTCGGGCGAGGCATGCCGGGTGGACGCGCGCTTCAAGGCGGGCATCAACATGGATGGGACGTTCTTCGGGCAGCCCGCGGCGGGCGCCACGGTCCCCTTCCTCATGCTGGGCGCGGGGCGTGACGAGAATGACCCGACCTGGGTGACCTTCAGCCAGAACCTGAAGGGGCCAGGCTACTGGGCGCGCATCGCGGGCGCGGGGCACGCCAACTTCGGCGACGTCCAGCTCCTCCTGCCGCTCGTGCTCGCGCTTGCTCCGGACTTCGACCCGGCGTCGGTGGACCTCGGGCCCATTGACGGGGTCCGCGGGTTCGTCGTGTCGAGCGTCTATCCGCTCGCGTTCTTCGACAAGCACCTGCGCGCGAAGCCCTCGCCGCTGCTGGATGGAAACAGCTCCGACTTCCCGGAGGTCGACCTCACGGTGTACGCCCGCTGAGTCTCATGGGGATGGCCGGGCGCGCCGGATGTTTCGCGGCGCGCCCGGTGAGCGCGGACTGCTGGACCTCTCGGGTCGCTACGTCTTGGAGACGAACTCGGACTTGCCGTCGAGGAACACCTGGCCCGGGAGCTTGGCCTCGGGGCGGAAGAGGGTCTTCAACAGCTTCTGGGCCATCTCGTCCGTGACGGGCTTGGCGCCTGGCTTCGCGATGTGGAAGAACTCCTTGACCGTCTTCGAGCCCTCGACGCCCAGCTCCTTGTTGTACTTGGGGTCCTGGATGCGCCGGAGCTCGGCGACCACGGACAGCCCCACGCCCTGGCGGATATCGGGTCCGTAGAAGACCTGATGGTGCGTGTGGTGGTCCATCTTCAGCTTGAACATGTCATCGCCGTCCATGCTCTTCTTCTTGGAGAGCTGGTACTCGCGCACGACCTTGTTCGTGGACGGCGCGCCCGTCGTGGTCGCCGAAGCGCTCGCGGCGAAGACCTCGTTCTTGGGGTCCTGCACGAAGCCGCCCTTGCGCACCGGCTGCCCGTCATCCCGCTTGAGCGCCTCCAGGACCTTGGGCGTGAGCTGGTCCTCCATCGTAATCCAACCGCGCTGGAACAGCTGTGTGTCATTGGCGTTGTAACGCAAGGTCTCCGAGCCGTAGCGCGTCTTGGAATCGGAGGCGCTGCCCGCCTCGAACCGGAAGAACACGAAGTCGTTGTTGCGCAGCAGCTGCTCGTCCGACTTGGGCGTGTTGTTGTGGACCTCCGCCGGGTTCGTGGCGAGGTTCTCGATGCGGACCTTGGACAGCACCTTGCCGGAGTTCTCGATGGCCTCCCGCCCCTCAGGGGTCGTGCTGTGCGACATGACGAAGTCACACGTCATGAAGCTGTGGAGGATTTCCTTCTCGTGGGGCTTCAAGGGGCCGGAGGCCTTGATCTCATTCTCCAGCCGCTTGATGTTCTCCTGCGAGAGGTTGCGGATGAAGTCCATGCCCGTGTCCGTGTTGTCGGCGGACTTCACGGAAGGGTGCCCCCAGAGGGCGTTGGCATTGGAGGCCTTGGTGGAGTAGGCCGCCATCTGTTCCGGGGTGCGGTGTGGGGAGTCCTTCCCATTCACCATGAACTCGTAGGAGTTCTTGGCCGAGTGGTCCCGGTAGGCATTGGCGATGACCGTGCTGACGCCGTTGAGGTGCTTGACGGGGTCCGTCTTCTGCTCCTCGAGCCGGCCGAGCGTGTGATTGACGGTCTTCAGCGTATGGTCCAGGCGCGCCCCGGGATTGGGGGCGTTGCTGGAGGTCGCCTTGCCCTTTGCGGCGCCCTTGGGGTCGGAGAGGCTGGCCTTGGCATGCTCCAGGATGGTCTTCGTCTTCTCGGCCGTGGCCTGCGCCTGGGTCAGGTTCGTGGGCGCGGGCTGGCTGGCCAGGTCGGTCAGCGCCTGATGGGCGACCGTGAGGGCCTTGATGTCCTGTTCAGAGGGCTTCTTGCCGGACTTCACCTCGTCCAGCGTCTGCTTCACGCTGAACGCGAGCGTGGCGGGACTCGCGGGCCCGTCCGTGTAGCGCTTCGCCTGGAGCTGCTCGTACTTCTGGGCCCCTGCGTTGTTGGCCGTGTCCGTGAGCTTGGCGTTGAGCTCGTCGTCCAGCGCCTTGCGCTGTTCCGCCAGCTCTGGCGTCTCGACGTGCTTGTAGTTGTTGATGCTCGGAGGGGGCTTGTTGCCGACAATCATCGAAGGCTCCAGACAGGAGGACTGCGAGGCGGACTGCACTCCGCGTCACCAGGGTGATCTGTCTGGAGGCTACGAAGTTTCCACGAAATCCGCGATTGACCCCGGGAGCGGAGCCCGAACTGTCAGTTAAGCGACAGTGGCTCAGGGGCGCTCGTTGGGCTTGTCGGGCCGCATCAGCGTCTCGAGGCGCTCGATGACTTGGAGCTTGTAGACCTGGGAACTACACTGTGGGCATTCTCCTTGTGGGATTGCAGAGACGACCACATTGCGTCCGGAAACCTCCATCTCGACTTCGATGAAGCGGCTTGCGTATGCCCCGGCGCAGGGGCAGCTGCCATATTCGTACTCGGTTCCGCTTTCGTTGGTTACCATGGAGTCCGCCAGGAAAGAGCGCCCATGAGCAAGGTATCCCATCCCCCAGGATTCCGCCCGCCGAACCCGACACGGGCCCCCCAGCGCCCCACGCCCCAGCGGCGTGCGTCGCGCAATCAAGGCGTCCCGGGGGCCCCACAGCGCGTCGATGAGGTCGAGGATGAGCTCGAGCTCGAGAAGCTGCACGAGGAGGCGGCCTCGCTGGGCCACAACGGCGACAAGCCGGACAGCCAGCGCGAGAATGCCTGGCAGCAACTGGAGCAATTCCGCAACCGGAGCAACGCGGGCGTCGGAAACGAGCAGCAGCGCGGGCGCGCCGAGCACAGCGCGCGGGAAGAGGCGAGCTCTCAGCGGCTGACGGCGGAGATCCAGACCTCGGCCCAGTCGAACCCCTCGCGGAGCATCTTCGGCTCCAAGTCGCGAGGCGTGGAGCAGGCCCAGGCGACGCAGTCCACCCAGGCCGCCCAGTCCGTGGCTCCGCAGCAGGCGGTGTCGTCGCAGCCGTCCGTCGCCTCCCAGAAGCCGTCCGTCAATCCGTCTCCCCGCCCCGGAGCCCCGCTCAACACCCACGGCCTTCTCGCCACGGGCAAGAAGGTGGGGACCTTCGTGAAGGCGCTGGACCTGTCCTCCATGGGGGACGTCAAGCTGCGCGACAAGCTCGAGTCCGCGGTGGCGACGGCCGTGAAGCAACTGGCCGCAAAGGCTGGCATCGAGCGCGTGGGGCTGGGCGAGGACAAGAACGCCCAGCCCGTCGTCGTGGTCACCGTCAACAAGAACATCACCAAGGACGAGTTGATGGCGACCGTGCCGAAGGAGTTCGAGGGCGTCAACACTCTCATCCTCGTCAATTTCAAGAATCTCCCCCTGAAGCGGGACAGGAGCCAGTCGTCGACCTCGCTGCCTCGAGTCTTCACGGGGTGACGGGGGCGGCCCTGCCCGGAATCGGTGACCCGGACCGCGTCCAATCCCTATCGCGGAGTTCTCGGCGATAACAGGAATTGCCGAGTCGCGGGCGACGGATGGTGGAAATGGATCCGTCCGTGAGATAACGCTGGGAGTCACTGACTTCCATGCGCTCGACCTCAAAAACTCCTGGTGTGTTGCGCGGCTACGTGTTGCCCGCGCTCTGGCTCTTCGCTCTTCCTGTCTTCGGCCTGTGGTTCGCCGGGCACGCACAGCACCGCTTCGATGCTCGCGTCCGCGAGGCCATCATTCCGGAGGTCCTCAAGGACAAACGGCTCAGCCCGGACGAGCGGGAGGATGCGCTGGCCTTCTTCAATACCGTGTCGGCCTCGAAGGCGTGCCTCAGCGAGAACGAGGCGCTGGCGAACTTCCGCGAGAACCTGGGCGAGGCGTGCTCGGACGTGACGCAGTTCTCGTGGATGTACCGGCTGTCACTGGGGCTGGTGGTGCTGGGCGTGGTCTCCGCGTTGATTGCGCTCCTGTGCGGCGTGGCGGCGTTCGTCTCGCGCGGCTTCCAGTACGGCAGCTTCGTGGTGGGCTGGAACCTGCTTCGTGTCGCCAGCGCCTTCCAGGTGGCGGGGCAGGGGGGCCTCGCGGCGTGGTTGTCCTTCTGGGTCACCGCGCTCTGGTTCCAGCGTTACTCGCCCAAGCTCATCATCCTGGTGGGCGTGGCGGCGGCCATCGCGGTGGGCGTGGTGGTGATTGCCATCTTCAAGCGTCCGTCCATGGACTTCGCGGTGGAGGCGGAGGTGCTCGAGGAGTCCGCGGCGCCGGAGCTCTGGGCGACGGTTCGCCGCCTGTGCGCGCAACTGGAGACTCCGCCCCCGGACCACATCCTGGTGGGAATCGACGCCAACTTCTTCGTCACCGAGAGCGACATCACCGCTGGAGGCAGGACGCTCTCCGGACGGACGCTGTTCGTGAGTGTCTCCCTGCTGCGGCTGTTGGAGAAGGGCGAGGCGGAGGCGGTGCTCGCGCACGAGATGGGTCACCTGCTGGGCGGGGATACGGGCCACGGCAAGCGGCTGGCGCCGATGCTCGCGCACTTCAGCGACTACCTGGGCGCGCTCTACGAGGGCGGGATGACGCGGCCCGTGTTCTACTTCATGGTGGCCTACCGCGGGCTCTTCGAACTGTCGCTGGGCAAGAGCCGGCGCGCGAGCGAGCTCGCCGCGGACCGGCTCGCGGCGGAGGTCACCTCGGGAGAGGAGCTGGCGCGCTCGCTCGTGAAGGTGGGGGCGTACGCGAACTTCCGCGAGCGCGTGGAGGCGGACCTGTTTGGCCGCAACGAGCAGCAGGAGTCGGTGGCCATCGCCCGGCGCGTCGCACACGGCTTCGCCGCGTATGCGCAGTCCGGCGCGGTGCAGGACGACCTGCAGGGCGCGGTGACGCCGCACCCGTTCGACTCCCACCCGCCGCTGGCCGCGCGCCTGGAGAACGTGGGCGTGAAGCTGGGGCCGGACGACATGGTCCAGGCGCTGCTGGAGCCCGTGAGCTCCTCCTGGGCACAGGCCATCCTGGAGGCGGACGCCATCGAGGCCCGGCTGTGGGGCGCCTACGAGTCGCGCTTCTCCGAGGCCCATGACCTGGCGCTGGCCTACCGCTACCGGCCGGCCAACGACGCGGAGCAGCAGCACGTGGAGAAGCACTTCCCGCCGATGGAGTTCGCGGCCAAGGAGGAGGGCCACGAAGTGCGGCTGGACTTCGCCGGGGTGAACTGCGCGCAGTGGGAGGAGCCGGTGCGCTTCGAGCAGGTGAAGGCGGCCACCACGGCGGAGCGCCTGTTCAAGAAGTACCTGGACCTCCAGTTGGAGGGCGAGGGGATGTTCAAGGGCAAGCGCTCCATCTGTCTGAGCAAGCTCGAGGATGGGGACGCGCTGGTGGGCGCCTTCGGCCACTACCTGGGCCGCCACCGGACGATGCAGGAGTATCAGTCCAAGTCGGACGAGGCCGCCTGAGAGGGCGGGGGACGGAGCGGCGGAGTCAGCGCCGCTTCCGTGCCGGAGTCGAGTCGTCGGGGCGGCTACAGCCCGCACAGCGTCCCGGCGAACTGATTGCCATTGCAGCCGCCGAAGAAGTGGTCCGGCGTGTTGGTCAGATAGCCGCAGTGGGTCCAGTTGCATTGGTTGCCGAACGTGTCCGTCCCGCCGGGGGTGCACAGGCGCATGGGCTGGTTCGTCGTACAGGCGGTGCCCGAGGTGGGCGAGGCGGCGCAGCTGTTCGAGCCCGAGCCGAGGTAGCGCAGGTTGTCACGGGTCCAGTAGTTGAACAGCGGAGCCGCCGACCCATGCTGGCTGGTCCAGGTGGTCGCCGCGCTGGCGGACCAGCCCGGCGCGCACAGGGTGTCTCGACTGGGCCAGGTCACCGCGCCCCCGCAGCCCACGAGGTTGCTGGAGAAGACCTGCTCGACGGTGCCATCCGCGCAGCCCGAGGTCGGCAGGCAGAGGGCTCCCGCCGTGGGGTTTCCCGCGCAGCCGCCGAAGTATGCGTTGGGGGGCGGCACCGCGTTGTAGCCGCAGTTGCCCCAGTTGCAGGTGTTGCCCTCGGGGTCCGTCCCCGCGGCCCTGCAGACGCGCATGGGGCTGCCGGCGGGGCAGGCCGTGCCGCTGCTGACGCTCACCGAGCATGCTGACGACGTGCCGGTGTACTTGAGGTCGTCGTTGGTCCAGTAGTGGTGCGTGGGCGCCGTCGCGCCCCTCAATGCGACCCACTCGGCGGCGGTGGCCAGGCGATAACCCGGCGCACACAGCGCGGCGCGTTTCGCCCAGGTCATGCTGCCCGCACAACCCACCAGGCCTCGGGAGAAGGTCTGCTCGACGGTTCCGTCCGCGCAGCCCCGGGGCACGCAGAGGGTCCCCGCCGTGTTGTTCCCCGCGCACCCGCCAAAGAAGCGGTTGGGGGTGTTCGAGAGCAGGCCGCAGCCGGTCCAATTGCACTGATTGCCCTCGGCGTCACTGCCCGAGGCCGTACACACCCGCATGGGCTGGCCCGCGGGACATGCCGTCCCGGACACGTAGGAGACGCTGCACGTCCCCGAGGCGCCGGCGTAGCGCAGGTCATCGTTCGTCCAGTAGTTGTGCGCGGGCGCCAGTCCGTTGAACAAGGTGTCCCACTCGCGCGCCGTCGCGGGCCGGAACCCCGCGGCGCAGAGGGAGGCGCGGTTGTTCCAGGTGACGGCCCCCGCACACCCCGCCATTCCGCCGGAGAAGATCTGCTCCATGGTCCCGTCGGCGCACGGAACTCCCGGCACCAACGTCGACTCCTGCGAAAGCTCCAGCGGCTCCCCTTCGCTTTCGACGGGGGCATTACATGCCACGGTCAGCGACAGGCCGCCGGCGGTCAGCCACCTCAAGAACCCTGTGAACCTTGTGCGAATCATGGACAACCACTCCTGTGAGACATCCCGCTTGATGCGGAGTGGGCAGTCTCAGCTTGTTTGTCACTGAGTCTCCATCACCCTGAAGGATGTTGTTTCAGGAGGGATGGCTCATTCCTCACCTCTCACCTGGACCTCGCGGGCGTCCCTGCGGGCGTCAGGGTTGCCCGCCAGGCGTTGCCCGCCAGTCAAACCCGCATTCCTGTTGGGGTTTTGTGTGTCCACGACATGGTTCGGAGACTGTCGTGAATCAGACGGATGAGATGTCTTCTTTAAAAACAAACCCCGGCAATCGGGGTGGGTTGATACTTGGGTTGAAACAAATACATCGGCGTCAGGCGTATTGATTGTCATGCGGTGGGTGGTCCGCCGCTGGGCAGTTCTGAAAGAGAGGTACAGCAATGAGGTCACTTGTGAGTGTCACGGTCCTTGGGCTGGTGGCCATGGCCGTGGGCTGTGGTGAGAATTCTCCAGAGCCCGCGTCCGAGCCGCCTCCTTCCACGCACGAAGCCTCGCTCGAGGAGGCGATGCCCTCCGAGGCGGAGCTGTCCGCGACGCGGACGTCGGCCGTGGTGACGGCGGTCCCCGTGAAGTACGTCATCGACCCCTCCACGACGATGGAGCTCATCGTGACGCCGGGGGAGCAGCAGGCTGAACCCGCTGTGTCGCCCGCAACCCCTGGCGCCGTGCAACGCATCCTCAAGTAGCCATCTGGAACGAGCGAGGAACATCACATGACAACGAGAAAGCTCATGATGGCCGTGGGGGCCGTGGCCGGGCTCGGCTTCGCGATGCCAGCCCATGCCTGGGTGCAGTTCTGCAATGGCACCAGCGCCACCATCTACACCGCCTATTCGTGGTACCAGCCGAGTTGTGCCTCATCGGATGGGAGCGTCTGGGCGAAGCGGGGCTGGTGGAGCCTGACGCCGGGGCAGTGCAAGATTGTCTACGGCTCCGCCATCCCCAACCGGTACTCGTACTACTACGCGGAGGGGGGTGGCCGGACCTGGTCCGGTCCCTACTACACCTGCACCCCGTACGCCGCGTTCAACCTGTGTGACAACTCCTGCTTCAACCCTTCGCGCAACCTGGGCTACAGGCAGCTCGATACAGCGAGCTACACGAACTACACGCTGACGCTGCGGCCCTGAGCCGGCCGCCGAGGCCTGGCGTGTCCGCTGACGCCCGGCCTCGGCCCTGCCGCGCGGGGCGAATCCCAGATTTGAAGATGAAGGTCTACTGTAACAGGGTAGGCGAATAGGCCACCTTCGCGCGGGGTTCGTTCTGATTCGTGATATGCTTGTTAATCTGGATTTGAGTGGAGTCGTTGCTATATCACGGGCGTCCCGCCGTTGGATGAGGAGGCTCTGTGACGCGACCCCCGGTTCGTGAAGGTTTGAGATGGAGTGCCGCTGCATTGGCGTTGGTGGTGAGTGGTTGTGACGCTCCGCCGAGCGCGGAGGAGGCGCAGGTCTACGATTCGGTGGTGTCGCCGCTGGTGGCGCAGCGAATCATCATCACCCCGGCCATGGTCCAGCCGGACGGCGTCCGGCCAACGCTGGGCGCGTATCAGAATCTCTATGATGAGCAGACGCTGATTGGCGACCCTCGAGGCCCGTGGACCTACAGGCCCGCGACCACCTGGGGGAACGTCGCGTACAACGAGAACCAATACCCCATGGGCTTCGTCATCGACCTGGGGCAGCTCTACGACGTGACGCAGGTCGGGGTGTTCGACACCTACGACAACCCGCCCAGGAAGGGTTACGTGTACTTCAGCGTGGGTGCGCCTGGCGCGTGGACGAGCCTCCCCGCGCTGCTCACCAACAAGTGGGAGCAGTGGCCGTTGGTGGACGTGAAGCTACGCACGCGCTACCTCCACTTCGCGCGGAACATCGATGGCGCGTCGAATGAGCTGGTCGTCTACGGGACTCCGTCGGATGGGACTCCGGCGAATGCGCCCCCCACCGTGTCGGCGGGGGCGGACCAGACGGTGGTGTTGCCTGTGTCGTCCGCGCAGCTGACGGGAACGGCCAGCGACAGCGATGGGCAGGTGGTCTCGCTGAAGTGGGTCAATCTCAACGGGCCTCCGGGTTCGACGCTGACGGGGGGCACGACGTTGTCCGCCACGGCCTCCGGGCTGGTGGAGGGGCTCTACGAGTTCGAACTGCAAGTGACGGACGATGATGGCGTCACGGTGGCGTCGCGGACGAAGGTGAAGGTGGAGCCTTCACCCGCCACCCGGGGCCGCGTCCAGTGGCGCGAGAAGACGGCGACGCAGAGCGTGTATGGACATTTCCTCTACCTCCCCCCGGGTTACGACGAGGGTTCGAACTGGCCCATCGTCTTCTTTCTTCACGGGCAAGGTCAGCAGGGGAATGGCGACAACGAGCTCCAGAAGCTCTCCGAGCAAGCGTTGCCGAACTACATCGTCAACGAGGGGAAGGACTATCCGTTCGTCATCGTCGCGCCGCAGACCACGGGTTTCTGGAGCGAGTACGAAGCGGGCCATGAGCTGAACTGGTTCATCGACCGGATGCTGCCGACGCTCAAGGTCAACCCCAAGCGTGTGTACCTGACGGGGCTGAGCATGGGTGGCGCGGGGACGTTCAACTATGCGGGCCTCTTCCCTCGAAAGCTCGCGGCCGCCATCCCCATCTGCACGGGAGGGTGGGGCTCGAGCGCTCCCATGGCTCAAGCCATGGTCGATGGCGAACTGCCGCTCTGGGCTTCGCATGCGCGCAATGACAGCACCATCGGATACAGGGCGACGGCCAACTGGTTCGACCTCCTGGGGCAGGCCATGGGAGGCACGGGGAGTGTCCTGGACACGTATACGTCCCCAGCGAAACCGCAGACCGCCTTCTTCAGACCCGCGCTCGGCAAGTGGCAATGGATTGATGGGCAGACGGCGACCGATACGAATGGGCTGCCACCCGCGAAGCCGATGATGTTCACGCTCTTTGATTCCGGCGACCACTACATCTGGGGCTCCGTCTACAAGGACCCGAAGGTCTTCGCCTGGATGCTCGCGCAGCAGCGGCCGTGATGCTCAAGGGGAGCAGGGCCTTGGTCGTCCGGGCCCTGCTCGCCCGCTCTACACGAAAGATACGACTGTAACCAGGTAACCAAGGTTTCTACACTGTAAAAGCAAGTGAATCTGGATTTGCGCGACCTTGATGATGTATCACCTGGCCTTCATCCGTGGCCGAGGAGGATTTGTGTCGCGATTTCAAGTTCGTGAGAGTTTGAGATGGGGGGCTGCCGCGCTGGTGCTGGTGGCGAGCGGCTGTGAAGGCCCTGTCGAGGTGGGGCAGGAGTCCGAGGTCAGCTCCGTGGCCGCCCCGCTCCTGGCGCAGCGAATCATCATCACCCCGGCCATGGTCCAGCCGGACGGCGTCCGCCCGACGCTGGGCGCGTACCAGAACCTCTTCGATGAGCAGTCGCTCGTTGGCGACCCGAAGGGCCCGTTGACGTTCAAGCCCGCGACGACCTGGGGGAATGTCGCGTACAACGAGAGCCAGTACCCCATGGGTTTCGTCATCGACCTGGGACAGCTCTACGACGTGACGGAGGTGGGAGTCTTCGACACCTTCGAGACCGGCAAGGTCTTCATCGGCGTGGGAGCTCCCGGCGCCTGGACCTCCGTCGAGGAGGTGTCGACGAACCTGTGGGAGAAGTGGAACTTCAAGACGATTGGCAAGCGCACGCGCTACATCCACTTCGCGCGCGACATGAAGGGCGCCTCCAACGAGATTGTCATCTACGGCTCGCCGGTGGGCAACGCGCCCAACGTTCCGCCCACGGTGTCAGCGGGGGCGGACCAGACGGTGTTGCTGCCCACCACGTCCGCCGTGCTCGCGGGCGCGGCGGTGGACAGTGACGGCACCCTGGTCTCACGGCAGTGGACCCAGGTCTCCGGACCCAACACCGCGACGCTGACGGGCGCGACGACGCTGTCCGCCACGGCCTCGGGCCTGGTGGTGGGGCTCTACGAGTTCGAGCTGACCGTGACGGATGATGATGGCGCCACGGCTTCCTCGCGCACGAAGGTGACGGTGCAAAGCGCCGCCGGAGGTCGTGGCACCACCCAGGAAATCTACAAGGTGTCGACGACGCCGGGGCAGTATGGGTACGTGCTGTACCTGCCGCCGGGCTACGAGGCGGGGTCGAACTGGCCCGTTGTCTTCTTCCTGCATGGAGGGGGCGAGGGCGGGAGCGGCTTGAGCGGAGACCTCCATAAAGTCCGGAACCATGGGCCGCAGCGATTCATCGACCAAGACGGAAAGGACTATCCGTTCGTCCTCGTGTCGCCGCAGACGAGCGGCGGCTGGAGTGAGTACGAAGCGGTCCACAACCTGGACCCGTTCATCATGCACATCCTGGCGACGCTCAAGGTCAACCCCAAGCGTGTGTATTTGACGGGACTCAGTATGGGGGGCTCGGGGACGTTCAACTATGCGACGCTCTTCCCGGAGAAGCTCGCGGCGGCAGTCTCCGTCTGCAACGGGGGGTACAACTCGAACCTGCCCGCCGCTCAGGTCATGGTCCGGGAGAACCTCCACCTCTGGGCCGTGCACGCGGCGGATGACATCCCCGCGAAGCCCTCGGCGACCATTGGCTGGTTCGACAAGCTGGGGCAGGCCATGGGAGGCACGGGTGGCGTCATGGATACGTACAGCAACAACCCGTCCCGCGTGCAGACCGCGCACTTCCGTCCGGACCTTGGGAGATGGCAATGGGTCGACGGTCAGGTGGCCACCGACGCGAACGGGCTGCCTCCCCCCAAGCCGATGCTCTTCACCTACCTGCCGAGCGGCGGCCACGAAATCTGGAACGCTTTCTACAGTGACCCGAAGGTCTTCACCTGGATGCTCGCGCAGCAGCGGCCCTGAGGGCCGATGACGGTGAGCAGGGCCTGGTGGGTATCAGGTCCCTGCTCACCACCTCCGCGGGGCGTCAGCCGCCAAGGCTGGCGAGGAGGGATTCAGCGCGGCTCGGGTGACACCGCCGCCGTGCCGCAGTGCTGGACGTCCTCGGTGACGAAGCCGTTCCGGGTGGAGATGCTCCGGTCGTAGCAGCCCGCGGGATGTCCGGTCAGGCGATAGCGGTGGGTGGACGTGCCCACCGCGTTGCGCTGAGGCCGGGGCACCCCCAGGTTGTAGCCCGCCTCACCCGTGTAGAGGTCGCTCATCTCGTGGTGCGCCAGCGTGTGGAGCCCCTGGAAGGAGAGCGCCTCCTCCGCGTCGTTCATGGTGAGCGTCGTCGTGAGCCGGTTCGCGTCGGACACGTCGATGCGGCCGTCGAGCACGAAGCGCTTGTCGGAGTGGCTCACCTCCGGGAACACGCCGCGCCCGGCGACGCTGATGGTGCTGGTGTCCTTCCAGGTCGCGACGAGCTCGTCCGGGTTCTCCATGTCACCCAGCCAGCGGTGCATGCTCGAGTTGGACACCTTCTGCTCCACGCTCGTGAGCTCCCAGCCGCGCGAGGTCTTCACGTAACCCGTCACGCGAAGCTGGTGCGCGCCCTGTGTGTCCACCTGGTGCCATCCCTCCACAAGGGAGTAGGCCGAGTCGTTGGTCAACGTCCCGAGCTGGTGTTGAATCAGCCCGCCCGTGACGCGCGCCGAGCGGGCGTCCCTCCAGGCGAGGATGTTGGTGGGCAGGTCCCAGCCAGGACGTCCCTCGGGCACGCCCAGCACGCGCACCCGGACCTGGTGGGGCTTGCCGTCGGTGAGCAGACCCACGAACGGGGTGAGCTCATAGCGGATGGGCCGCACGTCGAACGCACGCGGCGCCGGAAGCACATACCAGAGAAAGGGATTGGCCCAGCCGCCCGTATAGACATGCGGGAAGGGCATGGCGATGCCGGCCACCTTGCCATCCACTTCAATCTGCACCTCGCGGTACGGACCTGCATCCGCGGGGCAGGAGTAGGGCACGGAGGCCGGAGCGGTGAGGTACCAGAACTCCTCGCACCCTCCGCCGGAGCCCGTGGCATAGACCTCGGCGACGAGCCGCGAGGTGTTCGCCGGCACCGTCACCTCGCCCACCAGCGCGCTGCCCTCGCGGCGCGGATTCGTCAGGGGCAACACGTCGCTCGGCGTGGACGCGGGCGGAATCCAGCGGCCCTGCGCCGGGTAGAACGTTAGGTACACCTGGACGTCCAGCACCCCCGTGTACGTGTCATTGACCACATTGCCAATCAACATCCAGACCGGCTGCGTCTGGCTCAGCACCGGCGAATACGCCGTGACATCCTTCTCCACGGACCAGGTGATGCCATCGCGCGAGGGCTCCGGCGTGGACGTCTTGAAGAGCGTGACGCCGCCCACCTCCATGTGGCCCAGCCGGTCATACTGGACGCCCCGGACCTTGCCCTCCATGCGCAGCACGACCTTGTTCCAGGGGCCCGGACAGTCCGCGGGCGGCGTGAAGGTGCTGGTGTAGGGCGTGAAGTCGTCGAACTTCTCGTCGACAATCTTCACCGTGCACGAGGCACTCCCAGGCCGCTCCACGACGGGGAGCGCGGTGCGCGGGTCGTCCCAATCGGTGCCGAACTCTGGAGGGGGCTCGGAGGCCAGCGCGGGCGCGGTGGCACAAAGAGCGAGCGCTACCGCGACGAAGGCTCGGGGGAGGAGGCTCACGGCTTTTCCTTGGTAGGCGGTGAAGACCGGGAGCCTAGGTCGTCGCCGGGCCGTGGGCAATTCACGGGTGTGTGAATGCCGGGCAGACACCCCGGGCCGGCAGAAGGGGCCCGGGGTGTCTGGGTGAATCACTCCACCCAGTGGCGCCGCGTCAGCACGCGGAAGCCAGACGCGGTGTCGACGAAGAAGGAGACCTGGACGCCGGCCCACGGGCCGCGCTCGAAGCTCAGATGGCAGCCCTTGAAGGTGCGGCCGACGATGTGAGTCTCGAGGTCGGCGAGGCCCTCGGTGACGATTTCATTCTCGACCTGGTGATTGCGATTGGCGGCGCTGACGGCGCTGGTGACGTAGTTGCGGACCTCGGTGGCGTCGCCCAGCGTCGGGCGGTTGGCCCACCAGGAGTAGGGGAAGGTGCTGGGGTCGATGCCAAAGCAGGTGGCGGAGTTGATGCGCTCATCACCCGCCGAGCTCCACATCACGTCGACCTCGTCGAAGTCGAAGTCGAACTCCACCTTCCAGTCATCCTCGGGCAGGGCGTTGATGGCGGCGCCCAGGGCTTCAATGGAGTAGCCCATGGTGGCGGTGTTGCGGAGGTTGCGCAGGCTCGCCTTGCCGATGCCCGCCGCGTTGGAGATGGCCTGCACGGACGTGAAGGGGCGCAGGTTGATGAGGCTGGTCGCGCCGTTCCACGCGTGGTCGAGGACGGCGTACATCGCCTGGGTGCTCGCCGTATTCACGAAGGAGACGATGGCCGCGGCGTCGTCGGTGGATACCGCCAGCTCGTCGAAGATGCCGGCACAGCTGGGGCCGATGAAGCCCTGCGCCCGCGCGCCGCCTTCGATTTGCGTCAGCCGGTACTCGCCCACCAGGCTGACGGCGGAGACCTGGGCCAGCGTCGTGAAGGGCGCCGTGGTGCGGCGCGAGATGAGGTTGGCGACGGCGTTGCTGGGAAGATACGCGTCCAGCGTCGCGAACGAGGCCGTGTTGACGAAGGTGAGAATGCCCTGGCACTCGGGGGCGACGTCCACGTCCGTCGTCGTCAGGGGGGCGCTCTGGCTCTCGGGAGAATCCGAGGGAGGAGGGGCTTCGCCGGTGGGGCCACAGCCAACCAGCAGGCTCACGGATAGTAGGGCTGAACCGATACGACGCATCGAGGACTCCTCAAGGGCACGGCGAGTGATGACACTTGATACATCATTCGCATGGGTTGCTGACAATCCAAGTCTCCTCGGCTTTGCGTGAGGGGAGAGGATTGCTTTCTGGACCTCTTCGTTGGACTCAGGCATGCCGGGGGCTTCACCCATGGGCTCCGCGCCACGGAGCCCCACCGGCGAAGGAAGTGCATGCGAGCCTGTCCATGCTGCATGGAGACTCTGACATCAGGGCTCCTGGGCTTTGGGAGCCGGCGCCTGGCGGGACGCTGCGAGGTGTGTGGCGACGCGGTGTGTGAGGCGTGTTGGAGCGCCCGGGGCGTGGACGGGAAGGGGCCCATGTGCCGCTCCTGCGTGTGGGAGACCTTGACCGAGCGGGGTGTGACGCCGGGCTTCGTCGCGCCTCCGGGACAACGTCAGCGCGCCAGGCGGGCCGCGCGCGCGGAATGTCTTCACACGGCTGTGACACCGTGTATGGGATTCTGCCCCACATGCGGCGACGAGGTCGCATGGAAGAGTGAGCACGGCAATCCCTCGTGCGAGGCGTGTGGCGCGCCGTCCCATCGTTCGTTCAATTGTTGCTGGGCGTGCGGCGAGTCGTTCGACGAGGACAACGCGCCACAAGAGGTCGCCCGTGGGTACAGGTTGGACTTCGCGTGTGACGCGGGCGATTGCGCCGGGCGCCTGGCGTGGTTGATGCCGTTCTGTCCCTGGTGCGGTGAGGAGAAGCACTGGCCCCATGCTCGGGAGCTCAAGTGCGTGGAGTGTGAGTCCTCGCTCGACAGGTCCTGGGCGTTCTGCGTGCGTTGTGGCGAGGAGGCGCCGCTCCCCGACGAGTGTCCCCGGTGTGGCCTGGCGCTGGAGCACGCGGGCTCCGCGGCGCGGTGTGAGCAATGCCGCCACATCGTGTGTGGGGATTGCTGTGAGGTCCAGGCCCTCCCGTCGGAGGCGGGGGCCCCCCAGGAGCGGATGGTGTGCTCGGAATGTGGAGCAGGGGCTGCCCCGCCGGCCCATGAGGCCGCGCCACGAAGCGCCGCGCCAGAGGCGGAAGACACCGGGGATGAGGAGGAGGAGGACGCGCCGTCGGAGCCGGACGCGCCGCCCTCGGCGGGGCCGCAGTCCCCGTGGGACGTGCTCGGTGTCTCACCCGGGACGCCCTTGGCCGAGGTGAAGCGGGCCTATCTGGCGCTGGTGGCGCAGTACCACCCCGACAAGGTGGCGGCGCTGGGGCCCAAGCTCCAGGCCCTGGCGCAAGAAGAGACCCGCCGCATCATCGAGGCGTGGGAGACGGTGCGGAGGCAGGCGCGGCCCGGCCGCTGAGGCCCGGCGTGGAACCGCGGGTGCTCCGTGGCGGGCCGAGCCCACGGAGGCACCCTGGGATACACGCCTACTGCACGATGAACTGGAGCGTCTGCTCGGCGGTGTTACCCGCCGCGTCCGTCGCCCGGATGAGCACCAGGTGGTTGCCGGCGCTGGAGAAGGTCACCCGGTTGGTGGCGACGTTCGTCCCCGCGCCCACGCTGGTGGTGTTGACCCAGTTGGCGACGACCTGCACCGGCGTGAGGTCCGTCACTTCCGTGAGGATGTCCACCGTCCGGGGCTGCGGCTGATTGGGGTTGGGGCCCACGGCGCGCAGGAGCGGCGGCGTGCGGTCCACCGTCACCTGCCGGCTCTGGGTGGCGATGGCGCCGTCGGTGGCGATGACGGTGAGCGTGAGGGTGTAGTGCCCCTCCGAAAGCGTCAGCCACTCGATGACGTGTCCGCCGCCGGCGTCCGGCGTGAGGCGGATGGGGGCGCCTCCGTTGATGGACAGCAGCACCACGCTGATGGGCGCGCCGCCCGGGCTGGCGGTGGCCCAGCCGCAGGCCTTCACCTGCGCGGCCGACGTGTAGCGAGGCACGTCGCACATGATGAGGCTGGGCGGCGTCCGCGTGCGGTTCACCACGTGGATGGCGGTGGTGCAGGAGGCGCTGAGGCCCGCCGCGTCCGTGGCGGTGTACGTCACGGAGGTGGTGCCCAGAGGATAGACGCGCGCCGCGGGGCCGCTGACCTGGGCGCCGCACGCATCGGAGACCGTCGCGGGGGCGGGCGTGACAAAGGCGCCGTCGGGGCCGGTGGCGTCGACAATCCGCTCCGCGGGGCAGGCGATGACCGGCGGCGTCACGTCCACCACGGTGACGGTGGCCGAGCAGGTGTCGGTGGCCTGTCCGTCGTTGGCGGTGAGCGTGACAGTGTGCATGCCCACGCTGAAGGGGCCGGCGGGCGACTGCGACACGGTGAACGGGCCGGGCCGCTGGTCCGGGTCGTGGCTGCCATTGTCGATGCTCGCGGGCGCGCCGCAGGTGGTGGCGCTCGCGTTGACCGTCACGTTCTGGCAGAGGGCGACGGGCGGCAGGTTGTTGTAGCAGGTCAGGTTCACCACGGCGCTTCCTGCGTTGTTGGTCTCGATGCACTCCGTCTCCCGGCCGGTGCCGGTGCCGTCGTCATCCGCCCGGGCGAAGACCTCCGCCTGGCCTCCGAAGATATTGGTGCGGGAGTAGGTCACCACCGCCTGCATGCCCGCGGGGAGCACGGTGGGCAGCACGCCCACGCCCAGCAGGGTTCCGCCCGCGGTGGGGTTGCCCTGATAGAAGGCCACGCGCAGGCCCGCGGAGGTGGCGGCATCTCCCTGGTTGTTCACTCGCGCGGACAGCGTCAGCGTGCCCGTCACCGGGTCGCAGGCGGAGGTGACGTCCGTCACCGTCACGTCCGCGGCGGCGTAGGGGCTGGTGGTGCCGGTGCCCTGGCTGTTGGCGCGGAAGGTGTTGAGGCCCGGGGTGCGCCAGTTGGCGACGGGATTGGCGGGGATGGTGCCGTTGTCGTTGACGTTCGTGACGGAGTACGCGTGCTGGTTCCAGATGCGCCGCGTGTTCACCCAGCCATCCTTGCGGTCGCGGAACACGCGGATGCCCGTGGCGGCGGCCGGGTTGGAGTAGTTGTTGGACGCGATGACAATCTCCGCGTTGTCGTCTCCATCCACGTCGACGATGACGGGGTTCTCATACGTCGTGCCCGACGAGTGCGGGACGCTGAAGCGCACCGTGCCCGTGGCGCCGTCGTAGATGCGCAGGCGGACCTCGTCCGCGTAGACGACCTCCGCGCGGCCGTCGCCCTCGAAGTCGAAGGTGGAGGAGCCGGTGACGTTGGAGCTCTGGTCCTGCGTGGGGCTGGACCACTTGAGGGTGCCGTCGGCCTCGAACACGGCGTACTGGCTTGCGCCCGCCACGCCAATCTCCGCCTGCCCGTCGGCGTCGAAGTCGGCGATGTTCGGCGCGCCTCCGCTGCCGCCGCCGGGGATGGGCCGGGACCACAGGAGCGTGCAGTCGTCATCCATCAACGACACGACACCTCCGCTGACCACCACGACCTCGCCGCGGGTGTCCGCGTCGAAGTTGCCCACGCCCGACAGGCCATTGCCGATGGTGGTGTTGCGGCACATGGGCACGCCGTTGTGGCGGTAGATGGAGCGGCCGTTGACGACCTCCTGGAGTCCGTCCCCGTCGATGTCCGCCGCGAACGAGATGGGGCCCACCGGGCCACTCGCGATATCCGCGCCGGTCCATCGCAGCGCGCCGGTGTTGCTGAAGACGGAGGGGCCGTTGAGGATCTCCACCGTGCCGTTGCCGTCCAGGTCCGCGAACGAGGGGCCGCCCCAGTTGTTCTGGGAAGCCGTCGCGCGGAACTTGAAGGCGCCGGTGTTCTCGAAGCAGAGCAGGCCCTGGCCGCTCTCGGGGATGGCACAGATCTCCACCAGGCCATCGCCGTCGATGTCCGCGGCGCCCACGCTCGCGGCGCCTCGGACGCGCAGCGCCGGGTCCGTCACGGTCCACAGCTCCGCGCCATTCGCGCCGCTCACGGCGCGCAGCACGCCATCGGTGGTGTAGTTGGAGCCCGCGAAGCTGCTGAAGACAACATCCGGGACACCGTCGCCGTTCACCTCCACGACGATGGGCGTCATCATGACCTGCACGTGCGAGGGCATGACGGAGCTGGAGCTCCAGGCCCACTCGAGCTCGGGCTCGAAGTTGGGCTCGAAGGGCGGCTGCACCTGGCAGTGATTCAGGGGGAC